>JAKEFD010000124.1 GCA_022616245.1 Gemmataceae bacterium
AGTTCAACGTTCACAGTTCAACGTTCACAGTTCAACGTTCACAGTTCAACGTTCACAGTTCAACGTTCACAGTTCATGTGTCCTTCGTGGTTAACTCTCCGTTCGAGCCGGATTCGAAAACTTTGGCGATGACCTGGTCCAGAGGCGGGTCCTGCACGCTCATGTCCACGACGGTGTAGGCGCCGAGGATGGCGGCCAGCACTTCGGGCACCTGGCCGCGTTCCACCTTCAGGTCCGCGACCGGTCCTTCGCGCCGGGCCACTTCGCCGTAGCGCTCCAGGCCGGGCGGGCATTCGTTGTTTTCGAATTGCAGTCGCACAAGCTTGGTCTGGCCGAATTGCTCGTGAATGCGCGCCAGCGGCCCGTCGTAGACCATCTTGCCGTGCGTGATGACGAGCACGCGACGGCACAGCGCTTCCACGTCGCGCATGTAGTGGCTGGTAAGGAGGATGGTCACGCCGCGCTGTACGTTATAGTCGCGCAGGCACTTCAGGATAGTCACCTGGGCGACCACGTCGAGACCGATGGTCGGCTCATCCAGGAGCAAGAGCTGCGGCTGGTGCAAGAGGGAGGCGATCAGCTCCATCTTCATGCGCTCGCCCAAAGACAATTCGCGCACCGGCTGACGGACGAGATTGCCCACGCCGAAGAGTTCGGTCAATTCTCCCAGAGTCTTTTGAAATTGATCGAGCGGCAGCGAGTAGATTTCGCGATGCAGCTCGAAGCTGTCGCCGGCGGGCAGGTCCCACCAGAGCTGGTTCTTCTGACCCATTACGAGGGCGAAGCGGCGGCGAAAGGCGTCTTCCCGTTTCCATGGGACATGGCCCAAGACTTGTGCCGTGCCGGTTGTCGGGTAGATCAACCCGGACAGCATCTTGAGGGTAGTCGTTTTGCCGGCGCCATTGGGACCGAGGAAGCCGACGATCTCGCCCGGCTCAATTTGAAACGAGACGCCGTCCACCGCGCGCACTTCCTTGTACTCACGGCGAAACAGGCCGCGCAGGGCGCCGAGCAGCCCTTCCTTCTTCTGAAACACGCGGTAGGTTTTCGAAAGCCCGCTGGCTTCGATGATCGGCATAATTGGTGAGTGGTGAATAGTGGGTGGTGAGTGGTCAGTAACAATCGTTAGAGATGAATATACGCTGCGAAGATTCGCGGAGCCACAGTCACCGCTCGGGCGTGGATGCTTCGGGCCGCGAGACTGATCCAAGTGTTCGGGCCGGCTGTTAGACTGTGGCCAAGCAAGGCGGCAATGGAAAAGTACACGACGAGCAAGCGGCTCACAAGGCTTCCTTCGATTGACGCGATCGAGTACCATAGGAATGTGGCGGTTGGGAGGTCAAAGATGAGCCAGATTCACCTCAACACAGATGAAAGCATCGAGCAACACGTTCTCAACTTGCTCAAGCGTTGGCGTGAACAGACGGCGTATTTGTCGTCCAGTACGAGCCTCACAGGGCATCCGGCTTATCTCGATTTGATCGCGCTGGGACCAGTAGCTCTTCCGTTTCTTTTCCGAGACATGGAACAAAGCGGCGACGGGCATCTTTCGAAGGCGCTAACTCTTATCACCGGCGCTCACCCCATCCCGCCCGAAGAACGGGGACACGTGCGCAAGATCGCGGATACCTGGTTGCGCTGGGCCAAGGACAACGGCTACCAATGGTAGAGCCCATCGAGGCGATTCTTCCCGGTCTACAAAAAACCACCTTCCGTGTAACTAGTCCTGCGACGCGCGACTACAATTGCATCGCCTGGGCGGCAGGTGACACGACTCATTGGTGGTGGCCCGACGTCGACTGTGACAATGACGCCATTTATTGGCCGCCTGGGGCTGCTTTAGAGGAATCGCTAGACGCGGTCGTCGCCGCGTTCGCCACCCTTGGCTATGCTCCGTGTTCCGGCGAAGAACTGGAACCTGGATTCGAGAAAGTTGCGCTGTTCGCAAAGGAATCGATTCCAACCCATGCTGCCCGACAACTGCCGAGCGGACGCTGGACCAGCAAGTTGGGATTGCGCGAAGACATCGAGCACGACTTGCATGCCCTGGGCGGAGACGTTTACGGAACTGCAGTGTTGATCCTCAAACGCTCTGCCGCCGGCCAATGAGAATCGGGGCATTGCGTTTGTTCGCTTGTTTCTGCCATGACTTCAGAATCCTGTCCTCGTTGTGGCTTCGCCATTCGCCATCGCCGCAAAGACGGCCGCTGTGTCAGTTGCGGCAAGAACCTCCTGCCCGACTCCGTCCCCAAAGTCCTATCAACTCTCGTTGCGTTGAAGCAAGACAGCCCTGCCGCGGCGTCGCAAGTCGAAAAAGATGTCCGCGCGTTTCTGATTCAAAAGGTGGCCGAGGGCTTTCACGACGACCGCGCGATCATCGATCAAGCCGTCGCGCTCTTCGTGGGCGAGGAGGCGCACATCCCGTCCTATTTGTCGTTTCGCTTAGAGCCCGAATACGCAAAGAAAGAAGTTAGCCGCGTCGCCAAGCGCATCACGGCCGAACTTCTCCAAAAGTATCGGCGTATGGAAAGTCAGTGGGGGGGTCCGACTGATTGCGACCTGTTGGATCTGGTCTTCGAGGAACTAAACCGCCACGGCATCATCGCGCGCCAGAACCTGCCGTGTTGCAACACCTGCGCCCTTGCCGAAATCAAGATCCAGATGGAGGCAACGATCCTAAGCGGCAAGGTGGTTCGCGGTTTCGTCTTTTACCACGAGCAGGATACCGGTCAGGCGCCCCACGGTGAGCTGTTTCTCTCTTTCGGCGCGGCCGAAGACGGTAAGGAAGAAACCGTTGGCGTGGGCCAAAAGATTGTCGAAGAACTGACGCGCGCGGGGCTGAAGGCGGCGTGGAACAACAAGGCGGACGAACGGATTGTTCTTCTTTTGACCTGGAGGAAGCGCCGATTCTCGCAATGTCCATGAGCGAAAGAGAAGACCGCAAATCGTCATGACAAGCGGCTAACAAGGGCCAGGAGTGAATGGTGGCGGGATTCGTAACTCTGCACTCGAAAGACGAAGTCGAGGATTTCTGTCGCCGCAATCCGTACTTGCACATCTACGCGCTGGGCGATCTGGATGATTTCTTTTGGCCCCATACCATCTGGTACGCCCTCCGCGACCAGAGGGGCGTGCGGCAGTTGGCGCTGCTTTACACCGGTTGCACCCTGCCGACTTTCTTGGCCTACGCGGAACAGCCCGTTGAACTCATGCGCGATTTATTGCGCGGGCTGTTGCCCTACTTGCCGAAACGTTTCTACGCCCACTTGACCCAGAGCGCGGCCGACGTGCTCGCCGCCGACTATCGCATGGTCTCTCACGGAAACTACCACAAGATGGCGCTGAGCGGCCGCCAGTCGCTCGCCGATTTCGATGCATCCCTGGCCGAGGCGCTGAGCGTGAGTGATTTGCAAGACGTGCAGGCGTTGTTCGCGGCGAGCTATCCGGGCAACTTTTTTGTCCCGCGCATGCTGGAAACCGGTTTCTACTTCGGAGTCCGTCGCGGCGCCGACCTTCTGAGCGTGGCGGGCGTTCATGTGTATTCGCGGAAATATAAGGTCGCGGCGCTTGGCAACATCACTACGCGGCCCGACGTCCGCGGCCAGGGTTTGGCGACAACGGCCACCGCTCGCTTGTGCCAGGAGCTTGTTCGCGATGGCATCGAACACATCGGGCTGAATGTCAACGCGGACAACCAGAGCGCGGTGGCCTGTTACAAGAAGCTCGGCTTCGAATGGATCGCGGATTATGGCGAATACACGGTGTCGACCTTGTGATGCAATAGTGGCTTGCCGAGCGCTGGGCGACTAGAATGGGGCGCGGATTAATCAGGAGGCAACATCGTGGCCCCGCGCGTCGCATTAGACTTTGACCTGAGAAAAGATAGCAAGAAATCGCGCAAACCCAAGAGCACGGCGTTCGAAGCCGTGGAAGATGCGCTCGACGAGTACGTCCAGATCAGCACAGTGAAAAACTTGTTGGCCCTCACGCATGTGCTTGGCGTCTGGAAAACGGGCAAACAGAAAGTCATCGTCAAGCAGCAAGGAGAAAAGCCAAAATACGAAAACTGGACGGACACCAATCGCTCGGCAGCGGTCCGGAAGCTAAGCGATTGGCTGATTCTCGAGAGCGAGGCGCGCGGCATCTTTCCCACGTCGCGCACGGGCTGGAGCGGGGACCATAATTGCTATGCTTATACCATGAACTGCTTGACGCCCGACGGCAACGGCTGCAATTCCTGGCCCGGCAAGTACGCCGACAATCCCAGTGCTGGGAATTGGGTTCAGGGCGTCGTGGACGACGGGGCTGCCCAGGGCGTCACGATTCAGATTGAGCGCCAAGGCGGCCTGCCGACGCCTGTTCCCGCACCGGCCGGCGGCGGCCGCTTCCTGGCCGCCCTGGTTTCGAGCAACAAGGGTTTTCACTTCATGCGCCGCAACGACGCGACCGGCCTTTGGACGCACAAGAACGGGGCGGGCAGCAAGGTCGAGACGTATTTCTACGACAGCGCCATCGATGAGCCTTTGGCCATTACCGACAAGGTCGTGGCCCGCATTCTCGCCCAGCCGACGCTGATCGGCTGCAGCATGACCTTCGAGGCATTCTTGCGGGTGCCGCTGCCGGGGATCAAGGTAAAGGGCTGAAAACTGTGTGCGATCCTTGCATTATTCCCAACCACGTGCACTATTCAGAAACCGGTCCTCCGACAGTAAGCCCTGTGGTAATGGAAGTTTCGCCCTTATTGTCCCTTACTGTAATGCTGAATCCTACGGGGAGGGAGTCAGTGATGTTGCTATACCTGATAGACCACAATCCTTCGTTGTTTTTAGGTTCCATAATCGTTTCGGGTTGTGCCGCAGCGTCGGAGATGCTACCAGTGACGGTATCATGATCGCAAGCGCCGTAGGCGACGAAGGTACTCAATACCTGGGTGTTGTTGGGCGGATAATCGATCGGACCTAGTCTATCTTTTATCACGTGCAATGGACCTTTCACGAGAACAGGAATGCTCTTCGATTCCAGCGTCTTTTGATCAACTAACGTCAGAAGGTATTTCCCGTTGGGTATCTTTCGAAACAAGAAACACCAGTGACCCGGCGAAAGCGGCACGTACTCTCCGGAATGAAACACGGGGCATTTGGGCTCCACGGTCGCAACAAATGCATTTAACCTCCTGATGTTTTGATTGAATCGACCTTGTGCCATGAACGTGCCGGTCACTTCATCGTTCGGCTCAGGAAACTGGATTTGGATCGCCACAGTCATCTCCTTTCAAGTTACAGAGGTTCGAGCACACATTCCGCGACGGCAACCACGCCACCCTTCACGATTACTCCCAAGGAGCCGTGACGGTGGAAAGTGGGCTGAAACGCGCCGAAAAACGCATAACGAGCTGGGTCTTCCCGCAATTGCTTCTGAAACGCTTGGTCAAGTTCATTTTGAACACGGGCCAGGTTCAGCACTTCTGTTCCCGAATCGTCAAACGAAACATGGATCTCATGACGCCGAACCTCGACCACCAGGTCGCGCCACCTGCCCCCGCGATCCCCGACATTCCCGACGGGTTCAAATTTGGCGACGTGGCTCACACCGAAATGACTCTTCCAAAGCTCATCGCTTCCAAGCTCAGCGTACGCGGTGGGAATGAGCTCAGTTGCATTGGTGTCTGGAATGACCGGTGGCGGCTTCGCAACTTTGCGGAATAGATCGGCTTTCTTGATGATGTCGTTATAACAAACCTGGTACAGGAAGTGCGCCCTGCCGTGAGTGGAAGGAGCACTTTGATGCGCAAAGTAAAGACCGACGGTGCCGTCGCGCAGGCTCGAGTCGTGGCGGAACTTGCAGCGCAGGCGATACTCCTCCCAGGGCACTTCTTGGGCCAGCTCCAATAGCGCGATCTTCCAGCACCGAATCGTGAAATAACCGTTGGCATCTAATTCGGTCTGACCCGAACTTTGATGCGCCCACTTGGCATAGCGTGGTTCACCCTTGGCAGGGATCAACGTAACCGGTTCGTCCTTTTTCATGTCCGAATGCATTTCGCGCCAGCGCGTATTAAGATCGTTTGAATCCGATGGCGAGCGCAAAAGAAGATACAATGCAAACACCAAGAGCCCGCCCGCCAGGACGCCGGCGACCGCCGTTTTCACCGGGTGACGCCGGAGCGAATGCAAAGCGCGCCGCCAACCCGGCTGCTGCCCGACTTCATGATTTTTGAGCCAATCTTGCAGCGCATCCGTGAGGTCCCCTGCTGATGCGAAGCGCAGCTCGGGCGTTTTGTTGAGACATCGAAGGACGATTTGTCCAAGCCGCAGGTTGACGCCGCCAGGCAATGTGCGAGGCAGAACGGCCGGCGCGTTCAGTATGTTGTCACGCAGCTCGCCTCCTTGGCCCAAGAACGGCCGCTGTCCGAACAACAGCTCGTACAAGACGACTCCCAGTGCCCACATGTCGGTGGCGCAACTTACCGGGCCGCGCGAAGGGTCGTGCTGCTCCGGCGCCATGTAGCCGGGCGTGCCCGGCTGCTGTCCCGGCAGCGAAACCGCGGTCGAGAGGCTTGGGCCGGCGGAGTCTTGGACCTGGCCCAGGTTGGCCACGCCGGCCTCGTCCGAGTCCGACGCCGGATCGAGCAGCTTCGCCAATCCGAAATCGCTGACCATGGGCTCGCCGTGGTCGTCGAGCAGGATATTGCCCGGCTTCAGATCGCGGTGCAACACGCGCTGCTCGTGCGCATGCTGCACCGCCCGGGCGACCTTAATCATGAACGCGACCACGGCGCGCGGCCCGGCATCGGTC
The DNA here is from genome assembly GCA_022616245.1 of Gemmataceae bacterium. Taxonomy (GTDB): domain Bacteria; phylum Planctomycetota; class Planctomycetia; order Gemmatales; family Gemmataceae; genus JAKEFD01. Next base: position 6,796 of record JAKEFD010000124.1, read on the forward strand.
AGCCGGCGCCGCTCGGCATCCTGGGCGAGGCTGCCGCGCGGCAAATACTCCATGGCGAAGTACGGCGTGTCGTCGCGCGGCCGGCCTTGATAAACGGACACGATGTTTTCGTGTCGCAAACTCGCCAGCGTCTGCGCTTCGCGCCGAAACCGTTTCGCCAATCGGTTCTGGTCATCGGGTGATTGTCTCTTGTCCGTGGACCTGAGGATCTTGATCGCTTCGAGACGGTTCAATTCGTGGTTGCGCGCCAGATAAACGCAGCCCATGCCGCCCGCGCCCAGGGCATGCTCGATCGTGTACCCGTCGATGGTCGGCGCTTGCACCTGGGGCAGAGTGTCGTCGAGCGGCTCGTTCAGTCCTTCGAACAGCAGCCACTCCACCTTGTGCAGCTGGTTCAGGCGCCGGTTGAGAGCTTCCGCTAACTCCGGCGACTGCGACGCGAGATCGGGCGCCGTCGGCAAGCCTTCGTCGTTGCGCATCTCCAGTTCGACCAGCATATCATCCAGGTTTTTCATAGCGGGCTCGAACGTCGGCCAACTGCCGCTACACTCATAGCGTTGAGCGATATCACCTTGGGGAAACATTTTTCCAGATCAACGTAGACCCCACGCTCCGCGTGGGGTAGAAGTTCCACGCGGAGCGTGGGGACTACGTTAAAACGGCGTCTCCCCGAAATGCTCAATGATTCTTTCGCGCACCTTTTGCCAGCGAAGCTTCAAAGTCCAGTAATTGATGTTGAGCACTTCCGCCGCCTTGCGCTGCTCCATACCTTGGTAATACAAGAGATCGACAATCGAGCGATCCTCTTCCGGCAAGCCCTCAATGAAGGTGTGCAAGTCGTTCCAGAATGCCAGTTTCACCGGGTCGTGCGTACTATCGGAGCGGCTGGGCACTTCGGCCACCGTCGCCGGCTCGTTGGCGTGTTTTCGATACAGATCGATCAGCTTCCAGCGAATCCTCTGAGCGGCCAAGCATAAGTAATGCCGCGTGTTGGTGGGCGCTACTTCGGGCAAGGCCCTGGAAATCTCCAGATAGACCTCCTGCAATACGTCGCTCGAATTCTCGAACCGCCGCACCGAATGCGTCTTCGGAAACATTTGCCGAACGAGCCGCAGCAACCGATCCTGACTGTGCGCGAACAAGTGATTCATGGCTTCCGGTTGACCAGCGGCGAGCTGGATAAGGAACCTGTCGATGTCCGAGCAGGGATCAATGCGTTCATCACTCATGCAAGTCTGATCGCCAGTCCCTCGCTCGCGCGTCGGGGCTAGTGTTGGATCTGCGTCCTGACTCCGGGACCAGATTAATCGCTCTCTAATGATTTCGCAAGAATCTCGCGATTTATTGCCCACGAAGAGGGATGCTCTCGGTTCTAAAAGGAGGGGAACCATCTGCGTCGAATCCTCGTAGCGGGCGCTGCTAGCGTCGGCAGCGCTTGCGACACCTGATAGCTCATTGCCCCCTGCGGGAGTCGAACCCGCACCGCATCGGTTTTAGAGACCGGCGCTCTGACCATTGAGCTAAGGGGGCTGTTAAACGTTGAACTGTGAACGTTGAACGTCGAACGCTGAACGCTGAACATTCAACGTTCAACGTTCCAAGTTCATTGTCCTGTGTCACTCGCGACAATGTTCATCGTAAAGCCGGTGGACTTCTTCCAGCGCCACAGGCAGCGGCACGACGGCATCCGGCGTCGCCTTGGGATGGCGGGCCAAGCGATACGCGCTTTCGATACCCACGTCGCGCAACTCAACGTCCCAGCGGCCCGAAGGCAGTTGCACCTTTCGACAGAAGGCCGGGTGCAATACCGGTTCGGGAAGCGGAATAGGGGAACCGTAGCCGATCGTCCGGCCGCGCTCGTCGCAGAGCCGCGGCCGGCTGACGCGATTGTGGGGCAGCTTGCGGATCCAGCGCTGCCAGGCGGCGCGTTGCCGTTTCGCTTTTTCCCAGAGTTTGTTAAGCTCCTTCAGCTTTTGAAAGGCATCAAATGAGCACGGGTAATAACCCCAACGGCCTTGATGCACCTACAACATGGTCTACCTCCAAAGTGGAAAAATGGGTTAGAATCGTTCCCGGCACGAGCCGCGCGGCTCGTGCTTCAAATCGGGAACGACCAGGAAATCCTGACGGGATAAGCACCGAAATCGATGCAAAAAGCGGCGTTTTTCAGCGGTTAACGGCTCGGTGGCCAGCGCGGTGACTTCGTTGGCACGGTCGGGTTCGCGAAAAAGAGCGGAGCGAATGTCATGGCGGTGCAGATGATCCGCAGCGGCCAATAGACGCACTTCCGACGCGACGCCGCACAATACCAGGTGAGGATGATCGGAATCTGTCGATAGGAATTGACGAGAGGCTTCCATGGCGGCGTGCACCGCCTGCACCGCAATCTGGGACGCCGGTAAGTCGCGGCGAACCAACACGTAAAGATGGCGAACCTAGGTGAACTGTGATTTCATATCTCAATAGTAGCGTCGCTGACGCTCCAAAGACAAGTCCGCCACGTCTTTTTTTCTGCGGGGCCGGAGGCAAAAGCGTGTATCCGCCTGGACCGAAAGGAACTTGGCTGGGCGGCAATCTGCGCGACTTTCGCAAGGAGCGGCAGGATTTTCTGACCCGCAGCGCCCGCGAGTTCGGCGATGTGGTGTACATGCGTTTCGCGCATCGCCGCATCTATTTGGCGAGCCATCCCGACCTCATCGAAGAAGTGCTGGTCACGCGCAACCACGATTTTATCAAGCACTTCGCGCTCAGGCTCAATCCGCTGTTACTGGGCAATGGCCTGTTGACCAGCGAGAATTCCTTCTGGCTCAGGCAGCGGCGGCTGGTGCAGCCCGCGTTCATCAAGAGCCGGCTGGCGAGTTACGCACCGGCGGTGGTCGCCACTACCGAGCGCGTCCTGGCGGAGTGGCGCCCGGGTGAACATCGCGAGATTCACGCCGAGATGATGAAGCTGACGCTCGAGATCGCCGCCAAGACGTTGTTCGGCTCCGAGGCGACGAGCGACACGCGCGACGTCGCCCACGCGCTTAAGATCATGCAGGACAACTTCCTGGAGCGGTTTTTGAATCTTGTACCGCCGCCCTTATGGCTGCCGACGCGCGGCAATCGGCGCTTCAAGCGCGCGGTGCGGCGTCTCGACGAAATAATCTATCGCTTCATCCGCGAACGCCGCGCCAGCCAGGCCGAACAGCACGACGTCTTGTCGCTCTTGTTGCGGGCACGCGACGAGGTAGACGGCAAAGGCATGACCGACCAGCAAGTTCGCGACGAGGCGATGACGCTCTTCCTGGCCGGACACGAAACCACGGCGCTCACGCTGTCGTGGACGTGGTACTTGCTGTCGCGCAACCCGGATGTGGAAAAGCAGCTGCTCGCGGAAATCCAGTCGGTTCTGTCCGGCCGCCTGCCCACGTTCGACGACGTGGCCAAGCTGCGCTACACCGAAGCCGTGGCGCTCGAAGCGATGCGGCTGTATCCGCCGGCGTACGTCATTGGCCGCGAGGCGATCCGCGACACGTCCGTCGGCGGCTATCCAGTGCGGCGCGGCATGACGGTGCTCATGAGCCAGTGGGTGGTGCAGCGTGATCCGCGCTTCTTCGCCGACCCGGAAGCGTTTCGCCCGGAACGCTGGCTGGAAGAGAGCGCCAAGCACATTCCCAAGTTCGCGTATTTCCCCTTCGGCGGCGGCCCGCGCTTGTGCGTCGGCAACACCTTCGCGCTCATGGAAATGGCCCTGGTGATCGCGATCCTGGCACAACGTTTTCGCTTCGCCCTGGAGCCAGGCGCGACAGTGACCCCCGTCGCGTTGTTCACGCTGCATCCAGTTCCGGGAGTGCATGGGGTAATCGAACCGCGCGTCTGATTTATCGTTTCGCGCTCGCTGAGCTCATTGGTAGAATACTCAAGCGAACGCGAAACGATGAATCAGACTCGGGAGACACCCATGCGCTTCTTCGTTGCCCTTCCATTCCTCTTCCTTGGCTTCTGTGCCGGCTCTGCTCAAGAAAAAAAAGCCGCTGCCAAGCACGAAAAGGACATCGTCTTTGGCAAAGGCGGCGACCAGGACATGCAGCTCGACCTGGCCCGCCCCGACGGCGAGGGCCCGTTTCCGGGCGTGGTGTGCGTGCACGGCGGCGGCTGGCGCGGCGGCAAACGCCAGGACCTGACCAAGCTGATCGACCTTCTGGCCGAGCGCGGCTTCGTGGCCGCGACGGTGAGCTATCGCCTCTCGCCCGCCCATCAATTTCCGGCGCAGATCGAAGACTGCAAGGCGGCGGTGCGCTTCCTGCGCGCCAACGCCGCCAACTTCCGTTTGAAGACGGACAGGATCGGCGCAATGGGTTTCTCCGCTGGCGGGCACCTTGTTTCTTTGATGGGCACGGCCGACAACGATGCCAAGCTGGAAGGACAAGGCGGCAATCCGGAACAATCAAGCCGGGTGCAAGCCGTGGTCAACTTTTTCGGCCCGACCGACATGACCACGCGCACCTGGGACAAGAAGGCGGAAGAGTTCTTTCTGGTGCCGTTCCTGGGCGGTACGTTTGAAGACAAGAAAGACGCCTATGTGAAAAGCTCGCCGATTCATTACGTCACCAAGGACGATCCGCCGTTTCTGTTTTTCCACGGCGACAAGGACGAGCTGGTGAAGATCGAGCATTCGCAGAAGTTGTCCAAGAAGTTGCAAGAAACCGGCGTCCCTGCGAAACTGGTGACCATGGAGGGCGCGGCCCATGGCTGGAGCGGCGAAAAGCTCACGCAGACACTGGATCAAACCGTCGAATTCTTCAAGGAAAAATTGAAGTAATGCCGTCGTTGCTCGAACATAGTCCGATGCGCGCTACTGCCCAATTGCGAGCCGGGAGCGTAAGCGACCGGAGGACGGACACTGTCCCCCTCACCCCCATCCCCTCTCCCTCAGGGCGAGGGGAGAAAGTTGACAGCGTCTTGATGTGCGTCCGAGTTGCGGCCTTCGTTCTTTTGGCCGCGTCCTTCCTGGTCGCGCACGGCTGCCACGCCGACGAGGACACGGAACTGCTCGCTCCCATAGTCGAATGGATGAAGGTTTCCCCCTCACCCCCAACCCCTCTCCCTCAGGGCGAGGGGAGCTGAAAGGAAGCGTGGAATGAGCCGGGTGCCGCCGCCGCTGCCCGTGACGTTGGACGTAGCGCCGTTGCCGCGCACACAGATCGGGCCGTTTCTGATCCTGGGAGTGGGCAAGGACGCCGACCGAAACGCAATCGAAGCCGCCTGGGCGCAACGGCTCATCTGGTCGCGCAAAGGGCAAGCCAAGTCCGCGCTCGAAGACGTCAATTGGGCGCGCGAATCGCTCAACGACCCCGTGCGCCGGCTGCGCGCCGATGCCGCCAGCCTCAACGTGGACACCTGCGACGGCGTGCTCAAGAGATTCAAAGAGCGCTTTCAGGGAAAAGACAAGCTGCCGCCCGGTTGCCGGCCGCTCGATGTCGAAAAAAATCTGGCCGACTACGAACCGGCGCTGCAGTTGCCTGACCGGGAAGAGCTGCGCCGAAACCTGCCGGAGCCGGAAATCCCACGTGAAGTGCCGGCGGTCGCCGTTATCCTCGAAGATTTCGTGCGTAAGCCCATCGATCCTTGGGAAGTTGACTTGTAGTACGGGTCGCCTACGCTCCCACGACTTGCCAACTCGCATAGCGTTGTCAGAAGCCACGGGTATCCGACGGGACGCTGCTCTTGTGGCGGGACTTGGACTTGATCGGCGGGGGCTGTTCCAACGCCGCAGGGAGCGGCGTTTGATCCTTCAGCGCGGCGGGCGGGGTTTTGCGCATGGCGACCTTGCGGCATAGACGGGTAAGCTCGCAATTTTCATCGCGCGAAAACGCCATCAGCGCCAGCGCCACTGCGGCCGGGGTCTGGAAGCGGTCATCGGGGTTCTTGGCCATCATGCGGTGGAGGATTTCGACGACGCGCGGCGGCACGTCCTCGCGAAAGGCGCTCACGGGCTCCGGCTCCGCCTGCTTGTGCTGGAGCAGCTTCTGAATGAGCGAGCCCTCAGTAAACGGCGGCTGCCCCGTGAGCAGAAAATAGAACGCACAGCCCAGACTATAGATGTCGCCGCGAATATCGACGGCGGTGTGGTCGCGGGCCTGTTCGGGCGACAGGTAGTCCGCAGTGCCGACGATGCCGCGCGCCAGGTTTTCCAAAAGCTGTGGCCCGGTGTAGCCCTTGGGCAACCGCAGTGTCGCCAAGCCCCAATCCAGGATCTTGACGACGGCTTTCGGCCTGTTCTTGCCCGCTTTGCCTTTGGTCCCCCTCCGCGCTGACTCCTCACCTTCCGGGCGCCCAGGGACGCCAAGATCGCCGCCCGTGCCTTGAGTCAGGAACAGGTTTCCCGGCTTGATGTCGCGGTGCACCAGATTTCGCTCATGGGCATGCTGCAAGCCGAGCGCGGCCTGGCGAATGTAGTCGCAAGCATCCGACACCGGCATGGGACCGCTCAAGGTGACGAGCTTCGCCAGGTCGATGCCATCCACAAACTCCATCGCGAAGTAGAAGGTGTTGTCCCATTCGTCCACATCTACGAAGCCGACGATGTTGGGATGGTCCATTTGGGCCATCGCCTCCATTTCGAGGAGGAACTGACGCCGGCCCGCTTCGCTCGCCATCGCTTCGGGCCTGAGGACTTTGAGCGCGACCAACCAATCGTAATCGACGTGCCGCGCCTTGTAGACGCTGCTCAAGCCGCCTTGCCCCAGCCTGTCCAGGAAGCGGTACGGGCCGAGCACTAAATCCTTCGCGCGCCCGGCGAGTAGTTGGTTGATCTGGTAAATCGTGAGGAAGTTGCGTTGCCCCAGGTGCCGAGCGAGCTGGCGTGGATCGCTCTCCCGATGGGCCAGGTCCGACGCTTGCCGCAATTGCTCCGAGCCGAGCAAGCGACACTGCGTCAAGGCCTCGATCAGGGCACGGCTGGTGGTTGGGACCATAGGGGGCACTTCGCGACCCGATCCTTGTTTGTCCAAGGAGCGCAAGAAGCACGCCAGGGAAGTTTTGCTTCCAAAAAAGCCTAGGTCAATTTCTTGGATGAGTCAAATCGCGGATAG
>JAKEFD010000009.1 GCA_022616245.1 Gemmataceae bacterium
CCGGCCAACATGATCGCCTTTCCGCTGATCCTCGGCGTCGGCGCGGACAACGGCGTGCACGTGCTGCACGACTACCGCAGCCGGCACAAAGGCAAGCGCTATTGCTTATCTTCGTCGACGGGCCGCGGCATCATGGTCGCCGCCTTGACCACCGTTCTCGGTTTCGGCACGCTCATGATCGCCGAGCACCGCGGTCTCGCCAGTTTGGGATTGGTGCTCACGTTGGGCGTGTCGTGTTGCATGGTAACTGCGCTAGTTTTCTTGCCGGCGCTTCTGAGCTATCGGCGCACTTGTCCGGTGGCCGCCGCGACGTTGCCGCTTAGAGGACGGGAACTTGCTGCGAGTGAATTGTGACCGATCGCCGGAATGTATCCATTCGGAAGGCCGTTTGGTCCGAAGTAAGTCGGAGCAGATGAAAAAACTATGGCTTGCGCTGGTGATGGCGCAGGCAACCTGGCTCACGTCGTTGCACGCGGGGCAGTTGCCGGTCGGCGGCGCGTCGGCGATTGCCGAAGCGCCTGCAGGTTACCTGGTCGTGCCAATTGCCCCAACCACCTTAGGCGTCATCTCCTATCGGCCCCAGCCCGGCGACATTCTCCTTTACACGAACTTCAAGTATGAAAGAATCTTTCAACTAGCGGGCATCGGCGCGCCCACGCATTCCGCCATTGTTTTTGCCCGCCCCGACGGGACTCCGGCGATTCTGGAACTGACCGCCCCTCAGTTCTGGCGCGCCAAGGTGCGCCATCTCGACGTCGGCACGCGCCTGCGCGACTACGAGGGCCCGATCATGGTACGGCAGCCGCGCACGCCCCTGTCGCCGGAGCAATCCGCGGCCCTGACTCGGTTTGCCATGCCGCAAGAAGGCAAGGATTTCGCCCTGGGCCGCTTTTTCTTGCAAGCCACGCCTTTCTGCTGCCGCACCGGTCTGCGCCGGCTTGTGTTCGGTCACTCTTTCGCGGACCGGTCACGTTGGATCTGCTCGGAGATTGTCGTCGTTGCCGCGGCCCACGCCGGCCTGCTCGATCCCCGCGCCTTTCCTGCCAACGCCATGTATCCGAGCGATTTGGCTTACGACCAGGCGTACGATCTAAGCGCCGCTTTCCTGCCACCGGTGCTCTGGACGCCGCATCCCAATCCTACTTGGCAAGACAGCGGCGACGCGCTCTACCGTACGTTCGCACCCGGCAAGATAGCGCCTTAGAGGGTTCTCAATTGTAGCCGCAGCCTTTAGCCTGCGGCTACGGAGTGCAATCCCTAGACCATCACTGCGCGGTCGTATCGGCTCAACCTTTCGGCACGAACTTCACGCACACCGGCGTCGGCACATTTACAACGCCTCCAGTCGGTGTCAATTCTCCGCTTTCCTGGTTAATTCGAAACACGATCACCTGGTCGGCATTCTGGCTCGCCGCCAACAAGAACTGCCCTGTCGGATCGATGCCGAAGTTGCGCGGCGTCTTGATGAGGTGCGACTGGTGGCCGACGAGCCTGAGCGTTCCTTTGTCGGCGTCGAACGAGAAGATGGCGATGCTGTTATGGCCGCGATTGGAGCCGTATACGAATTTGCCCGAGGGATGCACTTGCACTTCGGCCGTGGAGAAGCCCTTGCCCTTGGCGTCGGCGGGCAAAGTGGAAACGGTTTGGCCCTTGGTCAAGATGCCCTTCGATGCGTCGTAGGGCAACACGGTCAACGTCAGAAGGGTTTCGTTGATAACAAAGGCGAACGGCGCATTGGGATGAAAGGCGAAGTGACGCGGACCGGCGCCAGGATCGAGATCGACGGCCGGCGGATCATTCGCGCTCAGTTTGCCCGCGGCGGCGTCGAATCGATAGAGTAGCACCTTGTCCAAACCCAGGTCGGCGGCAAATGCGAAACGATTGGTTGCATCGACATGGATGGCATGCGCATGCGGAGTTTGCTTCTTGGTCGCGCTCTTGCCTTCATGCTGGATGGCGCTTGTGGGCTCGCCCAGCTTGCCGTCGGCGCCGATAGGCAGCACGCTGACACTGCCGCCAGTATAGTTGGCGACGAGCACGTTTTTCCCTTCCCGATCGACAACGAGATGGCACGGCGCAGCGCCGCTTGAAGTCTGCTCGTTCAGTTTCTCGAGCGATCCGGTCGTCGGATCGAGGGCGAATGCCGTCACGCTGCCGGACTTCTTGCCGAGGTAGTCGCCAATTTCATTGACCGCATACAGAAAGCGCCGATTGGGATGCACGGCAAGGAAAGAAGGACTCTTCGTCTCGGCGGCCAATTCGGGCTTGGAGAGCTTGCCCGTCTTTGTGTCGAACTCAGAGCGATAAATGCCCTTGCTGGTCTTGCCGGTGTACGTGCCGAAGAAGACCCAAAGCGTTTCGCCCTTGTCGCCTTGCGCGAAGGCGGAAAGGGGTAGTAAAACGCTGCCAACCAACAAAGCAAGCAAGCATCTATTCATGTAATTCTCCGTCAACGAAGTGACTAAAATTACGATTCTGAACGGACAGAAACGGAATTCTATCCCACATACTACTCTAAGGCACGCCGGCTTCTAGTCTGCGAGTTTGTCGTAACTTCGATTCATGCGCAAGCTCGCTTCAATCGGTTATGAGTCGCGGGGCGGGGGGGGGGGCAGCACTTCTTTAGTAACCGGCGCACTGTTCGTTCGCTGATGTGCATTTGCGCCGCCGTTTCCTGTTGGCTGTACCCGTCGCGCAGGAGGACGAGGACGCGGCGATAGGCAAGCGGCAGTTTGCTCTGCCAGCGCTCAAAGGACTCTTGGGCCGCGGCGAGATCATGAGCCGCGTCCAGACGACCGGGTAATTGTTCCGCGTCAGCCTTGGGATTCTCGAGCGGGACTTCGCGATTGAAGTTGTGTTTGCGGTAGACGCAATAGCGCCGCCGGGTTTCAAGCACTTGGTTTTTGGCTAATTCCACCAAGTAGGCAAACAACGATTCTTCGGAATCATAGACTTCACGCGGCAGGCAGCGGTCGAGCAATTTCAGACGCACGTCTTGCATGAAGTCGTCGGAGTCAAAGGCCGGGCGCATTCGGTCCGTCATGTGAATACGAATAATCGGCCGGAGGGCGTGCTCAAAAGTCTCGAACAGTTTTTGGACTGCCTGGGCCGAGCCCTGTCGCGCCTGTTCAAAGAGCGCGCTCAGGTTACTGCCGGCTTCTGTATCAATCCGGGGAGGGGAATCCCGGGGAGGGGAATCGTGGTGCCCATTCATGGCGCATCCCCCAACTTGATGCCGATCTTTTGGAAGTGATTCAAGCGTATCTGCTACAAATGACGACTGCAAGCACTAAATCGAAAAGCCGTCGGTCAAGGAAAAAGTCGGAATTGTTGTCCGGTTTCCGCCGCGAATAGCATTTATGAGAATACAGACAACTCGCCTGATGGGCTTGCTTGGAGTAGACGATGTACAAGAAACCGTGTGCGATTCTTTTAGCCGTCAGTTTGCCATGCGCGTCGTGGGGGCTCGCCAACTACGCCGATCTTACGCAGAGGGATCTCAGGCAGGTTGGCTCGATCAAGGCAAAAGGGCCTGGAAAGGCTAACGAAGTTCCAGCGGGCGGCCCGCGGCGCGGCTCACCAGGGGTCACGTACAAGGCGGGTGCTTTCGCGGCGCGTGCCGACGCGCCTGCGGGCGCCGGCCTGAGCATTTACACCGTCACATCGGACGGCAAGTCGTTCACCATTCAAGGCTTCAACAACTGCGGGTTTACGCTTTCATTGGCATCCACGGACAGTCTTGTAAGACATGGCGAGTCAGTCCGATTCGACCCAAGCGCGACTTTCTCCGCTCAGTACGCCAATGGCGCCAAGACGGTTGGAACGCTTTCGGGATCGGGTAATGTATGGACGGCGCGAGGCGGCGCCGGCGACGCGACGCTCTCGAGCTGGTTTTACACAACCAAGCCCCCGCTCTTGCCAGGTGATGGTGGGAGGCTGATCGTCCTTCCGAGCAAGCTTCAGCAAGGAAAGGACGCGCTTTGGTTGCATTTTCCAACTTCATCAGAAGGTACAACCTTTCTAATCGTTGCCGCGCAGAAAGAAGAAAAAGCCGACAAACGCGACGTAATGGCCAAGGAGGCTGCCGAACAGTTCGTGAAGGGGCTGAAGAACCAGGACATCGAGTCAATAATGGGAGTTGTCGATGTCCCGTTCTTTGTTGGCGGCAAGAAAAGCACTAACCTCATTGACCGGGGACAGCTTCGGGAGTTCCTCGAGCGCGTTCTCGCAGTTGAGCCCCCTCCAAAAGAGCACACGTACAGAGCGACGATTCCTATAAGTTCCTTTCCCGAAAACTCCTCCACCGACCAGCTCAAGGAGCTCTTCCAGAAATCCCTTGAAAAGACAGACCGAATCGTGTTTTTTCATCCGCCAAGACGGATCCTCGCTACGGCAGTTCGCTTCCGAGACGGTCAGGCGAAGGTGGTTGGCATACGGAGTCCTGTCTCACCTCTCATTTTGGCGATGGCCGCACATGAAAGAGACAGAGCGGACAAGAACGTCATGCGGGTCAGAGCTTCTGCTTTGGAGACGGCCCAGCGATACTTGAAGGCCGCAAGGGCGAAAGAGCTGGACGAGTTGGTAAAGCTAAGCCACATCCCCTGGTACGCCGACGGGACACACATCATTCAGGAACGAGAAAAGCTGAAACAACTGTTACAGTCAGATTGGATTGATTTCGCCAACGATGCGCGGTTTCCATCGCAGGTGTTCGGCCTCATTCAGTTTGGAGATTATGGCGAGCTCTATGGGGGAGAAAGACTGCGCGCTGACCAGCTTCTAGCGAAGGATGACTGGATTGTGTTTGTTGGTCCCAATGAAAAAACGGGCGGGTTCATTCTGGTGGGAACGCGCGAAGGCATGACCAAAGTCCTGGGTGCCGGACAGTAGCTACATCCCAGCGCGATTTCAATCCAGACGCCTAGTGGACCGAGCTTGTCTTGAATTGTCTCGTCAACATGGGAAGCACAGAAATTGAAGGAGTCAAATCATGGTCCCAACATTTGGGTTGCTTGAGAGGTTCTTCACTCTTCGGCGTCGACCATCAGCGGCGAGGCCGCGTCCTTCTTACCGGCCGGAATTCCTCGCCTTGGAAGACCGGCTAGCGCCGGCTGGCGCCAGCTTTGCCGCCGGAGCCTTCGAGATTACCAGAACGCTACCGCTTCCTCCCGCAATGACGACTTGGGTTGACCCAAGCGCTGTAACCACCAATACCGTTCCTCAGGATGACCGCCTGGAAGCGACAGTAGACGTCACCTTCACATTTACCGCCAGCGAGTTAGCGACTTGGGCCGATGGTCCGCTGTTGGTTAGTCACAACCTGTTTTTTGAGGAAGACGACGCCCCGCCCGGCGAAGATGACCTGATTGGGGCATCGAACGTAACATTTACGTTGCCGCGGAATCCTCTTCCACCGGCCAGCATTACAAGGGTCTTCCGTCCACCGTCCTTTGTGACCACGCTGAGGCCAAATATCGAAGGAGGGGAACCAGGCGACACGGCCGAGTTCAAGGCTTGCGCCTTTGATGGATTCTTCACCGACACCGATTCGGGACAGATTTGGTTGACAGCTGCAGGCGCAGGAGGCGTGGTCGCAGGCGGCTTCCCCCGCGGAATGCGGGCAGAGCCCCCTGGAACCACTTATGCAGCGGTTGCGTTTGCTCCCCACGCCGACCCTCCTGCCGTCGCTGGCATGCGGATCTATACTGTCACGTCGGACGGAACAGCCCTCACCATTCATGGCTCGAACAACACCGGATTCACCCTATCGCTCGCGTCCGATGATACACTCGTGCACCCAGGTGAGGCCGGTGCCGCAACGCATTTTGACCCGAGCGTAACCTTTGCCGATCAATACGCCAACGGCGCAATGAGCGTTGGAACAGTGTCCGGCTCGGGCAGTGTGTGGGCTGCACGCGGATCGTCCGGCGATGGCTGGCTTTCAAGTTGGGTGCGCACATCCACTCCCCCTGTATTGCCCGGGGATGGCCAAAGCGTTACCGTCTTTCCAAGCGAGCTTCAAGAAGGAACTGACGCACTTTGGCTCCATTTTCCTGTTGGCTCCTCTTTGGGTGTATCTTTCCTGATTACCATTGATGTTGTACTGCCGCCACCGCCCGTCGAAGAGAGCGTCGCCGGTCGCGCGTGGAACGACGCGAACCGCAATGGCCAACAAGATGCCGGCGAACGCGGGTTCGCCGGGGTCCTCGTCAGCCTGTTTACCTCAGCGCATACCCGCGTTGCCCGAACGTCAACCGATGCCGACGGCAACTACCGCTTCACCAATGTCACGCCGGGCGTCTATTACGTCGTCATCGAGAAACCGCGCGACTACCGCTTCACCAGCAAAGGCGAAGGCTCGGATCGTAGCCGCGACAGCGACTTCAATGCCGACGGCGTCAGCGCGCTGTTCAGCCTGTTAGCCAAACAGAAAAAGACGCTCGACGCAGGCTTCGTTTTGGATTTGTAGACGATCGCTGCGCGGCGAATTGTGGAGCACGCAACCAACGTGCTCCACAGACTCTTGAGTTGGTGCTGGACTTTTCGCCGAATTGGGTAAGTCCTCTTCATGTCCCGCCTTTCCTACTCCTTTTTCCCACGATAGTAGTTCGAATAACGCGCGTTGCCTCACGGCCGCGGCTCTGCAACCGCCTCGGAAAGCGCGGATTTGCCTTGTTTGTCCATACCCGCCGAGCACGAAGGCTCGTTTCCATACTATTAGTTTTTTTCATTATGAAGACTATTGATATTAGAATCCGAGATGATATAAAGGGGGGGATGCACATAACTTCGCTAAAGGTGTTTTGCGATGTGGCCCGACAGCGGAGCTTCTCGCAAGCGGCGCACGCCAACGATGTTACACAGTCGGCGGTGAGCCAAATTGTGTCGCAGCTGGAAAAGCGCATGCAAGTGAAGTTGGTGGATCGCTCGACCCGGCCGTTGCAGCTGACGCCGCTGGGCCAGACATTTTACGAAGGTTGCCAGGCGCTCCTGGAGCAGTACGGCGAGCTCGAGTCCAGCATCAAGAACGCGCAGGCGGAAATCGCCGGCAGCGTGCAAGTGGCGGCGATTTATTCGGTAGGTCTTGGCGACATGGGGCAGTTTGTGCAGCGCTTCGTGAGCGCGCAGCCCAAGGCGAGTGTGCACATCGATTACCTGCATCCGGACGCGGTCTATGAACGTGTCGAGAGCGGCACCGCCGACCTGGGCCTGGTGTCGTTTCCGCGCAAGTCGCCCAAGCTTGTGGCGCTGCCTTGGCGCGACGAAGACATGGTGTTGGCCTGCTCTCCCAAGCATGCGCTGGCGGGAAACCTGGCCGTGCCGCTCCAGGAACTTTCCGGTCAGAAGTATGTCCATTTCGATCGCAAGTTGACGATTCGCCGGCAGGTGGACCGCTTTCTACGCGGGCACGGGGCGACGGTCAAGGTAGTGCTGGAATTCGACAACATCGAAAACATCAAGCAGGCCGTGGCGATCGGAGCTGGCGTGGCGCTCTTGCCCGAGCCGACGCTGCGCCGCGAAGTGAAAGCGCGCACGCTGGCCGCCGTGCCTCTTTACAAGGCTCGATTCACGCGCCCCTTGGGGATCATCCACCGACGCCGCCACCTGAGCGCCGTCGCCCGCCGCTTCCTCGAGTTGCTTCGCGAATCGGCCGGACTGCGCAACGGCGAACCCGGGACTCATGCGGGCGGCGTGGCGTCATTATCCCCGAGTCGCAACGGCGACGCAGTACGATCGAAATAGAGACGATTGACTTAGCGCTTCGCGTTCGAAAGGACCTGCGAGCGCTCTGAGGTATTGCCATGAACATCGAACCCCAACGCCAAGGCCTTTACGACCCGCGCTATGAGCACGACGCGTGCGGCGTGGGTTTTCTCGCCGATTTGAAGAATCGCAAGTCGCACCAGATCGTGCGCGACGCCCTGCAAATTCTCCTCAGCCTCGAGCATCGCGGCGCGTGCGGCTGTGAAGCCAACACCGGCGACGGCGCGGGCATCCTCGTGCAAATGCCGCATCGCTTCCTTCAAAAGGAATGCGATCGGTTGGATTTCGCCCTACCCAACGCAGGCGACTACGGCTGCGGCATCGTGTTTCTGCCGCAAGATCCGCAGGATCGCCAGCGCTGCATGAGTGCTTTCGAAAGAGTGGTTCGCGACGAGGGACAGAACTTTCTTGGTTGGCGCGACGTGCCCACCGACAACACGCCGATCGGACCGACCGCCAGGAAGGTCGAGCCGGTGATGAAGCAAATCTTCATCGGCAATAGTAGACCCCACGCTCCGCGTGGGGGTTCGCCTCACGCAGAGCGTGGGGGCAGCGCGGGGTCACCCCACGCGGAGCGTGGGGCCAACACTTTGGCCTTCGAACGCAAGCTCTACGTCATTCGCAAACTTGTCGAGAGCGAGATCAAACATTCAAACATCCCGCAGCGGGAAATGTTCTATGTTCCCAGCCTGTCCCTTAAGACGCTGGTCTACAAGGGCATGCTGCATGCCCCGCAGGTTCCGGTCTACTTCCCCGACCTTCGCGATCCCACGTTGGAGTCGGCGCTGGCCCTCGTGCATTCGCGCTTTTCCACGAATACGTTTCCCAACTGGGCCCGCGCCCACCCGTACCGCTATCTCGCGCACAACGGCGAAATCAACACGTTGCGCGGCAACGTCAATTGGATGCACGCGCGCGAAAGCATGCTCGCTTCCGACCTCTTCGGCGACGACATCAAGAAAATCCTGCCCATCATTGACGAGGCCGGCAGCGATTCCGCCATGTTCGACAATGTCTTGGAGATGCTCGTCCTTACTGGGCGTGTGTTGCCGCATGCCGTCATGATGATGATCCCGGAGCCATGGTCGGGCGACGACTTCATGAGCCCGGAGAAAAAAGCGTTCTACGAATTCCACTCGGCCTTGATGGAGCCGTGGGACGGGCCCGCGTCCATTGCCTTCACCGACGGCATCCGCATCGGCGCGGTGCTCGATCGCAACGGTCTGCGCCCGTCGCGCTACTACGTCACCAAGGACGAGCGCGTCATTATGGCGTCCGAGGTCGGCGTGCTCGACGTGCCGCCGGAAAACGTTTTGCACAAGGGCCGTTTGCAGCCGGGCCGCATGTTCCTGGTCGATCTGGAACTGGGCCGGATCATTGCGGACGACGAGCTCAAGTACAAGATTGCTTCGGAAAAACCGTATGCCGAATGGATCGAGGAGAATTTGGTTTCATTGGAAGACCTGCCCGAGGTGCCCGCGCCGCACGAGCCCGATCACGAAACCGTCCTGTTGCGCCAGCAAGCCTTCGGCTACACGCACGAGGATTTGCGCACGCTCATGGCGCCCATGGCCAACGACGGCAACGAAGCGGTCGGCTCGATGGGCAACGACGCCGCGCTCGCAGTTCTCTCCGACAAGCCGCAACTCTTGTACAACTATTTCAAGCAACTCTTTGCCCAGGTGACCAATCCGCCTGTCGATTGCATTCGCGAAGAGATTATCATGTCCATGGAGACGACGATTGGCCGGGAGTACAATCTCTTGCACCCGACGCCGCAATCGTGCCGGCAAATCCGCCTGAAGTCGCCCATCCTTCTCAACCACGAGCTGGACAAGCTGCGGCAGCTCGAAGCGACCACGCGCGGCCGGTTTAAGTCGGTCACGTTGCCGATTCTCTATCATCCCAAGGAAGGTGCGGCCGGGCTGGAACGCGGGCTCAAGGCGTTGTGCCGGCAAGCGACCATCGCCATCGCCACCGGTGTCGAGTACATCATTCTTTCGGATCGGGCCGTCGACAAGAACCATGCGCCCATCCCTGCACTGCTCGCAGTTGCCGCGGTGCACCATCACCTCATCCGCGAAGGCACGCGCACCCAGGTCAGCCTTGTATTGGAAAGCGGCGAACCGCGTGAAGTGCATCATTTCGCCCTCCTCATCGGCTACGGCGCGGGCGCGATCAATCCGTACCTGGCGTTCGAGACGATCGAGGACATGGTTCGCCTGGGACACATTACCAAGGTCGATGCCAAGAAAGCCGTCAAGAATTACGTGAAGTCCATCGACAAAGGCGTGCTCAAGGTCATGTCCAAAATGGGCATTTCGACCGCACAAAGCTATTGCGGCGCACAGATCTTTGAGGCGGTCGGCCTCGGACAAGATGTGATCGACGAATACTTCACCGGCACGCCTTCGCGCGTCGGCGGCATTGGCGTCGACGTCATCGCCACCGAAATCCGTTCTCGCCACGACAAGGCCTTCGCCGAGCGGCCCACCAATGGGCACACGCTCGACGTGGGCGGCCATTATCAATACCGCCGCGAGGGCGAATACCACCTTTTCAATCCGGAATCGGTGCACAAGCTGCAGCACGCTTGCCGGACCGGCAACTTCAAGATCTTTCAGCAATACACCGAACTCGTCAACGATCAGTCCAAACGGCTGTGCACGCTGCGCGGCCTGATGGAATTCAAGCTAGACGGACGCCAACCAGTGCCGATCGAAGAGGTCGAGCCGATCGAAGCCATCATGAAGCGCTTCAAATCGGGGGCGATGTCCTATGGCTCGATCAGCCAGGAAGCGCACGAAACGCTGGCCATCGCCATGAATCGCATCGGCGGCAAGAGCAACACCGGGGAAGGCGGCGAAGACCCCGCGCGCTACATCCCGCTCGCCAACGGCGACTCCAAGAACAGCGCCATCAAGCAAGTGGCGTCCGGGCGGTTCGGTGTCACCAGCGAGTACCTGGTCTACGCCAAGGAATTGCAGATCAAGATGGCGCAAGGCGCCAAGCCGGGCGAAGGCGGACAGCTTCCCGGCCACAAGGTGTACCCCTGGATTGCGCGGGTGAGGCTGTCGACGCCGGGCGTCGGCCTGATCTCGCCGCCGCCGCACCACGACATTTATTCCATCGAAGACCTGGCGGAGCTGATTCACGATCTCAAGAACGCGAACCGCCGCGCGCGCATCAGCGTCAAGCTGGTGGCGGAAGTCGGCGTGGGCACCATCGCGGCCGGCGTTTCCAAGGCACATTCGGATGTCGTGCTCATCAGCGGCCATGACGGCGGCACGGGCGCTTCGCCGCTCACGAGCATCAAGCATGCGGGCATACCGTGGGAACTCGGCTTGGCGGAAACGCAGCAAACTCTCGTGCTGAATGATCTGCGTAGCCGCATAGTGGTCGAAGTGGACGGCCAGCTCAAAACGGGGCGCGACGTGATCGTCGGCGCACTCTTGGGCGCGGAGGAGTTCGGCTTTGCCACCGCGCCGTTGGTCGCGCTGGGTTGCATCATGATGCGCGTCTGTCATCTCAATACTTGCCCCGTCGGCGTCGCGACTCAGGACCCGCGTCTGCGCAAGAAGTTCACCGGCGATCCTGATCACGTCGTCAACTTCATGAAGTTCATCGCCACGGAAGTGCGCGAGCTGATGGCCAAGCTCGGTTTCCGCAAGTTTGAGGACATGGTCGGCCGCAGCGAGCTCTTACAAATGACCAAGGCTATCGGACACTACAAAGCCCTGGGACTGGACTTTTCCAACATCTTCCACCAACCAGATGTACCCAAGTCGGTCGGCAAATTCTGCAGCAAGCCGCAAGAGCACGGACTGGAAAAGTCGCTCGACGTCACCAAGCTGCTGGATTTGTGCCAACCGGCCATAGAGCACGGCCAACCGGTGCGGGCCACGCTGCCAATCCGCAACATTCATCGCGTCGTCGGCGCGATTACGGGCAGCGAGCTGACGCGAAAGCACGGCGCGAAAGGATTGCCCGAGGACACGATCCAGCTTTATTTCCACGGTTCCGCGGGCCAGAGCTTCGGCGCGTTCGTGCCACCCGGCATGACGCTCACCCTGGAAGGCGACGCCAACGACTACCTCGGCAAGGGACTGTCCGGCGGCAAAATCATTGTTTTTCCTCCCGCCGCCGCCACGTTTGTCCCGGAGGAAAACGTAATCATCGGCAACGTCGCGTTTTACGGCGCGACCAGCGGCACAGCTTACGTTCGCGGTCTTGCCGGTGAGCGCTTCTGCGTGCGCAATTCGGGCGTGCACGCGGTCGTCGAAGCGGTCGGCGACCACGGCTGTGAGTACATGACCGGCGGACGCGTCGTCGTCCTGGGTCCCACGGGCCGCAATTTCGCCGCCGGCATGTCGGGCGGCATCGCCTATGTACTCGACGACAAGGGCGAGTTCCCCAAGAGATGCAACCTCGAGATGGTCAAACTCTTCAAGCTTGAGGACGACGCGGAAATCGAAGACGTGCGGGCCATGATCAAGAAGCACGCGGAATACACGAAAAGCGACCGAGCATGGAAGGTGCTCGCCTTGTGGGAAGAGATGCTTCCCAAGTTCGTCAAGGTGTATCCTAACGACTATCGCCGGGTCATCGAGACACAGAAGCGATTCAAGGAGGGCGGCCTGTCGGACGAAGAAGCGATCATGGCGGCTTTTGAGGAAAACGCGCACGACGTGGCCCGCGTGGGAGGGAAGTGAGCGATGGGTAGTTGCAATATCGACTGCGTTGTTGAAAACGTGCAAAAACCCGGCAATAAGATCAAGGTCGCCAATCTGCTGGTGGATTTGGACAACCCGGCGACTTGACGATTTTGGGCGCGCGAACCCTAGAAGGCTTCGGCGCGCTCGTCGATCCACGTAAAAAGCGGCTTGTGGCCGCGGGTCC
>JAKEFD010000125.1 GCA_022616245.1 Gemmataceae bacterium
GGAATACATGAGGCGCAATGTAGAGCCGCTGATAGTCCTGGCCCAGCACCCCTTCCAGATGAAAAGGCCGAAAACGGTTCAAGACTGGGCTTGGCCTGAAGAGATTCCGGCGTGCGTGCTTTTTGATCCGGTGGCCACGGTCAGCGCCACTTACGGCGTCGCCTTTCAAACTCAATTTCGCAATGGCGCGTGGTCCAACCGGCCGGCGATCTTCGTCATTGACCCCGCCGGCGTGATCCGCCATACCGACAGTCGTCCCAATCAAGATATCCGCGAAGACGATTTTTTCCCGATGCTGAACGATGTCGAAGAGCAACACAAGCTCATTAGGTCGTTGCAAAAGAAAGACGACGAGCGCGGCGCGGCGGCCGGCGTAGCGCTTGGTCCCGTCGGCGTCAAAAGCCAGGTCGCCGTGCCGCCGCTCGTTATGTCACTGGCGGATGAGAATGTAGAGGTTCGGGCCGGGTCCGCTGCCGCCTTGCTCTGGATGGCGACGCAGGCAGAAGGGGCTGTCCCCGGACTGACGGCGGCACTCCAAGATCAAGACGTGCGCGTGCGCCGGTTTGCCGTAATGACCTTGGGGCGCGTCGGCGCCAAATCCGCAGTTCCCGACTTGATCCGCCGGCTCACGGATGAAGATGCGCGGGTGCGCGCGGAGATTTCCTTGGCCCTGGTTCGGCTCGGACCGGGCGCCATCGACGAATTGCATCAAGCGCTGAAGGACGCCAACCCTCGCCTCCGGGCTGTGGTTGTGCCCGCGATTGTCCAAACTCTGCCGAAGTTTTCCAAACCTGCCGAGTCCGTCATCCCCATGCTGCTCGAAGCGCTCAAGGACGAGGATCCCGGCGTTCGACTGGCCGTCATGAACGCTTTGGTCGATTTGCCGGTCCCCATGGCAGCGCTCAAGCCGGCGCTTCCGGCTCTAGCGCAAGCACTGAAAGAAAAAGATGCGCGGCTGCGCGAAGCGGCCGTGCGGGCGCTTGGCCGGATGGCACCGGCCTTGAAGGGGGACGTCCCGCTGCCCTCTTTGATCGCAACCCTCAAGGACGAAGATGCCGGCGTCCGTGCGGCGTCGGCCGATGCCCTGAACCGGACGGGACCGCACGCCGGAAACGCGGTGCCCGCGCTCATCGAAGCGCTTTCGGATAAAGTGACAGATGTCCGCGTCGAGGCTGCCCGAGCCCTGGGAGCGATCGGGAAAGAAGCGAATGTCGCCGTACCCGCCCTGACCCGGGCGCTTGAGGATGCGGAAGCTGCAGTTCGCCAAGCCGCCGCCCAGGCCCTGAAAAGAATTGCCAAGTAGCGGAAAAAAAAACGGGATCATCTTGAATCCCGCAAGCTGAACCGACCCTCTAACCGAGGGGACCATTATGAGCCTTCGCTCTCCCGGCTCCATTCTGTTGATTTCGTGCTACGAACTGGGGCACCAGCCGTTGGCGGCGGCGCTGCCGCTCGGTTTTTTGCAACGTGCGGGCTTCGCGCCGGCTGTGCTCGACATCGCCGTCCAGCCCTTCAACGTATCGTTAACAGAAAAAGCGCAATTCATCGCGATTTCCGTTCCCATGCACACGGCCTTGCGTTTGGGCGTGAAGGTAGCCGAGCGTGTGCGCGACATCAACCCACAGGCGATTATCTGCTTTTATGGCTTATACGCCGCACTGAATTCGGATTATCTGCTGGAGCACGGCGCCGACTATTGCATCGGCGGCGAGATTGAGACGCCGCTGGTCGCTCTGGCCGAAGCGATTGAGCGTGAAGCGCAAAGCGCGAAGCGCTCCACGCTCGACGTTCCGGGCGTGATCCGGCGTGGGGCCCCGATGCGGCCGTTCCTGGAGCGACTGCCTTTTGCCCTGCCGGTTCGCGAGTCGCTGCCGACGCTTGCGATGTATGCGAAGTTGGAGCACAACGGCCAGAGCCGGGTCGTCGGCTACGTGGAAGCCAGCCGCGGCTGCCTGCACCTGTGCACGCACTGCCCCATTCCGCCCGTGTATGGCGGACGCTTCTTCATCATCCCTGAAAATATCGTTCTTGAAGACATCCGCAGGCAGGTTGCCGGTGGCGCCAGCCACATCACGTTCGGCGATCCCGATTTCCTGAACGGGCCGGGTCATGCGTTGAGCGTGATTCGGGCCATGCATGCCGAGTTCCCCAAGCTCACTTTCGACGTCACTACCAAGGTCGAACACATTCTCAAGCGCGGCTCGATCCTGCCGGAATTGGGCAAGCTCGGCTGCCTGTTCTTGATATCCGCCGTCGAGTCAGTGAGTCCACTGGTGCTCGAGATACTGGAGAAGAATCACACGCGGGCGGATATCGAAGAAGCTGTCAAAACCGTCCGCGCCGCGGGCATCGCGCCGCGGCCTACCTGGGTGCCGTTCACCCCGTGGACGACGCTGGGCGACTATCTCGACATGCTCGCGTTCATCGAGGAGCTTGGGCTGATCGATCACGTCGATCCAGTACAGTACACGATCCGGCTTCTGGTGCCGCCGGGGTCGTATCTTTTGAACCGGCCGGAAATGAAACAGCACCTCGGCCCCTTGAACCAGGCGTCGTTCAGTTATCGCTGGACCCATCCCGACCCGCGCATGGACCAGTTGCAGAAAGCCGTGAGCGCGCTGGTCGAGAAAGACGTGAACAATGGCGTGGACGCGGGGGAGATCTTTTACCGCGTCTGGTCGCTGGCAGCCGGGCGAAGGTCGGGGGTGACGATGCCCGTGCTGGCCCCGGACCGTTATCGCGCGCCGCGGCTGAGCGAACCGTGGTTTTGCTGAGCGGAGCCGACCGAGGGTCAGTTGGACCCGCTGCAAAGCAACAAGGCCAAAGTGGATTTGCCGATGGTTTGAAACCTCGCCCGCGCGGGCGTTGCACCAACCCGACGCGTAAGCGAGGGCCTCGACCTCGCCCCTCGCTTACGCGTCGGGTTGTGCAGTTGGCCCGTGGGCTATGGTTTCAGGAGGCGTGACGTCCGAGCCGACAAGCGGGCCGCTTGTCGCTACGTCGCTCGTAGTCGCAAGCGGCCTCGCTTGCGGGCGTGGAGGGGGACCACATGACAACGGCGAAAAAACTTCAAGAACTCCTCGACCTCGACAGCGCCCCTGTGGCGCTTAAGTTCCAGGCGACGCCGCCCGCGGGAGTCCGGCGCGTGGACGCGGCCGCGCCTTCCGGGTGCACCTATTGGAAATTGGCCGCCGAGGGGCGCACGTTTTACACCGAAGCGCAAGACCATTACAACTGCCCCATCGGCTCGTACACGCACGGCATTGACCTGCCGCCGGAGCGGGCGAAGGAACTGCCGGACGTCTTGGGCGTGATGTTCGGCCTTGGCTACTTGCGCCAGGAGGAAGTGCCGGGCATTCCGAGACGCGAGGGCGCGTTCGGCGTGGCTGTCTATGCGCCGCTGGCCGACGCGACGTTCGATCCCGATGTCGTCCTCGTGCGCGGCAACGCCAAGCAAATGATGCTGTTGTCCGAGGCAGCCCAAGCTGCCGGCGTCAGCGGCGACGACGGTTTGATGGGCCGGCCTACCTGTGCCGCTGTTCCCCAAGCGCTGCGCACGCAGTCGGCCGTTGCCAGTCTCGGCTGCATCGGCAACCGGATTTACACAGGCCTTGCGGATGACGAGCTCTACTTCGCCATCCCCGGAAAACACCTAGGCGCGATCGTCGAGAAGTTGGCAAGCATCGTGAGCGCGAACCAGACCCTGGAAAGTTACCACCGAGGGCGGCTTCAAACGATCGGGTCAACTTGACACCCGGCCGCTTAGGAAAAGGAGCCAATCAGATGAACAAAGTCAGTTTGCTGGCGTGTGGACTGCTGCTCTTGACCGGAGGCGCTATGGAGGCTCAGGTGATCAAGGGTGTGATGCAAGTGACTGGGGGCGAAATGACCTGATGAGGGTATTTGGTGCGCGACACCATTGCACGTCGGTCTGACGTGGACGCCAAGTCAATCAAGTATGATGTGGAGCCCGGCACGAAATCCTACCGCCTGGGCACAGTGACCTTTGCCGCCAAGAAAGGCGGATCATTCGACTTGAAGGGGTTGCATGCCGATCTCATCAAGTCCCGGTTTGGCAAGGGGACGCGCTCGGCCGTAAATTTTCTGGAAATCACCATCGCCGGCGAACTGGCCATGTCGGAAAAGGAGACGCTGATTAAGGCAACCGGCATAGAGTTCGTGCTGGCCGATAATCCAAAGGCGGAATCCAAGGAGAAGAAGACAGCCTACCAGCGACTCGTGGAGGCCGTGAAAACGGGCTCGAAGATCGAGAGCGTGACCGGGCGCGTGCAGGGTTGGAACGGGGTTTGGCCCAAAGCTCTTGCTGAGCTTTCCAAG
Source organism: Gemmataceae bacterium (assembly GCA_022616245.1). Taxonomy (GTDB): domain Bacteria; phylum Planctomycetota; class Planctomycetia; order Gemmatales; family Gemmataceae; genus JAKEFD01. The sequence goes on from JAKEFD010000125.1 coordinate 4,339, forward strand.
CAGATGTCCGACCCGGCCAATAGACCGAGCCTTGTGGTCACCGATTTTGCAGTGGCCCAACCGTAGCAAAGGGACGCATTGGCCAACATCAAAGACAAACTGCACAGCTTGAGCGGCGCACTCTTGGCTGCGGCCGGCGCCGCGCCGAACTGAATCGCGGCGGGCGTTCTTTCCCTGCTCGGGTTAGCGGGGAGCACAGCATCGTTGGTGGCGGGCTGGCTGGCGCCGGTTTTGATCGGCCTGTCCGTCTTGCTGCTGGGACGTGCGTTCTACATCCTGTATGTTCACCGGCGCGGCACGCGTGCCAGTGCTGTCATTACCTGGCTGTCGGCAATCTTCGTTGTCGGCTTCTGGACGTGGCGATTGATCGACATTTACTCAACGTAGCCAAATTCGTGAGAATTCGGATGGCACCCGCTCTGCCGAATTCTCACGAATTCGGCTACAAGAGAATAATGCAACAGGAGAATGATGGCGGACAAACTGCGAAGCTTTTTCGCTATTCTTGCGACGGTGGCCGCGTCGCTCCC
>JAKEFD010000126.1 GCA_022616245.1 Gemmataceae bacterium
CAGCTTCTCTAACCTTCTGGGGGTCTTGAAATGACCAAGCAGCGTCGGCTCCTCGCACTGGCCGCCCTTTTGGGCGTTGTGGCTTGGTGGAGCTCCTCGTCTTCCAGCGAACCTGCGGGCGGCAAAAACAAGTCTTCCGCCCTCAAACCCGTATTCCCGGAAAGATCCGCGGAGGCCGCGCTGGCCGAATCCAAATTCGCACAGCCCGGCGTGCACACCTATCTGACGCTGCAAGGTGAGCAGCTCTTCGCCATGCAGCTCAAGCCCGCGCTTGAGTCCATGCCGACCCGGCCGCGCGATTACCTCATCATGATCAGCACTTCCGCCGCTGTCGCCGGCGAAGGCTGGACGGCCTGCTATCAGATCACCGACGCCATTCTCCAGACCGCGAAGGAAAACGACCGCGTATCGATCATGGTCATGGGCACGCCGGAGGTCACCAAATCGCTCACCGCTAAAGACTTCTGGTCGCCGCGCTCGCAGCCCGATCAGTTCAAGAAGGCCATGGAACAGTTCAAGGACAAATATCCTTCCGGCATTGCCGACCTCAAGCACGCGCTTACGGAAGCAGTCGCGAATTTCCGCGACAACTCGAAACCTTCCAACCAACGCATCTTGCTGTTCCTGGGCGAAGGCCACAGCACGAACAACCCGCTCGACGCAGCCGACCGCCACGAGCTGGCCAAGCAAATGGTGCAGGAAAAAGTGGCGTTCTACCCGGTGCCGCTCGGTATTCCCCTCAACCCGGAAAACCTGCACGGCCTGGCCACTGGCACGGGCGGCGTCGTGTTGCGCACGCAAGTGCTCGATGAGAAACTGCCCGATACCCTGAAGCGTTACGAACAAGCTTTTGCCGCCCCGGTACTCTACAACGCCAAGCTCGAAATGCCGGCGCAGGTGGTCGAGCACTTCCCCAAAGAATTGCCGCCCTTGCGTTCGGACACCCCGACTTTGGTCGTCGGCCGCATGAAAGACGCTGAGAATAAGCTGCAGATTGCCGTCACCGGTACGGTTGCAGGCCAAAAGGGCGAAGTCCGCGTCGAAGCGAAGCAAGACGTGCGCAAAGCGGAATTGGACAACTACTTCCTCGTGAGCATGGTGAATCAATGGCAAAAGGCGCAGGCGCAGCCGGCCCTGATTCGAGCCGACCGCGCTTTGGCATTGGCCTACGAGCAAACCCGGCTCACTCGCGATGAACTGCTCACCGGCGCCCAGCTCGCCCTGGAGCGCAACGAGCTCAAGGCGGCACTGGAATTGTTCGGTCAGGTCGAACAAATGGCGCCGCATGACCAGGAAGCCAAGGCCGGCGCGAAGATTGTCGCGAACTTGAAGGAAGGCAAAGTCACCCGCGACTTGATCCGCGAGCAATTGGAAAAGGCCAGGAAGGACGCCGTTCAAATCCAAAAGGTCAACGGGCAAGTGAAAGTCGTTCGCGCCGACCTGGTGCAGCTGGCCCAGCTGGACAATCAAGCCGGCGGCGGCGCACAGCCCAATGACAAGCTAAACCAGCAAAACTTGCTTCAGGCCCACCTCGATCGTGTCATCGTCGAAGAACAAAAGATGACGCAGAACGTTGAGTCTGCCTTGAAACAGGCGCGCAAGGAACTCGCTTCCGATCCCGACGCCGTGCTCGAGATGCTCAAGAACACGCTGTCGCGCGTGCAGGATCACCCGGACCTCAGCGCCAACGTTCGCGACGGCCTCTTGTCGCGCGTCCAGGCGGCGCTGCGTGACTCGGCCAACCAGGGCAAGGCAATCAAACTCCGCCAACAAGCGCAGATCAACGCCCGCGCGGTGGCGGTGGCCGAGCTGGACAAGGAGCAACAGCGCCGCAACATGCAGGAAAGCTTCGAGGCCCGTTTCAAGGCCTACAAAGCAATCCTGAATCTCGCGCGCGTCGAGGAAAAGACCAAGCACGAAGTGATCTACGGGTTGGAGGCCATGGCCGCCGAAGCACGGCTCAAGGGCCAGGACGTGCCCCAGGTTTTGAAACCGACTTACGACATGACGCTCGCCGGTTACAACCTGCGGAAGATGTTGGACCTGAAGCGCCTCCGCGAGGAGCGCTTCTTGTCCGTGATGCTCGAAGTGGAAAAATCCCACGTGCCCTTCCCGGATGAGCCCGGCATCTATTTCCCGCCGCTGGCCACCTGGAAAGCGATTACCAAGATCCGCAAGGAGAAATACGAAGTCGCTTATCTTCCCCAGGACGACAAGGGCCGTCTCGAAGCCGAATCACTGGCCAAATTGCTGACCGAGACGATCGACATGTCTAAGGACTTCCAGCAGAACATGACGCTGAAGGAAGCGATTGGCCTGTTCATCGAGAAGTTCGCGGCCAAACGCAAAGACCTGCCGATTTTGATTGACACCAATGCGTTCAAGGAAGAAAACGCCGATGCGGGGGACGTTTACGATTCGCCCGTCAAGTTCCCGCAGTATCCGAAAGTGATGACCATGGCGACGGCGCTGCGTGTTGCACTGTCACAAGTGCCGACGAACAACGCCACGTATCTGATCCGTCGCAATTTCATTGAAGTGACCACCATCGAACGCCAAACCCGTGAAAAGGTGCTGCGCGTTTACCCAGTCGGGGACCTGGTCATCCCGATCAGCCAGAGCGGCGGCCAGGGCACGTTTTCGCCTGCCGGTTTCGGTCAGGCGGGCGGGTTCGCCGGCATCCAAGGTTTCGGCGGCGGAATTCAAGGCTTCGGCGGCGGACTTCAAGGCATCGGTGGCATCGGCGGCATCGGCGGCATCGGTGGCATCGGTGGCATCGGCGGCATCGGCGGTATCGGCGGCATCGGTGGCCTCGGTGGCATCGGCGGCATCGGTGGCCTCGGAGGCTTCAATGCCCTGGGCGGCGCTCTCGCCTTGGGCGGCGGCGGCTTCGCCGGCGCTATCGGCAACTTCCAGGGAACCATCGGCTCCTTCACCGGCGGTTCGTTCCAGGGCGGCTTCAACGGCTCCTTGGGCGCTCTGGGAGCAAGCCAGGCCGTCACCCTGATCGACGTTATCGTCAAGACCGTCGCCCCTGGCGAATGGTTCTACACGCAACAGCAAAACCCATTCTCTCCGAACTTCTTCTCGCCCTTCGGCGGCGCCGGACAACTCGGCGGCATCGGGCCGGGCGCGGGCGCGTTCGGCGCGGGCATGTTCGGCAACATGGGCGGCGCTTTCGGCATGATGGGCGCTGGCGCCCCGCCACTTCCGGTCGCCCAGGGCGGCCCGGCCGACATTCAAACGTCCAACACGATCGAGTTCTTCCCGCCCGCACTGGCCCTGATCATCCGCGGCACTTCCCGCGTGCATACTTCGATCTCGGGCGGCATTATCGGCGGTCCGCGACGCAAAGTCGAAGGTCCCCTCGAGGAAGCGGAGAACAAGGGCCTTCAGCGCATCGAACCGCGCGGCAAGGGCGGCGCGGAAGCAAATCCCGGCAAAGGCCAGGCCGGCAACAATGTCGCCAAGATCATTCCGAAAAACATCAAGCGCGAAGAAGTTGATCCCAAGGCTTGGGACGACGCCATCGCCAAGGGCGGAGTCCACTCCGGACTTGTCGTGGCCGCTGCCGACTTCCTCTTTGAGGCCGGCGAAGCCAAGCATGCGGCCGAGTTCCTCAAGGCCAATCTGCGGCACGGCATCGTCGTCCGCCCATGGGTCTATGAAGCGCTCGCCATCGCCCTCGAACAGAGCGGCGGCGATCCCGAGGAAATCCGCCGGGCGCGTTTGAGCGCCGTGGCGCTTGACCCCCAGGACGCTCAAGGCTTCCTGCAAGCGGCGCGCACAATGGCCGAAAACAAGCAGTGGGATCGGGCCTTGGGCTTCTGCCGCCAGGCCGCTCACCTGGAACCCAATCTGTCGCAGCCTTACGCGGAAGCTCTTGCCTATGCCGACCTCGGCAAGGACAGCAAGGCGATGGAATGGGCCGTGGGCAAGCTCTTGAGCCAGGACTGGCCAACCGATAATCAGGTCCTGCATGGTAAGGCGCAGCTTCGTTTGCAAGCGTTGGCTCAAACACTGGAAAACGACAACCGCGCTCCCGAAGCCAACAAGCTCAAGCTCGCCTTGCAGACATTGCGGCAACGCGATGTCGTCGTCAACCTGACCTGGGACATCGGCGGTGAGCAAGCCGAAGTCCAGATGGAGGTCAAGGAACCCAACGGCAGCACTTGCTCGTGGCACCAGAAGCAAACGCCGGGCGGCGGCGCCTACCTGGGCGCTAGCCTCACCAACCTGACCAAAGCGTCTTACGCCGCGGCTCAGGGCTTCTCCGGCGATTATGAGATCACCGTCAAGCGGATCTTCGGTCAACCTCTGGGCGGCCGCGCTCGGCTGGAAATCATCCAGCACTACGGCACGCCGAAAGAAACCCGCCGCTTGGAGATTGTCCGCTTGGACAAGGCCGCATCGTTCATGTTCAACCTGGCGAACGGCCGCCGCACCGAGTTGGCTCATGTGCCGGTCACGCCTCCCAAGGAGCAACTCAAGGATTCTTCCGACCAAACGAACGGATTGACCGTGCTCCAGAAGCTGCGCGGCATGACCTTCCCGGATCACTCCGGTACTGCCGGCCCGCGCGGCGGCGCGAGCACTCCGGGAGCGGGACTGCCCAGTGTCGCTGCCTTGGCCAAGGCGCAAAAGAATCAACAACAGCAGCAGCCCACGTTCCAGAACGCCGTACAGTCCGTCGCCGGCTCCGGCGTCAACGTCACGGCCTCGCTGCACATGAATGGCGATCAGCGCGACGCGCAACTGGTTCTCCGGCCCACTTTCCAGTCGGGCGGCCGAACCCAGATCAACCTGCCGCTTATTCCGGGTGCGGGGCCGCAACGCTAAGCCCGGTTCGCGAATTGAAACCCACGGGTCGCCCCCGTGGGTTTTTTTGTTTTGTAGGGCAGGCTGGAAACCTGTTCTACGGGCTTGCACGGCATCCTTGCCCGGTGGTATGCTGAATCAAGTACGGCTCGCACACGCTTTTCACTGGCCTTTTTATGGACGCGCAGTTGCTATTGGAGACGGGATCCGGCCGTCCGCAGGCGTTTCGTTTGAACCGCCCGGAGACGATTGTCGGCCGCCGCAAAGGTTGCCATTTGCGCGTGCCGGCCGAATCGGTCAGCCGGCGTCATTGCCGCATCAAAGTTTGGGAAGATGTGCTCGTGGTCGAGGATCTGGCCAGCGTCAACGGCACGTTCGTTAACGGCGAGCGCATCTCCAAGCCGCATATCTTGAGGCCAGGCGACCGTCTGGCAGTCGGTGCAGTTGCTTTTCTCGTAAACTATCACCTGTCTCCGGCAGCCATTAAGCAATTGCAAGGTGATACGGGGTACAATGCGTCCGCTATCGCCGTGGACCCAAACGACGTTCCATTCGCCGAAGCGGTGGCGCTGCCCGATAGTTATTCGGAAGAGACTCCGCTGGTCGAGGGTGAGCTTGTAGAGGACGCCGCCGAGGGCATACCGATTGAAGACGAGACGCTGACGGCGCTTGAAGCGTTGGCGGAAGCATCGAAATCACGCGCCAAGACACCCAAGGCGTCAAAGAAGCAGGAAAAAGAAATCGCAGCAGCCGAAGAGCAAAATCCGGACGCGAGCGTGTTGTTAGGACACGGCAGCTGGCAACTGCCGGAATCGGAAGACATTCGCGATATCCTCTCTCAGCTAGAACGTGAGAAATAAACGTCAGAATCGATTCCCCTCTTCGGAAATCAGGTAGTTTTTACCGGATTATGTTGCCCATCTTGCAAAGTCCGATATAAACTAATCAAACCTCCCAGATTGCGAAATTCACCCTTGGCAAGCTCTCCTTGCGCGTAACGGAGAGCTCAACTCGAACGGAGTGTTGCATGAGACGCCTTGTACCCGCATCATTGCTGTTTGCTGCCGTGGCCTGGCTGGGATTAGCGTCCGTCGTCGAGGCGGACGGACTGTTTCGCCGCTGCCGTGGATCGTGCGAGTCGGACTGCGCGCCGGCGCCCGCTCCAACCATGGTCGATGTGAAAGTGACCTGCTACAAGCCTGTTTGGAAAGAGAAGGAAGTGGAGCAAGTCATCACGCGCTGTGTGCCGCGCGAAGAAAAGTACACCGTAAACGTGATGGTTCCCAAATGGAAAGACGAAGTCCGCAAGGTCACTTCGTACAAGCCGATTTGCAAGGAAGTGGAACACGTTTACACGGTCATGGTGCCCAAGTGCGTTCCGCAAAAGCGCACAGTCTCTTACTGCGAATTCGAACGGCACATCGTCGAGGAGAAAGTGCCCGTGTGCCGGCTGGTGCGCGTGCCCGTTGTCGATGAATGCGGCCGCTGCACCTACCACTGCAAAACGGTCACCGAAGAGCACGTGGTCAAGCGCTGCGTGATGAAGCCGATCGTCAAGCACAAGGAAGTGGTTGTCAACGTCGTGCACTACGACCGCGTCGAGAAAAAGGGCGTCCGCAAAGTTCTGGATTATGAGACCGTCGTTCGCGACGTGACCGTCAAGGTGTGCGACTATGAAAGGCAAGAACGTGTTTGCTCGCGCACCGTCTACGACGTGAAATCCGAAACGGTGAAGCGTACGGTCCGCTACTGCGAGTGGGTGCCGCACACGGAAGTCGTGCGTGTACCCGAGTGCGGCAGCTACCGCGGCTGCTTCGGGCTGTTCCGCTAAGGCGCGGCGCCGATTACGTCAAATTGGGGCGGACATGCTTGTCCGCTCTTTTTTTTGGGACGACCTTCACTTCTTCTACGTGCCGTTTTCCGGTCTGTGGGGCATCAGTTCGTATCAGGGAACAATTCGCGCCTTTCCTACTTCCAAGATTGCAATTCCGCCGCCGCGCTTGTGTTCGATCCGAGAGCCGTTATGATGTACCTTTACCCGCCTGGATTCCTCTCCACCGGAAGCTTGCCATGACCGCCAATGCCGAATCCGATGTGCAAATGCTCGAATCCCTGCGCGCCGCCTACAAACAGCTCCGCGGCGAGATCGGCAAGATCATCGTCGGCCAGGACGCCGTCCTCGAGCAATTGATGATGGCCATCTTTTGCCGGGCCCACGCGCTTCTGGAAGGCGTGCCCGGTCTGGCCAAAACGCTCATGGTCAGCACGCTGGCCCAGGCGCTGGACCTCACCTTCAAGCGCATCCAATTCACGCCCGACCTCATGCCCACCGACATCACCGGCACTGAGGTCATCCAGGACGATCCGGCGACCAGGCAGCGTATGTTCAAGTTCTTGCCCGGGCCGATTTTCGCCAACATCGTGCTCGCCGACGAGATCAACCGCACGCCGCCCAAGACCCAGGCCGCGCTTTTGGAATCCATGCAAGAGCGCAAAGCCTCCATCGGCGGCGTCGATCACCCGATGATGGATCCGTTCTTTGTGCTGGCCACGCAAAACCCAATCGAGCAAGAAGGCACCTATCCCTTGCCCGAGGCGCAGCTCGACCGATTCCTTTTCAAGATTCGCGTCGATTATCCGACCGACAGCGAAGAGGAGCAAATCATGCGGCTGGGCACGTCCGACGCGCAGACCGCGGTGAGCAAGGTGTTGCACGGCGACGACATCGTGCGGCTGCAGCATATCGTGCGGCGCGTGCCGGTCGCGGACCATGTGATCCAGTATGCCAAGCGCATCACGCGCATGTCGCGGCCGGGAAGGCCGGAGGCGGCGGACTTTGTCAACAAGTGGCTGACCTGGGGCGCCGGACCGCGCGCCAGCATGAACCTGGTGCTGGCGGCCAAGGCCCACGCCGTCTTGTGCGGTTTGCATCACGTGTCCGCGGACGACGTGGCCGCTGTCGCCCCGCCCATCCTACGGCACCGGCTGATCCCCAACTTCACCGCGCAATCGGAAGGAGTCTCGGTCGAAGATATCATTCGGCGACTGGTGTCGGCGGTGCCGAAGAACCAAGCGGCTTGAAAAGAATTGACAATTAGCAATTGACAATTAGCAATTTCAAATTGAGGAGACGAACATGACGCCGGATGAACTGCTGGACCGATTGGTCGATTTCGCGGCTCGTATTGGCAAGCTGGTTGATGCGTTGCCCGATACGCGCTTGGGCAGACACGTGGCTGGCCAAATCGTTCGAAGCGGAACGTCGCCGGCCCCCAATTACGCCGAAGCATGCGCAGCGGAAAGCCGAGCGGATTTCGTGCACAAACTAAAGATAGTGCTAAAGGAACTTCGCGAGACAAATGTCTGGTTGCTGATCATCATTCGCGCGGATCTTCTGCGTGAATCGCGGGTGGCGAAGCTGACGAATGAATGCCAACAATTATCCAACATATTCGGCAAGTCCATCGTCACTACCAAAGGACTCAAGCCAAAGAGAGAGAATTGACAGTTTCAAATTGAGGAGACGTCCATGACACTGGAAGCAATTTGCAATTGCTAATTGTTAATTGCTAATTGTCCATTGCGATCTGTCGATTGCATCCATGACGAACTACCTCCATCCCGACGTCATCGCCCGCGCCCAGGTGCTCGGCTTGAAGGCCCGCACCATCGTCGAAGGTTTGCGCGTCGGCGATCATCGCAGCCCCTATCGCGGCTTTTCCGTCGAGTTCGTGCAGCACCGCGAATACGTGCCGGGCGACGATCTGCGCTATATCGACTGGAAAAGCTATGGCCGCAGCGAGCGCTACACGATCAAGCAGTATGAACAGGAAACAAACTTCGCGGGGCATATCTTGCTCGACGCCAGCCGGTCGATGCTTTACGGCTCAGGCGATACCAATAAGCTGGAATACGCGAAGCTATTGGCGGCGGCGCTGGCCTATCTGGTCGTGCATCAGCGCGACAGTGTGAGCCTCAACGTGTTCGACGCGGATTGGCGCGAACGGCTGCCGGCCAGCGGACAACCGGGACACGTGCAGACGATATTGCACACGCTGGAAAGCGTCGAGCCGCGCGACAAGACTGCCATTGCGCCGTTGTTGCACGATTTGGCCCAACAGGTGCGCCGGCGCGGCCTGGTCTTCTTGATTTCGGATTGCTTCGACGATGTGCCCGCGCTCTTGGACGGTTTGCAGCATTTGCGTTTTCAGGGACACGAAGTCACGCTGTTTCACATCCTCCATCCGGAGGAAGTGGAGTTCCCCTTCGGCGGCATGGTGAAGTTCGACGGCATGGAGGAAAAGCTGCAACTGTTGACCCGGCCGCAACTGGTCCGTCCCGCGTACCTGCGCGCTTTGGACAAGTACCTCAAGGAACTACAAGCCGGCTGCGAGGCCAACCGCGTGGACTACGTGCTCTTGAACACGGCCAAGCCGCTGGCGGAATCGTTGATCGCGTATCTTGCCAGGCGCTTGAAGGTGCGTATCGTATGACGTTTTTGTCGCCGTTCATGCTGCTCGGCGCCCTCGCGGTCGGCATACCGATCGCGATACACCTGTTTTTCCGCAGCCGCTACCGGCTCGTGCCCTGGGCGGCGATGAAGTTTCTCCTTACCAGCATCGAACAAACCAGCCGGCGGTTGCGCTTTCAGGAATTGCTGCTCCTCATTCTGCGCTGCGCCCTATTGTTGGTGTTAGCGCTTGCCTTGGCCCGCCCCATTTCCTCGGTCGTGCGCGGCGGCGGCGGGGACGCCGTCGATGCCGTTTTTGTCTTCGACACCTCGTATAGCATGGGCGCCAGCGACGGGGCGCGCAGCCGGCTCGAGCGTGCTCAAGACGCCGCCCTGCGCGTCATCGAGCAACTGCCGCAGCACTCCACCGTCCAAATCGTCACCTGCGCCGACCGCGCGGCGCTCTTGGGACCACGTGCGCCCGCCAACCTCGATCAGGCGCGCATGCTCGTGCAGGCGCTAAAGCCCGCCAGCCTGGCCACGGACCTCAAACCCGGACTGGACGAAGCGGCCGAGGTCTTGGCCCGCGGCCAATCCTCCAATAAAGAGCTTTACCTTTTCAGCGACATGCAAAAGCTGGGCTGGGAGCAGCAACCCGGCGGACTGGTCCGCGCGTTCCAGGAAATCAAGGACAAAGCGACGGTTTTCCTCGTGCGCACCGGCACGCGCACACCGGCCAACGTCGCCGTTGTCGGCATTACACCGCAATCCGGCGTGCCGCGTCCCGGCGAGCGCGTCGGTTTCGCAGTGCTCGTTCGCAACACCGGCGTCGAGCCGGTCAAGGACGTGAAGGTTTCCCTTACCGTCGACGGCGACGACAAAAACGCCGAGACGCAGGCCCTGGCCAAGATTGATCCCGGCGAGACCCGAGCCCTGACGCTGGCTGCGAAGCTCGACAAGTCCGGGTTGCGCCTCCTGACCGCGAAGATCGACCACGACGACTTGCCCGGCGACAATCGCTTCGACCAGGTAGTGTTGGTCCGCGACCAGGTCAGCATTCTCATCGTGGACGGCAATCCAAGCGACCGCAATCCGGAAAGTTCATCGAGCTTCTTCCTCGCACACGCTCTTGCGCCGGTGAAGGAGAGCGAACGCCCCAGGCA
>JAKEFD010000127.1 GCA_022616245.1 Gemmataceae bacterium
ATCCTCTGCACCGGCGACGCTTGCACCAACGGCCCCTTCAACTACACGGGCCATTCCGACACCGCCTCGTGGATCAAAGTCCTCGATAAGGCCATGCAGCTCGACGTCAAGATCGTGTGTCCCGGCCACGGTGCGTTGGCAGGGCCCGACGTCTTGCAGAAACAGCAGCGCTATTTCCGCGAGCTGCGCGAACAGGTGCAAAAGGGCATCGACGCCGGCAAGGAGTTCGACGACATCCTGAAAAGCATCGACATGCCCTGGCACAAGGAATGGACGAAGATCGAGGCCAGCACGCGAAAGGCGGAAACGCAGCACGTTTACGATGAGCTGTTGGGCCGGGTGATGCCCTGGGACCTGGTGGAAGACTTCGGCATCTACGAAGGGCCGTCGCCGACGAAGAAGACAGCGGGCTGGACAGCGCCGAAGAAGATCGTCTTGCCTAGCTTGATGCCGGCCAAGCTGCTCGAGCTGAAACGGGTCGCGCCGGATGTATTGTTCGTGCCCGTGAAAGACGCCGATGATGCGGCGCGCGAGGCGGCCGACGCGGACGCGGTGCTCGGCTTTTGCACGAAAGGTATCGTCAATGCCGGCAAAAAGCTGCGCTGGCTCCAGGTGGGCAGCGCCGGCGTCGAGAACTACATGTTCGACGAGCTAGTCAAGAGCGACATCGTCTTAACGAATACTCAGCGGCTCTATGGCCCCAACGTCGCCGACCAGGCCTTGGCGCTGCTCCTGAATCTCACCCGCGGCCCTTTGCAAAAAGGCCCCGCCGATTGGAAACCGCTCAAAGCCTCCGGCAAGCAGATGGAATTGCACGGGCATGACATGCTGATCGTCGGTCTGGGGGGCATCGGCTCGCAGATTGCCAAGCGCGCCCACGGCTTCGGCATGCGCGTTTGTGCGGTCGACCCAAATCCAGCGCTCGTCAAGCCGGATTACGTCTTCAGCCTGACGCGGCCTGAAAAACTGATGGACTTGTTGCCGGGCGCCGACGTCGTGGTGCTGGCTTGCCCGCTGACCTCCCAGACGCGCGGCCTGTTCGGCGCCAGCCAATTTGTAGCCATGAAGAAATCGGCGTTCTTCATCAACATCGCGCGCGGCGGCCTCGTCAAGACCGACGACCTCATGTCCGCTCTCAAGTCCGGGCAAATCGCCGGCGCAGGCCTCGACGTGACCGATCCGGAACCCTTGCCGCAAAACCACCCGCTCTGGCAGGTGAAGAATGTGATCATCAGCCCGCACATCGGCGGCCAGTCCGACGGCGCCCGCGATCGGCAATGGCGGCTGTATCGCGAAAACGTGCGCCGCTTCGTCGCCGGCGAGCCGCTCTTGTGCGTCGTCAACAAACAAAAGGGTTATTAGTTCCGATTCATCGCTTCGCGCTCGGAGAATCCCATGCGCACTACATCTTGGTTTGTCGGTTTATTGCTTGCCTTGCTCATTCCCAACCAGGCACGAGCCGGCGAAGCCATGCCGCCCAACATCGTCATCGTGCTCGCCGACGATCTTGGCTGGGGCGACCTTGGCTGCTACGGCAATCCGGTCATCAAGACGCCGAACCTGGACAAGTTCGCCCAAGAGGGCCTGCGCTTCACGCAATGCTACTCCGCCTGCCCCGTGTGCTCGCCGTCGCGCTCGGCGATCCTAACGGGCCGCACGCCCTATCGCAACGGCGTCTTCACCTGGATTCCGCAAGGCAGCAACGTCCACCTCCGGCCGAGCGAAGTCACATTGGCGACATTGCTCAAACGCCTGGGCTACGCCACCTGCCACGTCGGCAAGTGGCACCTGAACGGCCTCTTCAATAACTCGAAGCAGCCGCAGCCAAGCGATCACGGCTTTGACTGGTGGCTGGCGACGCAGAACAACGCCGGCCCCAGCCACAAGAATCCCAAAAACTTCGTCCGCAACGGCAAAGCGGCCGGCGTGATCGAAGGCTTTTCATCGGAGATCATCGTCAAGGAGGCGATCCACTGGCTCAAGAAAGAGCGCGATCCCTCCAAGCCGTTTTTTCTCAATGTCTGGTTTCACGAGCCGCACCTGCCCATCGAGACCGATCCGCGCTTTCAAGACTTGTATCCCGATCTCGTGAAAAGCGATCCCGACAAGGCCCAGCACCACGGCAACATCACGCAACTGGATCACGCCTTCGGCATGCTGATGCAGGCGCTCGCCGACCTCAAGCTCGCGGACAACACCATCGTCATCTTCACCAGCGACAACGGACCCGAGGGAAATGGAATGAAGGGCCGCACGCGCGGCTCGACCGGCGGACTGCGCGGCCGCAAACGCTCGGTCTACGACGGCGGCATCCGCGTGGCCGGCATCGTGCGCTGGCCAGGCCACGTGCCCGCCGGCAAGACCAGCGACCAGCCGATCATCGGCTCGGACTTCTTCACGACTTTGTGCACGATCACCAAAGCGCCCATCCCGAACGACCGGCCAATCGACGGCGCCAACATCCTGCCTGCGTTTCAAGGCAAACCGGTTGAGCGCAAAACGCCCATGTATTGGCGTTACCACGACGCCCCTGAACCAATGAAAATCGCCATGCGCGCCGGCGACTGGACAATTCTGTCGAACGTGGACTTGACGAAATTCGAAATCTATAACATGAAAACCGATCCGCAGCAGAAGACGGAATTAAGTGCCAAAGAGCCCGCGCGCTTGCAACAGTTGCAAGCGACACTCCGAAGGTTGAATGCGGAAATCGAGAAGGAAGGTCCGGACTGGTGGCGGGGATATGAGGAGCCGAAACCAAAGAAGAAGACGCCCTAGCAAATGGATTCACTATCCGCGTGCATCTGCGTTTATCTGCGGTTTCTCTTGACATCGCGCGTGAGCGAGGAGAGCCACCATGAGCTGGGATGTCTTAGTCGTCAACTTTGCAGGCAAAACGCCGCCGGCGAACGAGATGGCGGACGAACCGCCAGCGGTTCCACTCGGGCCTGCTGCCAAAGTCCGCAACGACATTACCGCCAAATTGCCCGGCGTCGATTGGTCTGACCCGACTTGGGGCATCTACGAAGGAGAAACGTTCTCCATCGAGTTCAACATAGGCAAGGACGACCCGCTCGAATCGATCATGTTGCATGTTCGCGGCGGCGGCGCTGCCATCCCAGCCATGATGGCATTCGCGAAGCCGCTGGGTTGGTCCCTGCTGGATTGCTCAACCTCGGAGTACCTGGACCCCGAGAATCCGTCCTCGGAAGGTTGGGAAGGATTCCAAGACTACCGCGACAAAGTGATGCGTGCGGTTGAGCGCAAGAAACCAATAGGCAAAGCAAAGAAGCCGAAAAGCAAAGGAAAGAAGCCGACAGGCAAGAAAGAGAAGCCAAAACGCAAAGAAAAGCCGAAGGGCAAACGAAATTCAAGGAAGGCCTAAGCCGAATCAGGCATTCCGGGCGCGTCCCTCTCAGGCGAGAACAAGAATACCGCTAACCAAATTGGTGACAGACCCGCGCTACCTATCCGTTGCCGTAACTTGTTAAATGCCAAGCAAGTTGTGGGATTGGTCGCGCGACACACCCACACCCCCCCTTCCGGGCCCGAATCGTCAACCGGTTTCGGTAACGCGGAACAGCCACGGCTGGCGTCCTTTACTTTCGCTTTGGCTCATGCAGCCGGCTTGCGCCTACTTCCGTGTTCTTGAAGAACTTCCCTCGCGGATCCTGGTCATACGAATCGAACCGCACTTTGTCCTGCCCTTCGAAAGTGACGACCCACTTGAATTTCCGCCTGCCACCGGTTGCCGGGTCGTCCTGCTCACCCGCGTAGCTGAAAACGGGGCCCTTCGGATCGTACAGTCCTTCGGCGAATTCGGTGTTGGTTCCCATGTTGTCCACCCACACCGCCGTGTATTTCTTTTGGAAGTTGTCGTAGCCATAAATTCCCAACCACTCCATCGGCTGGCCGTCCATATCATACTGGAACTGCTCCTGGAGGAATCGGCCGCCAAGAATCCACTTGTACTCAGCTTCGCCCTTTGAGTCCGCCCACTTGGCATCCGGGGTATTCCGCCATTTCACTGCTAGTTTCCACTTGCCCGCGAGCGCGTCAAGACGCCGGTGGTGTTCGCCGGGAGTCGCAAGCATTTTCAGCAAGTCTTCCTGCTCCGACCGCGCAAGGGTGCCGTGGAGTTTGCCGGTCTTCGTCTCCAACTGGATGGCGGCGTCGGCCACTTTGGGCGCGTCGGCCTGAGACGCACGCCCCTCGTTCGACAGCGATGGGTTGCCGGCGCCAAGGACGACGAAGACACTCAACGCCGCGACACTCAACGCCGCGATTCGAAGCTGGTAATGTCTCGCCATAAAGCGCCCTCCCAAGCGCCACGTTCTTTCCACGCTGTCATTTCGCCTTCTTGGGCTTCATCGTCGTTACCTTTACTGCATTCCCGTTCTTGTCGTAGGTAGTCCACTGACCGACCTGCTCGCCGTTTTCGAACGAGCCTGAGCGCATAATGGTTCCGTCCTTCCGAAACCATTCCCAGTAGCCGGTCATCACTCCATTGATGGTCTGGCCCTTTGCCCAGATCGTGCCGTCCTTGTGGTAATGAACGTGTTCCTTTGCTCGGGATCGCTTGGCTGGCACTGTGTCGTCTCCTAGGGAACACCCAAGTTATTACGCGCCTTCTCGAACAGCTTTTGTTGGTCTTGCGGCGAAGCATCCAAGTCGAAATTCACCTCGGTTTTGGTGTCCTTCTCACTTTTCTCCATTCTGAGTTTGAAACCACTGGCAACGCTGCCGCGATACACTGATCCGACAACCATTGCGAGAACGAGTGCGAACAGAATCACATAGGAAAGCCAGTTAAAATGGATTTTCGCTTCCTTGAGCATGTCCCAAAGGGTCCACTTTTCTCCCAGGGATTCACAGATGAGCGGTCCATCATATGTCTTGTGATTCTGGTCCCGGAGGTACGCTTCAATTACTCGAACGCGTTCGATCGCGTGCCGTTGAGGGCCGCGATGGAGTAACTCAACAAAGAACACCGCGGGGATCGCAACAATCCCAAACAAGATTGTCAGCAAAAGATGGATGTGCAATGTCACGCTGGCAACCACGATTGCGCCGGCGATTGCTGTTGCCCAGTTTCTGATCTTGAACGCATGCTCATCATAACGGCCGATAATGGCTTGAAGTTCCTTGAGTTCCTCCAGGGCCATCTGCCGCGGATCATCCAGTGTTCGCTCGGTTGCAACGGTGCTGACTGGGCTGGCCGGCTGCATAGTCTGCCTCAGCTGAAAAGGGGCGTTTGTGCTGTCGAAAGACACGCGCTTGGACAACGAACCGCACGCATACTAATGCGGCCGGAACCTGGACGCAAGGAGCATGTTTACTACGAGTGCAGGTCTGACTTTTTGGAGTGCGGCGCTATACCGCCGCTTTTTTTGCACAGCGAGAAGGCTCGACGCACA
>JAKEFD010000128.1 GCA_022616245.1 Gemmataceae bacterium
ACAAACTGGGGAGACCTAAACAGTCGCAAAAACGGCGAAGACCAGCGCCCGTTTCCGCCGCTTCAACAGTCTTCCCGAACTAATGTCAACAGGCCCTAGTTTCTGTAGTTTCTTGAACGTGGAAATTGGAATCATTTGTCAACTCCGGGACTCTTTGGTTAGAAGAACGGCGCATGGACTTCTATCTCCCAGTGGGGCTCCAGCACTTGGTTCGACTTGATTAGCAATGAATCTTGATGACACCGCTATTGCAGATCACGACGTATTGCTCCCCCGTCTCAATCAGGTGGAATTGACGGGAACGAACTTCTCCGAGGAGATCGTCAAGCGTGCACAGTCTATGAACGTCATCAATATTACGTCGAACAACGCCGCCTTTTGCGACTTGATCTGCGCCGAATACTTGATCGAGCCAAGATACGCCCATGTGTGGTATCTCCTTTGCTGCCGAACGATAAGCCTGGGTGGATTGCTGCCTCACCGTCCCCCATTTTGGTCTAAGGAAACCGGTCCACCGCCATTTACGATTGGTCGAGGGCCTTGTTCAAACCCAACGAACGACAGAGTCGTAGCATTCCGGACGATGAACGCGGGAATGCTTGTTTGCTGCAACCGTCAACAGTTATTTGCCGTTTCTAGCTTTGCGCGCCAGTTCCACTCCCCAAACGCCTCGGACGACTTCCTGCGCCTCCGCCTCTGAGAATCCGGTTCCATGCTTGACAATTTCGTTCAATTCCTTCCAGTCACCCTGAGGCATAGTCACTGGCTTGCCAGAGCCAGAATCGTATTGCACACCGAATTGATCAGTCGCCGTCCTGTCTAACAGATTCCCGACAATCAGTAGTATGGCGACAACTCCGATAAAGCAACAAGCGCCAATGAGTTTTTCTTTGTCTTTTTCGTTCATGAACGAAGCTCCCTATTTGGCGGTCAACGTGGTACCAATTCTAAAGCAGGGAATTCGACGACTTGGGGCCAGTGATTTGCACGTTTTTTACTAGACGTTAGAATGGGGCCACTTTCTTTGTTCCATGGCGTCATTCCAGAGAGCAGCCCAGCCGTGGCCGACACCGCCCTCTTGCATTTCCTGAAGCGTCACGAAGCCGGCTCGGATTCGGCCCGCGCGCATTTGCTCGAATACAGCGTCGAGCGGCTGCGGCAACTAGCAGCGCGGATGTTTCGGCCGCAGCGCGATTTGCGCCGGTTGCACGAGACTGACGACGTCGTGCAGCGGGCATTGGTGCGTCTCCATCGGGCGCTGGTGTCGGTCAAGCCGGCGGACGTGCGCGGCTTCTTCGGCTTGGCGGCCCGGCAAATTCGCTGGGTGCTGCGCGACATGGCCCAGGAACTACGCGCGAACGTAGTATCGGCTCGCGTATCAGCTCACCGACGTCAAGAACAACACCATCCAGGGCGGCTATGTCTTTCTCGTGCGCGGCGAAGGTTTCACCGCCAAGTCCTTCCGCTTCAACGACATCGAGCTGGTCCCCGATCGCCGCGAATACAATCCGGGCGACAAGGTCCAGCTCATGATCAACACCAACAAGGAAGGCGGCGTCGTGCTGCTCTTTTTGCGGCCGACCCACGGCGTCTACCTCGCCCCCAAGATGATTCGCCTGCACGGCAAGACCGCACTTGATGAAGTGCTAGTCGCGATGAAGGACATGCCGAACTTCTTCATCGAGGCTGTCACCATCGCCGACGGCAGAGTGCACAGCGACGTGCGCGAAATCATTGTGCCGCCGGAAAAACGCGTGCTCAACGTCGAAGTGCTGCCGTCACAGCAGGAATACAAACCGGGCCAGAGCGCCAAGGTCAAGGTCCGGCTTACCGACTTCCACGGCAAGCCGTTTGTCGGCTCGACGGTGGTCAGCGTTTACGACAAGAGCGTGGAGTACATTTCCGGCGGCTCGAACGTGCCGGAGATCAAGGAGTTCTACTGGAAATGGCGGCGCGGCCATCACCCGCACACGGAGTCCAACCTCAACAAGTACTTGCACAACTTGCTCAAGCAGAAGGAAATCGGCATGAGCAACCTGAGAATCTTCGGCGACACCGTGGTCGAAGAGCTCGCTAAGGGCGAAGGGGGCAATGCCTGGTATATGAATCGACAGAACATGCCTGGCGGTTTCGCGGGCGGTCGAGGCGGGCCAGTAATGCCCACTGGCGGCGGCGGGCCGGGCGGACCACCCGGAATGATGCCTGCCGACGGCTTGCTGAAAGAGGCGGCCATGCCGCTGCCTGTTTCCCAAGGCGGGCCGGCCGACATTCAGGATCGCGCAGACGTCGGCGGGATCGGCGGCATTGGCGGCGAGCAACCACTCGTGCAGCCGTCCATCCGCAAAAACTTCGCCGACACCGCCTACTGGAACGCCAACCTCACCACCAACAAAGACGGCATCGCCGAGATCGACTTCAAGATGCCGGAAAACCTCACCGCCTGGCGCGTCCGCGTCTGGGCGATGGGCCACGGCACCAAGGTCGGCCAGGGCGACGCCGATGTCGTCACCAAGAAGGACCTCATCGTCCGCCTGCAAGCCCCGCGCTTTTTCACGGAAAAGGACGAAGTCGTCCTGTCGGCAAACGTGCACAATTACCTCAAACGCGAAAAGAAAGTGCAAGTCTCGCTCGAGGTCGAAGGCGGCACGCTCGGCGTCTTGGGCACGGCCACGCAGAATGTCGTCATCGCTTCAGGCGGAGAGCAGCGCGTCGATTGGCGCGTTAAGGTGCAGAAGGAAGGCACGGCCGTCGTCCGTATGAAAGCCCTCACGGACGAGGATTCCGACGCCATGGAGATGCGCTTCCCCTGCTACGTCCATGGCATGCTCAAGATGGAAAGCTTCACCGGCGTCATCCGGCCGGAGAAGGACTACGCCAAGGTGCTCTTCAACGTGCCGGCCGAGCGCCGCATTAACGACACCGTGCTTGAAGTGCGCTATTCGCCCTCGCTCGCCGCCGCCATGGTGGACGCGTTGCCCTACCTTGTTGACTATCCATACGGCTGCACCGAGCAGACCCTCAACCGCTTCCTGCCGACGGTCATCACGCAGAAGATACTCCTGGGCATGAAGCTCAATCTCAAGGAGATCGAGAAGCACCAGGTGAACCTCAACAGCCAGGAAATCGGCGAGGACAAGGAGCGCATCAAGCAATGGAAGCGCTTCAAAGTCAACCCAGTGTTCGACGAGAACGAAGTGCGCCGCATGGCCGCCGCGGGCGTACAAGCCCTTGCCGGCATGCAAATCTCCGACGGCGGCTGGGGCTGGTTTTCCGGCTTCCACGAACGCTCGTATCCGCACACAACAGCCGTCGTCGTTCACGGATTGCAGGTCGCGAAGGATAACGGCGTGCCGCTGCCCGCCAACATGCTCGAACGCGGCGTCGATTGGCTCAAGGGCTATCAGGCCGAACAAATCCGCCGGCTGCAAAACGCTCCGACCAAAACGAATCCATGGAAGGAATTCGCCGACAACACCGACGCGCTCGTCTACATGGTCCTGGTCGATGGCAA
>JAKEFD010000129.1 GCA_022616245.1 Gemmataceae bacterium
AACGTCATGCTGTTCGAGCAACCCACGCGCCGCGGCGACCATCAAGCCATGGCGGAAGTGCGCTGCCGCAGCGGCATCCCCATCATGGCCGACGAAAGCGTGTTCACGCCGCAGGACGCCATGGACGTGATCCGCCATCGCGCCGCCGATGTCCTTAGTCTTTACCCCGGCAAGCACGGCGGCATTCGAGCCACGCAGCACATCGCCAAGATCGCCGAGGCGGCGGGCATCCCATGTACCATCGGCTCGAACCTGGAGCGCGAAGTCGCCACTGCTGCCATGGCGCATGTCACGGTTTCGACTGCCAACATCCAATGCGAGCGCTTTCCGGGCGACCTTATCGGCCCGGTTTACTTTGAGAAGCATCTGACCAAGGAGCCGCTCAGGTATCAGGCCGATCGTTTGTGGGTTCCGGAGTCGCCGGGACTGGGTGTAAGAATGGACTAGGCTAGGACATGCTAATCTGGCAACGTCGTAACATTATGCTTCGTTTCATTTCGTTGCAATTCGTTGCGCGGAGGGGGGTGTGTGTGCGTCCGCGCAACGAATCCTCATAACTCCTTTTTGCTCCAGTGTTTGCAGCTAAGAAATTCGTTGCGCGGCCGCCAAGCTGCAACGAGTCTAGCGATTACTTATTCCAGCGACCTCCCAGCCCTTGCGATAGGTTCGGCGAATGAGCCGAATTGCTTCCGGGGTCTTGCGGAAGCTCAGTTTCACGGCGTCCCATTCCAGCGTCGTCTTCGGGAAATGCGTCGCCACGCCGCCAAGCAAGACGGCTTCGGTCAGAGGGCCCGAGTAATCGAATGAAGCGCTCGTTTGCCGTTTGCCGAGCACCGCGTCAACGAACTGGTGATAGTGATTGGTCCCCTCCACCTTGGGCATGGCGAAACCTTCGAATTCGCGCTCCGGCAACAAGACCGGCCGGGCAATGTGTGGCAACAATATCGCGCCCTTGGCGCCGATAAAAAGTGAGCCTTGGTCCGGCGGCTTGCGCCGGCCGATGTGCGCCATGATTTCGCGCGGCGGCAACTGGTCGCCGTCATACCAGGTGACGCGCACGGTTTTTTCCGACGTGTATTGCGTGCCGGGGAAGACGTAATGGATGACGGCGTCGTTCGCCCAGTTGTGCCGCGTGGGCGCGGGGCCTTCGGAACGGACCGAGATCGGCGCGGTCAGGGCCAGCGCCTTGAACACGGGATCGTAGATATGGCAGCCCATGTCGCCGAAAGTGCCGGTGCCGAAGTCCAGACGCTTGCGCCAGTTGCTCGGATGGTAGAACCCGTTGAGATAGGGCCGCTCCGGCGCGACGCCGATCCACCAGTCCCAGTTGAGTGAAGCGGGTACGGGGTCTTTGCGGTCGGGCAGTGGATTGGGATCGCCCCATTTCTTGTTGCTCCAGGAGTGCACCTCGCGAATTCTGCCCACCGCGCCGTCACGCACCAGTTGCACCGCCAGGCGATACGCTTCGTGTGAGTGAATCTGGATGCCCATTTGCGAAACGCGTTTGCGTTCCCGGGCCACCTCAATCAAGCGGCGGACTTCATAGATGTCGTGGGCCAGCGGCTTCTGCACGTAGACGTGCAGGTTCAGATGCAGCGCGGACATGGCCTGCGGCGCGTGCATATGGTCGGGCGTGCTGACGTTGACGCTATCGAGGTTCTTGCCTTCCTTGTCGAGCATCTGCCGCCAATCCTGATAGACATTCACCTTCGCGTTGGGCACAAGCTTGCCGATTTGTTCGAGACGAGCGGCGTCCACATCCGCGACGCAAACGATTTGCACGTTGGCGTGACTGGCGATGCTGCGGATATCGGACGCCGCCATGCCGCCCGCGCCGAAGCTGGCGTGGCGGACGCGATTGTTGGGCGGCTGCGACCAAAGGTTGCGGACAAAAAGCGGCGCGGCTACGCCGGCGATGGCTGCGTGCTTCAAGAACTTTCGGCGGCTGGTCGACTTCATGTGCATGGCTCCCTATTACATTGATTTCACCGTTCTATTATTCTTTGCACCTCTGCGTTTTTTCTGAGTTCGCCGTTTCCTTACGGGCGCGGCTCCAGATTCTTCCACTTCTCCAAAACATCCGGTAACGGATACTCCGTAATCGGTATACCCAAGCGTGGTATCTCTTGCAAGCGCCGCCATGCCCGAGTTATCCTCTCCTCCTGTTCGCGCACGAAGGTCGCATCGAGATGCTCCTTCGCGAACACGCCTTCGCAGCGCATGGATTCGAACGATGGATCGACGATGTACTGCGCCGTCGCCGGGTTGCAGCGGATGTGCCTTTCTGGCAGGTTGGGCAGCTCCAAGGGCGACACCTCGCCGAGAACGTAGCGAAGGTACAAGTCCGATTCCGGAATCCCTTCGACGTCCTCGCCGCAGACATCACAGAGGTAACCTTGATCGCACCGAGCCATGGGACGAAGCTTCTTCAGTTTACCGACGCGGGCTTGGGAGTCGATTTGATATGATTGTAGCAAAGGATTGAAGGAGAATCGCATGCAGCCAACGACTCAGACCACGGAACGGGAACAGAGCTTTGCGGAAACCGCGCTGCGGCTCGGCGGCAAGTCCGAGGAAGAAGTCAAGCGCATGGGGGCAGTGGATCGCGCGGACGAGCAAGTCGAGACGCTGTTTTTGCCGCAGTATCAGACGACCAGCAGCCCGGTTCACCGCGCGATCTGGGAAGGCAAGGTCCCCTTGGAGCTATTCGCACCGCCGCCTTTGCCCGCCGCGCATCCGGCTGATGCGGTAATGGAAAAGTCACTGGAAGTCGTCCGCCGACGTCGCGAACAGCGCTCACTCTACAACCAGGACAACAAGCTTTCCGAACAGTCCATCGCCGCACTGGCGGACGCGGGCTACTGGGGATTGCTCATCGATCCCAAGTATGGCGGCGCCGGCGCCCCCTTCGCTCGATTCGCTCCTTTCCTGACGCGCATGGGCGTCATTGACAGCATCACCGCCGCCATGGCGTCGGTGCACGGTTGCATCGGCGCGGTCGATCCGCTGCGCACTTTCGGTTCGCCGGAACAGAAAGCCCGTCTGTTGCCGCTTTTGGCCAGCGGTGAAAAGATTTCTGCCTTCGCGCTAACCGAGCCCGGCGCCGGTTCGGACCTGACGGCGCTCAGGACAACTGCCGTGCCCGCCGGCGACGACTTCGAAGTCACCGGCGAGAAGCTGTTCATCACGAACGTGCTTCCCGGCCGGCTCGTCGGCCTCGTCGTGATGCTTGAAGGCAAACCGGCGGTGCTCATCGCGGAACTTCCGCAGGAAAACGAGCATTTTCAAATCGTCCCATACGGCCTCTATGCGTTACGGCACGCCTACAACCGCGGCCTGCGCTTCCACAAGTTTCGCGTGCCGCGCGAGAACCTGCTCAAACCGAAGACCGGCGACGGCTTGACCATCGCCTATCACGGGCTGAACCTCGGCCGGCTAGCGCTGTGCGCTTCCGCCTCGGCCGGCATGCGCGTCTTCCTCGCCAACATGCTGCCCTGGTCCGCGTTTCGCAAAACCTATGGCCACCCCATCCAGGTGCGCGAACTGGTCAAGCGCCGCATCGCCCGGCTGGCCGCGCTCATCGCCGGCGCCGACGCCCTCGTCGCCTGGGGTTCGTGGCTCATCGATCAAGGCTACCGCGGCGAGCTCGAGTGCATCATTGCCAAGATCTTCGGCAGCGAGGCGCAAAAAGAAGCCGCTATCGAGCTTTTCATGAAGACACACGGCGGCCGCTCTTTCCTGCACGGCCACCTGTTCGGCGACAATGTGCACGAGTATCTCGCTCCGTGCATCTACGAAGGCGAAGGCGAAATGCTCGGCATGGCCTTCTTCAAATCGTTGGTCAAAGAGCACGGCAAACAGTTCTTCGAGCCCATCGGTAAGGCGCTGCAGAAACACCAGATCAAGAACTTCAGCCCGGCGAATCCGGCGCATCTCTGGAAGCTGCGCGGCGAGCTCTGGGCGTACAGTAAATGGTCGCTCGGCCGCAAGTTTGTCGGCCGCGATCGGCAAAGCGTTGCCGGCATGAATCCCAAGCTCGCGGACCACTTGGCTTTCGCGCTCGATATGTGCCAACGGCAACCGAAGGAACTGTCTGGCGCAATGCAGAAGCATCAATTGAAACTGGCAGACCGCCAATGCCGGATGGCGGAACTGTCGCAGCGCGTGCAAGAAATCGTCATCATCCTGGTGACGGCAATGTGGGCGCACCAGAAGGGCAGCGAAATCGCGATCGCCGCCGCGGACATCCTGTGCCAGGACCTGCGCCGAAAACTCACCGGCGAACGCCCGGGCGACGCCTACCTGCGTGACACGATGAAGCTGGCAGACATGATCATTGCCGGCGGCTTCGAGGATTTGGCCCAGGTGCCGGTGCAGGATATTCTGATGAAGTACTAATCCACCTTCAGGGCTTCCAATGGTTCCTCCAGCTTGCGCCGTTGATAGTCGCGTAACAGGAAATAGTAACCGAAATCGTATTCCATCGAACGGTCGCTACGGCCGACGCGTTCCACCGCCGCTGACAACAGTCGTTCGGTCAACACATAAAACGCGGCGGCGATGCCAAGCCAGATCGCGCCGGCCCAGATATCCAGTCCTTGCACCGTCGTCATCAATCCGCTCGTGTCCTCGAACAGCCCGACGATCATGAGCGCCAGCTCCGTCATTCCTTTTAAGGCAATCAAGATGCAGGAAATGGGCGCGAGGAACAAAAGCCAGGCGAAGTAGAAAATGGTCAGGGTCAGGAGCAGACTGCGCCAGGAGTTGGAGGCGCGGGCGGAACAGAATAGGCCGACTGCGCTGCCGAACAGGATTGCGGGGATCGATAACAGTATCCACAAGCACGCCCAGGTCAGACATTGCAAACCGCATAGACCGGCAAACGGCGCCGTCGCGACGGCGTGGGCGATGAGATACGGCGTGGTCGCCCAGAAAAGGCCCCAATGCTTGCCGCGCACGATCTTCTCCGTGCTGAGCGGCGTCATCATCAGTCCGAGCCAGGTGTCCTTTTCCTTTTCGCCAGCGATGGCCCCCGAGGCGCGAATTGCCACCAGGAGCGTCCACAGCGCCAGGGCCGCAAGTCCGTGCCAAAAGAAAATGTCCACGGCTTTGGGCGACGCCACGAATGTCACCAGGAACTGAGCAATGTCACCTTCCCACAAGAGCGCGATTGGATTGGTCCCCGGCGGCAGAGTGTAGGCGAGGAAAAACACGAGTGTGCCCGTGGAAATAGCGAATACAGCGAGCATGCCGAGCCGGCGCGGAAATTGGCGGAAGAAGGGCAGGGGGGCCAGGCCTTCCACTTGCTGCTCGCGCCAGATGATCGGGTTGCCGCGCAGTTTGATCCGGCTTCGGCCGAACCAGCGGAAGAGAAACCGCCGGTTCATGTTCAGCTGCCGGCAATAAGCGCCGCGCAGCCGCAGCGACGCCAAGAGTCCCGCGCCCAAACCGATGCCGAGCCAGATGCCCACAAACGAACCTAACGGCCGCCAGCGCGCAGCCGGATCGTCGAGCGTCAAAGCTGCCAGAGGCGACAGCGCCGTGTCGAGCCAGGCGGGCAACGCCGGATTGAAGAGATAGAGCGACAGGAGGCTTGCGAAAGCGAGCACGTAAACGGTCAACATGGCGTCGCGCGTGGTTTTGCACCAGACGCTGGCCAGCAACACGAGCGCCGCTATGCCGAAAACCATGCTCCACGATGCCGCAAGCATCGCCAGCGGGAACGTTGGATCGACCGCCAAGCCGGCGAAAAAACAAGAGAGCGGCAAACCGACCAGAGTCAAGAGCGCGAGCTGCGCGATGCGCGCAAACAGTTTTCCAAAGATGATCTCCCAGGACCACAAGTTGGCGGTCAGAAGATAGATCAGCGTGCCGCGGCTTTTTTCTTCGGTGATAGCGCTGCCGACTATCGCCGGCGTGACCAGCGCGAGAATGACGAAGTTCTGCCGAAGAAAAGTCTCGAAGAAAGCGACGGAGGCGAAGCGCTGCGACCAATCGCGCAGATCGGAGGTGAAGAAGAGTAGGGGCGCGATCTGCACGAGCAGGAAGGCCGCGTACAGCCAGCGCCACCAGTGGGAGTTTTGCCGCCGGCCGATCTGCAGCATTTCTTTATCGAAGACCGCCTGGATCATGATTATCGAAAGCGCGGCTTAGGAGTGGATCAAGCCCTTTTCGGTGAGAAGCTGTTGCGCCCACGCCTCCTGCTCCGGCGATAGCGGGGGCGACACGCGCTCCTTGCCGTAGTGGATTTCCCGCTGATAAGGCCCCGCGTCGTAAGCCGCATCAAAGACCTCTTGCAAGTCCACCATGACATCGGGATCGCCGGGTAACAGCGGAATGGCTAAGTGCGGCAGCCGTTGCGCCAATTGAATCGGGTAAACAAAGAAGTCTTCAAACTCCTCAGATCGGCGGCAACAAACGTGGTAGTCAATTCGGCCGGTCTTTTCCAGCGCCCGATCCAACGGAACCGCGGTCGTGTGCCGGCCGGCACGCAGCAAGTCGATCTCAAGCAAGTTCACATCGGCGTCCAGGATCTCCTTCTGTTTCTTCAAGTACAACCTTCGTCCTTTATCTCGGGGCGTCTTGTTGGTCGGACTCAGAATTGCAATCGACGTGATCAGACGCCTTTCCTTGTCGTCCTGAACATAGATCTTGAGAAACGGCTCCCGCCGTTCATCGTGCGGCACGCGCACCCGAATGGGCGCCGCGACTTGCACGGCAACACCTCCACCGCCATTGGCCTCTGGCGGCGGAGAGACTTCTTTATCGGGGCGTAGCACTTTCACGTCCGGTTGCACATAGCGTTTGGACATTTCAATCCACGCTCTTCGTCCCGAAGCGGCGTAATACGGCGGTGGAAGTCTCTTTTGAAGAACTTGTTGCATAAAAACGATAAGACCGTTGTGAATATCCGGAAATCGGCCGGGTTCTTCCAGATACGGGTCCATGCCGGGAAATGGCGAAGGCATGATTTACCTCCTGCGATATATCTTCTCTATTCCAACAAAAAAGCCCCCGGGCCGCAACCCAAGGGCTTTCTTATCCGTGCCATCCGTGGTCAAGAATGTGAACACTAGCCCGACGCGCGAGCGAGGGAACCTACGTCAACCGCGATTGTCCCGGAATGGCCACCGGCGGCACGGGCAGTTCCATGTCCCAGCTCAGCCGTTCGGGCATCAGGCTGGTTTGCGAGTTCAGCATCTGATCCCACTCGATGACCTGGCCGGTGTAGCAGGCGGTCCGTCCCAAAACGGCCGTGAGCGAGCTTTCGGTCACATTCTTGAGGTCGTTTATGCGCGTGCCGCCCCGGATGCTTTCGAGCAGGGCGACGTGTTCTTGCTGATACGGGTTGTTGTCCTGGCGGCGCGGGAAGCTCCATTGCCGTTCGCCTGTGATGGTGTAATTGCCGCTGGCCCATTTGCCGCGCGTGCCGACGACCGACTCGGAAATATTGTTGGCACAACCTTGAATCTGGCGGCACATGCTGAGCACATGAACGCCGTTGGGATATTCAAAGTCAATCGCGAAGTGGTCAAAGATGTGCCCGAACTCCGGCTGCACCCGGACCTGCCGCCCGCCCAAACCCGTAGCGCGGATCGGATGGCTATTCTGCAAGGCCCAGTTGACCACGTCGATGTTGTGCACGTGTTGCTCGACGATGTGGTCGCCGGACAGCCAGGTGAAATAGAGCCAGTTGCGTATTTGCCATTCCAGATCGGTCATGCCCTGGGTGCGGGCGCGATGCCACAGGCCGCCCTGATTCCAGAAACAACGGGCGCTGGTGATGGTACCAAGGTCGCCGTCGTGAATGCGGCGCATGGATTCGACATAGCCGGTCTGATAGCGGCGCTGCGTGCCGGCGACAATGGTCAGGCGATGGCGATTGGCCTCTTCAAACGTTTGCAAACACATGCGGGCGCCGGGGCCGTCCACGCACACTGGTTTTTCGGTGAAAACGTGCTTGCGGGCGGCGACGGCGGCGCGCAAATGAATCGGTCGAAAGCCGGGCGGCGTCGCTAACAGCACCAAATCGCAAGCTTCGATGACGCGTTGATAGGCGTCCAGGCCGACGAAGATGCGGTCATCCGCCACATCGACATTGTCGCGTATGTTCTCGATCGCGCGCAGCCGCCGCCGGCAGTCTTCGGCGCGGTCGCGGAAGCCGTCGCCCAGCGCGACCAGGCGTACGTTGCGGCCGCCGCGCAGGCACTGCTCCGCCGCGCCGGTGCCCCGGCCGCCGCAGCCGATCAAGCCGACGCGAATGGTCTCATTGGTGCCCTGAGCGTGTACGTTGGCGAGCAGCGACAT
Source organism: Gemmataceae bacterium (assembly GCA_022616245.1). Taxonomy (GTDB): domain Bacteria; phylum Planctomycetota; class Planctomycetia; order Gemmatales; family Gemmataceae; genus JAKEFD01. The sequence continues at coordinate 8,308 of JAKEFD010000129.1, forward strand.
GTTGGCGGCGAGCACGCCCCCTGCCACGGCCGAAGACTTTAAGAAGTCGCGCCGGGTGGTCGGGATAGGTTCCTGGGTCATGACGACTCCTCCGGAGAGTAAAGATTGCGCGTGTTTGGAGTATTGTCCCTTGAGTCGAAGTAATTGTCTAACAATTAATTCTTTACGTTTCGCGCGTTTACGTTTCGCGCTCGCAGGTCCTTTACAACGGCAGGTCCCAGCGAGCGCGAAACGTAAACAACAGGCGAAACGTAAACACCTAGTCGCTCCACCAAGTGACCTGCGAGCGGATGCCCTTCAGGTTTTCGTATTCCTCGACGGCGCGCACCACGCGGAAGCCAACCCAGTCCGCTTCGGTCATCCACCAGATGCTCTGCGGCCGTTGCGGGTCGCGCGCCATCCATTTCTTATCCGAGACGCGCTTGACGGCTGCGCGGCACTTCGCAGGCTTGTCCAAAATGGAGCCGCCGCGGACCACGTTGCCATATCGGTTTTCGTTCGGCAGATTGAACGGATTCAGGCTCGGTTTGTCCGTTGGCAATCCGCCGAAGTAGTCCTTCTTGTAGCGGTCGAGGCACCATTCCGCCACGTTGCCGTGCATGTCGTAAAGTCCCCACGGATTCGGTTTTTTTTTGCCGACCTTCTGCGGCTTTTCCTCGCCGTTTTCTTCAAACCATTCGTACTCGCCAAGCTTCTTGGGATCGTCTCCGAAGCTGTAGGCCGTCGTCGTGCCGGCGCGGCAGGCCCATTCCCACTCTGCTTCCGTCGGCAAACGATACGTCTTCTTGGTGACGTCCGACAGCCAACGGCAAAACTCCATCGCCGCATGGTGCGTGACGGCGATGGTCGGTTGCCCGTTGCGGCCATAGCCGAAGGTTTCATCCTCATAGGGCGGCGTCGGGCTGGTGAGTGCGTCCGGCAACTTGTCCGGCTTCTTGGAAATGTCCGGCCGCGGCGGCGGGCCCCCTGGCCGCTTCGACCAGAACCAATCATATTCTTCCCAAGTGATCTCGAGCTTTGCCATCCAGAACGGCTTGACGCTGACCGGCCGCTGCGGGCCTTCGTCGGCGCTTCGGCCTTTTTCTCCCTCCGGACTGCCCATGAGGTACGTGCCGCCGGGGATGGCGACCAGGTCGATGGCGAACTTGTCCTCGAATTTCTGCGTGTAGGCTTGATGCGCGGCCTTGTCAATGACCGGCAGTTTGGGCGGAAGCTGCGCCGGTGCGTCGGGGCCAGTGAACAACGACAAGCTGGCGATGCCAAACACAAAACTCAATGCGATTGGATGCTTTATGAAGGAACGCATCTATGGTATGCTCCGCTCAATATGACGAAACATCTTTTCGTTGGTCTCTTGATTATCTTCGCGGGGCTGTCCGCCGTCAACGCTTTGGAGTGGGGCAGACATTCCTGTCTGCCGGCAGACAGGAATGTCTGCCGCACGCGCTTCACTTTCAGCGAACCGCACATGGGGACGCTGTTCAAGATTATTTTGTATGCGCCTACTGAAGCGGCGGCCAAGAAAGCTGCCCAGGCCGCCTTTGCCCGCATCGCCGAGCTGGACCGGATCATGAGCGACTACAAGTCCGACAGCGAACTCATGCAATTGTGCAAAAAGGCCGGCGGCGCGGCGGTTCCCGTCAGCGTCGATCTCTTCGCAGTGCTCCGCGTCAGTGAGGAGATTTCCAACCTGTCCGAAGGCGCTTTCGACGTCAGCATCGGCCCCGTCGTGCGCCTGTGGCGCAAAGCGCGGCGAACGGGTGAGCTGCCGAGCAAGGAAGAAATCCAGACGGCGCTCGACCTCGTGGACTACAAGAAGATCGAGCTTGATCCCAAGGGCCGCACGGTGCGACTCTTGCTCGTCGGCATGCTGCTCGATCTGGGCGGCATCGCCAAGGGCTACGCCGCCGACGCAGCCTTGGAAGTGCTGCGCCAAAATGGGGTGACGCGCGCCTTGGTCGCGGCTGGCGGCGACATCGCCGTGTCCGACGCGCCGCCCGACGCGAAAGGCTGGCGCATCGGCATCGCGCCTTTGCGCGATCCGGCGGTCCCGCCCAGTCACAACATTCTGCTCAAGAACGCCGCCGTCTCCACTTCGGGCGACACGCATCAATTCGTGGAAATTGACGGCAAGCGCTATTCGCATGTCGTCGATCCCAAGACCGGCTTGGGCCTTCTCGGCCGGCGCAGCGTGTCGGTAATCGCGCCCAAGGGCGTACGCGCTGACGCCCTGGACACCGCGGCCTGTGTGCTGGGCCCGGAAAAAGGCATGCGGATGCTCGAGCAGCAAGAAGACGTGGCTGCGTTCTTCGTGTTCGAAACGGAAAAGGGCGAGGAGAGCGTCGCTACCAAATCATTCGCCAAGTATGTTCTTTCGGAGAAAAACGGACCATGAAATCCAATCGACGCAAGTTCCTGGCAACTACCGGAGCGTTGACGGCAGGGGCCGCGCTCGCGAGCAACGCCCTTGGCGGTGACGACAATTCCCGCTTGGGCCGCACGCCGCACACACGTTTTGCGGTCAACGTGGAGATGTGGTGGAGCAAGCTGCCTTTCTTGCAGCGCATCGAGCAGACAGCGGCGCTGGGCTTTTCCGCCATCGAGTTTTGGCCCTGGCAAGGCAAGGACATCAACGCCATCGCACAATTGTGCCGCAAGCTCAAAATCGAAGTGGCGCAATTCACCGCCTGGGGTTTCCGTCCCGGCCTCAACGACCCCAAGAACCATCAACAGTTCGTCAAGGACATCGAGGCCGGCTGCAAAGTCGCCGAGCAGCTCGATTGCCGCCTCATGACCGTGGTCGCCGGCGACGACGTCCGCGGCATGACCCAGCGGCAAATGCACGACAACGTCATTGCCGGCTTGCGGCTGGGCGCACCGATCGCGGAAAAGCACGGCGTCACCCTCATCCTCGAGCCGATGAATATCCGCGTCGATCACAAAGGTCATTGTCTGTACGGCAGCGAAGCGACCCTGCGCATCATCAAGGAGGTGAATTCGCGCTTCGTGAAGATCAATTGGGACCTCTATCACATGCAGATTTCCGAAGGCGATTTGTGCGGCCACCTGGACGAGGGTTTTGCCGCCAATGCGATCGGCTACATCCAGATCGCCGACCATCCGGGCCGCAACGAACCGGGCACCGGGGAGGTCCAGTACACTCGCGTGTTCCAACAATTGCAAAGGCGCAATTACCGCGGCATCGTCGGCCTGGAACTGCGGCCGCGCAAGACCGAACTCGAAGCCGCCCGTGCGGTCAATCGGGCGGATCAGTGGTAGCAGTTTACGTTTAGCGTTCGCTCATTGCTTCCGAACGAGAAACGCAAGCACGAGGCTATTCGACTATGCAACCGCCGCAACCCAAGCGCGTCGCCGCCCTCGTCACCGAGTATCGCCGTTGGTCGCATGCCGACGTGATCGTGGGCAAGATCCTCGAAGGGTACTACCACGACGGCAAGGAATTCCCGCGCATGCGGCTCGTCTCCATGTACGTAGATCAATTCCCCGAGCGCGACATGAGCCTGAACCTGGCCAAACGGCACGGCTTCACCCTGGCCAACACGATCGAGGAAGCGCTCACGCTCGGACGCAAGGAAGTAGTCGTGGACGGCGTGTTGTCCATCGGCGAGCATGGTAAATACCCGACCAACGATCGCGGGCAGCTCTTGTATCCGCGCCGCCGCTTTTTCGAGGGCACCGCCAACGTCTTTGAGCGCTACAAACGCTCCGTGCCGGTGTTCAACGACAAGCACCTGGCCGCGACCTGGCAGGACGCGCGCTGGATGTACGACCGCGCCCGCGAATTGCACGTGCCGTTCATGGCCGGCTCGTCGTTGCCGGTGACCTGGCGTCGGCCGGTATTGCGCATCCCGCGCAACGCGGACATCACCGAGGCCGTGCAAATCGGTTATGGGCCCTTCGAGGGTTACGGCTTCCACGCGCTGGAGAGCTTGCAATGCATGGTCGAGCGTAGGCGCGGTGGGGAGACAGGCGTCCGCTCCGTGCAATGCCTGCAAGGGGAAGAGATGTGGCGGGCCATGGACCGCGGCGCCTTTTCCCGCGAGCTCATGGAAGCGGCCATGGAGCGCGTGCCGGCGCATGCACAGGGCGACTACCGCAAGCTGACGGCCAAGGCCCGCGATTCCGGCGTCTTCCTCATCGAATACCGCGACGGCCTGCGCGCCAGTGTTGTCATGCCGAATGGCTGGGTCCACGAGGGCGACGGCGGCGCCTTCACCTTCGCTTGCCGCGTGCGCGGCCAGGACAAACCACTGTCGACGCACTTCTACTTGCAGCAGCCCGATCCCTTCGGCCACTTCGCGCATCTGTTGCGGGCCATCGATTCCATGTTCCAGACCGGCCACCCGGCATACCCGGCGGAACGGACGCTTTTGACAACTGGCATCCTCGACGCGGTCATGATCAGCCGGCACGAGAAACACCGCCGCGTCGATACGCCGTTCTTGGATTTTCGCTATACGCCGACGGACTGGGGCTTCGCGAGCGACGCGGTGCCCAAGCCGATCAAGCGGTGATTCGCATTATGGACTTGGCAGACTTCTGATAGTTTGAATTGGACTTGTGCATGATAACTCCTACTCCGAGCGATCGAAGTCATGGATTGCCGCGCGATCCGAAGGAACGGAAAAAGGTGCGAGATGGTTTGAGTGACGATGAGAAAAAACAATGGGATGAAATCGTTCAACGGATCGACGCAGGCAAGAAGCCGAATAAGGAGCAAAGCAAGACGATTCGGAAGTGGAAGCAGCAAAGAAAGATCGCCGTGCCGAGCAAGGCATTCCGGAGCCCGTCGGACAAGTAAACCCATCAACAGGACTAGCGGATGAATAAACAACGAAAAACCTTGGCGGCTAAGGCAGAGACTCTTTGGAATAAGCGCGACTTGCCGACGCTGTCCAAGCTGTGTGACTTGCCGCATGCCTCCAAGATCCCTGAAGTTTGGTTTTTCAGCGGTTTGGCCCGGAACGCTCTGGGGAATAAGCGCGGCGCCGTCGAATGCTGGCGTCGAGCCATTGAACTGGATGCCCAAAACGACGCGGCGGTCCGCGCCCTGGCCTTCGAGCTTGTCAACTCTGATCCCGTCAGTGCCGCCGAGTTGTTCAACAATCTTGTGGGAATGAACCAGGCTAATGCCGACGACCTAACCGCTTTGGCTGAGATTCGTATCAAACAGGATCGTCTTGGCGAGGCGCAACGATTGCTCGATAAAGCGCTGAAGCTGGATGGGAAAAACAGTTTGGCGCTTTTGGCCATGGCCACGTTGTATGCCCAAGTCCGTGACAAGGCGCTAGCGTTGGAGTATCTCAAGAAAGTCGTCGACGCCGACCAAATCGATATTTCCGAATTGGAACGCGATCCAGAGTTCGAGTTTTTGTGGAGCGACCGCGAATTCGAGCGGATAGTTGCTCAAAGCGCGTAGAATCGTTCGCGCCACGAACATGGACCCGAGTTAGCCCGTCATTCCACATGAATGAACGTCGATGCACGCTCTGCGGAGAACTCTTCGAGATCGGCGAAGCGATTTCGACGGCCGCTATTTGTAGGGCATGTGAATCCAAGTCAATCACCGCGGCCAACTCCGCCTCTGGGGAACTCATTGAGAGCGCGGATCAAACGTCCAAATCCAAAGGCCGATCAAGTTGGCTTGACCCGGAATCAGCATCAACAACCAATGCGCCATTCATCCTGCGCGTCGTGCCCGGCTTTTCCAAATGGACTTTTGCCGGAGGCGCGGTACTGTGCGTCCTCTTGAATGTCTTGGCCATGGAGGACCCCGATCGATTGCCGGAAGACCTTCTGATGGCTCCTATTTGGGGCATAGCCTTTACTATCATCGCGTTGCTGGTGTTGGAACTTTGGCGCGCGCTTCGGGAAAAACCTGCCGAGGATGCACGAGTGTCGTGGAGATTCTGGGCCTGCCTGGTTGCTGGCGTTTTGACTTTCGCTGTAGTAGTTGGCACGGGTCTGTCGAATGTGGTCTCTCAACCACGACATGATGCCATCGAATTCCTACGGTCCGCGCTCGCCGGTTTGATCGTTGGCGTATTGGCGGGGGTGATGGTGGCGATATTCGCATTTGTCGTGTTGTTCGGAGTGGCTACTGGAATTGGATTGTTTTTGAAAGCCGTCGAAGTTGCCGCACCGGAAAAGAGTCCCTCGCAAGACCCGAAGGACCCTCCCAAGACGGTTTACGAGATCTTCGACCAAAAATAGTGCGTCATTTCATCGGCGCAATTTCACCCTCTTCGGGAACATTTTCGTGAAGGAGCCAAACCCATGGCGACGGGCCAAGTCAACGGCTTGCTGGGGAAATGTCTGCGGGCGGCGCTGCCGTCGGACGGCGGCATGCTTTCCGACGGCGATTTGCTCGAGCGCTTCCTCGCAAACCAGGAAGAATCGGCGTTCGCAGCCATTGTGCGGCGGCATGGGCCGATGGTCCTGGGGGTGTGTCGCCGCCTGCTTTCGCACCACGACGCCGACGACGCATTTCAGGCCACATTCCTCGTGCTGGTCCGAAAAGCCGCCACGCTCAGGTTGCGAATCGGCCTGGCCAACTGGCTGTATGGCGTCGCCTATCATACTGCCCTCAAGACCAAGGCCCTTGCCCGCAAACGTCAGGCGAAGGAGGCCGAAGCCAGTGCCATGTCCCAAGCCAGAACCAAGATCGAAAGGCGCCAGGATTGGCGGCCCGTGCTCGACGAGGAATTGCACCGCTTGCCGGACAAGTATCGCTCGGCGCTTGTGTTGTGCGACCTCGAAGGCAAGACGCGGCCAGAGGCGGCGAAGCAGTTGGGGATTCCACCCGGGACCATGTCGGGCCGGCTCACGACAGCCCGGCGGCTCTTGGCCAAGCGGCTCGTGAAGCGCGGCCTGGTCCTGTCCGCGGGCGGACTGGCAACCATCCTCACACAGCAGGCCAGCGCCAGCGTGCCTTCGACTTTGGCCGGCGTCGTCGTTCAAACGGCCAAGCACATCGCCCTGGGCGCGGCTCCTTCATGTGTACCCGCAAAAATCCTTGCCATCACCGAAGGAGTCATGAGAACCATGTTGCTCGCCAAACTCAAGACCGCGCTTGTCGTGTTAGTGACCATTGCATTCTTGGCTTGCGGTTGGAAATTGCTCTCCAGCCAGGCAAGCGCGCGGCAACCCGCGCCGATTGCCGCTGCTGTTGCTCCGCTATTGGCCGTCGTGCAAGACAAGGAAGGGCCGCGTGCCATCTCCTTTGACGGCCCGGTGGACCAGGTCGCCTACAGTCCCGACGGCAGATTCCTGGCCACGCAGCACCGCATCGACGAAGTGGATGAAGGTCCGCGCTGGCGCGGCCACGAACTCAAAGTGTGGGACGCCCAGACCGGCAAACCGTTGCGCACGATCACGCAGGTCAAGACAAATTGGTTCGGCGCGTTCACGTTTTCCCCGGACGGCAAGACCTTGGCGAGCGTGGCCATGCGCCGCGAGAACAACCAGCGCGTTTACGACGTGAAGCTCTGGGACCCGGCTACCGGCAATGAAAAAGCCACGCTGGTCGGCGCCAATCATGGCTTGTACGCGCTTACGTTTTCACCGGACAGCAAGTTCCTGGCCGCTGCCGCCACCGTCATCACGCCAACGGGCGACACCACAGGCGGTGAAGTCTATCTCTGGGAAATCGACACCGGCAACATCGTGTGGCAAAAGGAAGAGCACAAGGACCAGCTCAACGGCATCGCGTTTTCGCCCGACGGCAAGACCATTGCCACCGCCAGCGGCGACATGCTCATCAAGCTTTTTGACGCCAAGACCGGCGACGTCAAGCTTTCGCTCGCGGGCCACGAAAAGCATGGCGTTTTTTCAGTTGCGTTTTCGCCGGACGGCTCGCTCCTGGCCAGCGGCGGACTGGACGGCACAGTGCGGATCTGGAACCTGGCCGACGGCAAACTCCAGCGCACGCTGGAAGGTTTCAACCCAAACATTCTTGTGGTCGCCTTCACCCGTGACGGCAAAGCGCTCGTCGCCGGCGGTTCCGAGAAAGACGTCGGCGCGGTCAAGCTCTTCGATCCCCGCACCGGGGATTTGAAAAACAGTTGCAAAGAAAATGCCGGTTTTGTGCGCTCCATTTCCTTCGCGCCGGACGGCAATACCGTCGCTATCGGTTCTTGGGATCGGACGGTCCGTTTCTGGTCTATTCGTCCATAGTCTGTTTACGTTTCGCGCCGTTGCTTACGTTTCGCGCTCGCAAGATCCTTAGCTGTAGCATGGGATTCAGTAAGCGCGAAACGTCAACGGATCTTGCTGAATAATTCCATTTCACCGGTCTCTCCCTTCCATTAGACTGCAAGGAAATTCCTTGGGGGGAGAACTCATGTTGCTCGGCAAACGCGCTCGGCGTCGGCTTGCTTGGTTCATCGGCGGCTTGGCCGTCTTCCTTGCCATGCCCATCTCGGCACAAGAGGAAGAGCCCGGCTGGCTCAAGGGCCACGCCGTCCATATTCCAACGGAATTCACCAATCAAGAAAGCGGCTACTTCTCCATCGTCGAAGGGCTCAACGGCCGGGTCTATGTCGGCACCGCCAAGTACGGCGTCAATTGTTATCTCGTCGAATGGAACCCGCTCAAGATGGTCATGCAAATGGTCGTGGACGTGCATCGCGTTCTGCGCAAGGCCGTCAAGGGCTTCGCGGCGCAGGCGAAGATTCACACGCGCAACAACGTCGGCGAGAGCGGCAAAATCTACTTCGGCACCAAGCAAGGCTATCCCGAAAAGGAAGAAAAACGCACCGATTACCTCGGCGGCTACGTCATGGCCTATGACCCCAAGACGGGCGAGACGGAAAACTTCGGCATGCCCAAGAAACACCACGGCGTCATCAGCGTCACGCCCGACGAGAAACGGGGGAAGATTTACGTCTCAACCTGTGACGACGGCCGGCCCATCGAAAGCTCGCATTTCATGGTCTACGACATGAAGACCAAGGAATATCGCGACCTGGGCGAGACGCAGCATTCCTACGCCTTCATTGTCGTCGACCACAAGGGCAGGGCGTATCACCCGATCCGCGGCGGCCAAGTACTCCGCTTCGATCCTGACGCCGACAAGCTCGAAAAGCTGGACGTAACGGTGGACGGCCAGCCCGCCCCGAAAGCAATCACCAAGGACGGCGCGATCCTCAACTGGGATTGGTCGCCGGACAAGAAGACGCTATGGTGCGTGGAGATGTCCACCAATGAACTGTTCTCATTTGATTTGACCGCAACGGGCACTTCCATTCCCGGGAAAAAACACGGGCCGCTCCTGGCCAAAGCAAAATCGACCGATTGCCGGGCCATGTGCGTGGGCACGAGCGGTAAGGTCTGGGCCGCGGTCACCGAGCAAGGCTTGCCCGGCGGCCAGATGCTTCACCTGGTCAGCTATAC
>JAKEFD010000010.1 GCA_022616245.1 Gemmataceae bacterium
CCCGGAGTCAAGCCGGACCGCAAACAACTGCCGGCGCGCGTCGGCATCGTCTTTCAAAACAGCGACGACCAGCTTTTCAGCACCACGGTCGGCGACGACGTCGCTTTCGGTCCCCTCAACCTGGGTCTGCCGCCGGAAGAAGTGCACCAGCGCGTCGGTGAAGGGTTGGCCCAAGTAGGACTTACCGGGATGGAAGCGCGCGTGCCGCATCACTTGTCCGGCGGCGAGAAACGCCGCGCCGCCCTGGCGGGAGTCCTGGCGATGCGACCGGAGGTCTTGCTTTTGGACGAGCCGTCCATGTTCCTCGACGCCCGCGGCCGCCGCGAATTGATCGAATTGTTGAAAGCCCTGCCGGGAACCAAGTTGATCGCGACCCACGACCTAGACATGATTCTTGACCTATGCAGCCGAGTGCTGGTGCTCGACCACGGCAAGCTGGCCGCGGACGGGCCGGCAGTACACCTGCTCGGAGACGCGGCCCTGATGGCAGGTCACGGCTTGGAAGTGCCGTGGCGGTTGCGGAAGTGAGGATTCTTTCCAACGGCTTTGATGCGACGCGCAACTGCCAACACAAGCCTGACGCGCGAGCGAAGGGGTTCTTAGCAATCCCTTCGCTGCCAACACAAGCCTGACGCGCAAGCGAAGAGGTTCTTAGCAATCCCTTCGCTTGCGCGTCAGGCTTGTGTTAGGACTGGCGTTCGATCAAGGTCTGCGACTTGATGACGGTGTTTTCTTCGGGGAAGGTGTGAAAGCACGAGATGATGAGGCAGCCGGCGCGCGCTTCGGCGGCGATGTAGCCGAGCGGTGCGACGGCCAAGCGGTGGTTGGGCTGGAAGTTGTGCAACAGGCCGCGTTTGCCGCCGTCGGCGAGTATCTCGTCGTGCACGTGCAGGAAAATCTCCGGCGGCACCGTCTCGACCTGAAAGCTCGTTTGATAAACGAAGCCGCGTCCCAATGGCACGGCGCCTGTGTGTTCGCCGCGCATCTTGTAGCGCAAGAGCCGGCGGTGTTGCACGAAGGATTGATCCACATCCGCGACTTCCGTCAACATCAAGTCCGGATTGCGCCAGGTAAAGAAGTGTCCCGAACGCGTCACATGGACGCTCAACTCATAGTCTTCGCGCTGAATCTTGCGGACGGCCAGGATGTCGAAAAGCTCCGGGTGCAACGGCCGGGAATACACTTGAAAAACCAGGTCGGCGACCCGAGGCCGGACGAAGTACGCGTTCATGAGAAACCCACAAACGGAGAGACCAACTGCCGCGTCGCTTGAGGGCATTATAAACGCGTCTTTCGACAGTCACAATCCGGAAAAACCGCTGTCAACAAGGATGCCCTGGCAAGCTGGCAAAGCCTGCGGGCTGGGCACTCTTTGTAGGACGGTCGTGGCAAACCTAGAGCGCGTTTCATGTTGCTGTAGCGGAACTCGTGAGAGTTCCGAAGACAAAACGCCCGGAATTCTCACGAATTCCGCTGCACGGACCTGAAACGCGTTCCAGCACACGGCAATCCGGCGCGCAATAAAAAAGGGAGAGAACATGGTTCTCTCCCTTTCTCGTTCCATTACGTCCCTTGCGAACTCGCCTGGGAAGACGTCACCCTTTTTGCTCCAGACAAACGCCTTCCGTTCCGGTTGCCAGATTGACAATCCAACGCTCACGCGTTGGGCTGGTGTTAGCGGCTGGCGACGCCCTGAGCGGAGAAGTTGAACGGAACTTCAGTCGTCTGACCACCGCGAACGGTAATCTGTTGCGTCTGAACAACGGAGCGACCTTCGCGAACGATTTCAGCCCGAAGCGTGTAGACGTATTCGGCAGCCGTCTCGAGTTCCGGGGTGATGAACGTGCGACGTTCGGTCGTCGAGGTGGTGGCATTGCCATCCACGGTCAAAGTGGCATCCGCCGGCAAAGTGACAACGATGGTGGCCGGAGCGTTGCTGTTGTTGGCTTCGGTCGCCTTTTCGCCGGTCTTCTTGGGCATTACTTTGGGATCGGTGGTGGTGCCGCCTTCACAGCCGGCTCCGCCCGCGCAGCCAGCGCCGCCGTGGCAAGCGCCACCGGCGCAACCGCCGTCGCAGCCGCCCGCGCAACCATGACCGCGATGGAACAGCCCACGGAACAAACCACCGCCGTGGCAGCCGTGTCCGCCGCCGTGGCAACCGTGGCTGAACAGACCGCCGCCGTGGCAGCCGTGGCGACTGAACAGCCCGCCGCCGTGGCAACCGTGGCTGAACAATCCGCCGCCATGGCAACCGTGACCGCTGAACAGTCCGCCGCCGTGGCAACCGTGGCCACGGAACAAGCCGCCGCCGTGGCAGCCGTGGCCGCCGCCACATCCGCCACCGCCGTGACAAGCAACGTCGCCGCCGCAACCGCCGTGGCAGCCGCCGCCGCCGTGGCAGCCGTGGCGACCGAACAGGCCGCCGCCGAACAGCCCGCCATGGCAACCCGCCCCGTCGCATCCACCGCGACAACCGTGCCCAAATTCAGGGGCTTCGGCGCCGCCGCTAAGGGCCATCATCAACACAACGCTGTACATCTTGGAACCTCCAGCTGGTAAAAAAGGGAAGCCAACCCACGCACTATGGAAAGAACCTTAAAGGCCTGGAGCCCTTGCTTTCTTTCCCGTCCTGAGATTCACCCCTCTTGACATCCTGTTTCGAGGACTTGTTATCACTGGGAATAATTGCTTTCTTTAGGATAGTAAAGGCAGAGAAAAGGGGTGTCAAATATAAAATAGGAATGATACGTAAGCCAGTTAGTTTTGGCGTCCGATTGCTCCTTCTGTGCCGATCACGCCTTTTCCTGTCCCACTAAAGATAGTGTTGATGGGTATTTCGGAAGGATAGAGAAGTTGAGTTGAGACAGGAAATGCGATTCCGACACTCTGATACGTATTCGATTTCGACAAACTCGTCAAATACCGCAGATTAGCCATTTTTGCTGTATTCGTAATGTTATCTTAAAGTCATTATAGTATGTTACTTACGTGCAATAACGCCTTAGAAACTGCATAGCCTGTCGCGCCGATTCCACGGCTTTGTGGCTATGCCGGCTCAGTTCAACACTGGCGTCAAATTGGTATCCAGCCTGGTTTAGACTGTTCACCACCGCCCCAAAGTCGATCTCCCCTTCGCCAAACATAAGGTGTTCATGTACGCCCTTACACATGTCCTCAATGTGCACGTTCCAGAGTACGGACTTCCAGCGAAGTATTTGCTCCGAGAAGGGTGTCTCGCCCATGCAGTGCAGATGACCGATATCAAGCGTCAGGCCAAACCAGGGTGAGCGCATCTGTTCGAAGAGCGCTTTGTACCTCGTCATCGTGTCGATGAACATGCCCGGCTCCGGCTCGAATGCGAGCCGCACGTTGCACGTCTCGGCGAACTCGCAAAGCCGCCAGCAGCCCTCCAATAGTCGTTGCATCAAGGCATCGGGCGGGACATCATCTGTTGGAGCGCCCGACCAGAAGCTAACCGCCTGCGCGCCCAGCTCGCGGGCGATTTGGACGCATTGACACAGAAAGCTGAGGCGGCGCTCGCGCTCACCCGAAGTAGGACCTAGCAGTGTCGGCTGGTGTTTGCGGCGCGGATCGAGCAGGAACCGCGCACCGGTTTCAACCACACAGCGCAGGTTCAAGCGTTCGAGTTGTTTGCGGACTGCATCCACGCGCGCCGGCAGGTCCGGTTCAAAGGGATTCAGGACGTGATGGTCGATCGTGATGGCGACGCTTTGATAACCGAGCTCCGCGAGGATCTCCAAAGTGTCCGCGAGGCGATGATGCGCGAAACCATTGGTGTTGTAGCCAAGAAACATGAGGAACTTACAGCAGGATGGGTTCAAAGCGAACTACTTTTTTCCTTGCACGAACTTGTTCGGCGTGCCTCCCTCAAAGGGGCCGTCCTTGGGCGGCCGCCACAGAATCACTTCCTCAATCTTTTGGGCAAGCCCGAAGTCTTTGTCCGTGATGCCGCCGGCGGAGTGCGTCTGCAACTTCACCCAAAGCTTGCCCCATGTGACTGACAGATCAGCATGGTGGTAGGCGGCTTCACACAAATAGCCGATGGCATTGGTCAGCATCAACGTGGTCGGCCAGCCGTCGGTGGTGTATTTGCGCCGCAGCCAGCCGTCTTCCAGATACCACTCGGTCAGCCCTAAGGCGGCGAGTTTGCCTGGGATTTCCGATTCGCTGTACGTTTTCTCTTTGGTCGCAGCCATGGCAGGTCCCTCGCATAACATCGTTTCTGAGTTGTGCCCACATATCGATTCGGCCAAACGGCCGGGGCGGCTGCCTGCAATGATGATCAGATTCGGAAACCAGCATGGCGGGCCCGGTCAGCCGTTGATTCGCTGTTCCCCCTTCAAGTGGTCCAGATACCAACTGAGAAAATCGTCAAAGGAAGGGGCAATTTCACATACCTCGACGAAATCGTGATCAAAGAAGACTACCGGCGCATCGTCAGACGGCGATAATTGCCGGTGAAAGCCGATCATGTTGCCCATGCAGTCCGACGCGATACCGATCACGTCGTCCGGCATTCCACCCGACCAATACATTTTTGTGCACTCGATTGCTTGCTGTGGTCCAAGGAACTCCTGGATGTCAGGATGCCCTAGATTGCCGTCCGCAATCTCGCGCAAGGTCGAAGGAGTGTGAACTACACCGTGCATGTTCATGAAATGACGATAAGCCGCCGGAAGCTCAGTGTTCAGAGACCTTTCGACGGCATCCAACTGTTGGTCGCTCGCCGGATCGCCTCGCTTGCCGAAATGGAAGCGAGAAACAAACGCATCGTGTATCTCGGCGCGTGTTCGCATAGCAACTAACAAGGGTGGTATTCAGAGCCGCGCCCGTCAGGAAGCGGGCGGCGCTATTCCTAGTTTCGGCTTTCCCGGCATACGTTGCAAATACATTCTCTTTGAGCCAACCATTCAACTCGCTTTTGCGCCAATTGAAGAGTAAACTTGATGGACACGGCCCTTGAGCATTCGCAAGTCCTTCCATGGAATTCTCCGCAGAGAACGTGTGCGGCTTTCTCATCCGCAGCCGGCTGATGACGCCGGAAGAAATGAAGAACATGTACCAGCGCTGGCTCACGGATGGCAAAAGCGCCGGCACGGGCAGCTTCACGAAATGGCTGGCTGCCAACGATTACGTCTCTGAGTATCAGGCGACGCTTTTAGCCAAAGGTCACGGCGAACCGGAAGCGTACTTTATCAACCAGTATCGAATACTCGATCGGCTTGGGCGCGGCCGCATGGCGGGCGTGTACAAGGCGGTGCACACGCTGGGGCAAGTGGTGGCGATCAAGGTGCTGCCGCCGTCGCGGGCCAAGAATGCGCACATGCTGGGCCGCTTCCAGCGCGAGGCCCGCTTGGCGCTGCGGCTGAAGCACCCTAATGTCGTGCGCTCCTTTCAAATCGGCGAGACGGCGGGTCTGCATTATCTCGTGATGGAATACCTGGAGGGCGAAACGCTCGACGAGGTGCTGCAGCGCCGCAAAAAGCTCCCGCCCCAGGAGGCCGTGCGCCTCATCCACCAGGCTCTTTTGGGACTCGAGCACATTCACGAACAAGGCATGGTGCACCGCGACTTGAAGCCCGCCAACCTCATGCTGGTGGCCGGGGCGGCGAAGGGAAATGCGGATTCAACGCTCGCCGCCACTGTCAAGGTGTTGGACATCGGCCTGGGCCGGGTGCTTTTTGACGAAGAAGATTCGAGCCGCGAGAAGCTGGAATTGACGGGCGAAGGCGTGATCCTGGGCACGCCGGACTATTTGGCCCCCGAACAGGCGCGCGATCCGCGCAGCATCGACATTCGCGCGGACATCTACTCCCTGGGATGCGTGCTCTATCACGCGCTTTCGGGTCAGCCGCCGTTCCCCGACCCGAACATCCTGAACCAGATGGTGCGGCACGCCACGGAACCGCCCAGGCCGTTGCAGCAATTCAATCCGACGATTCCCGACGGATTGCAGCAAATCGTCAACTACATGATGGCCAAGCAGCCCGCGGAGCGCTATCCCACTCCGGAACGCGCGGCCCAGGCCTTGGAGATGTTCCTGATCGCGGACAGCATGTCCAAGCCACCGTCCGACGAGCAGCCGCAACTTAAGAAGTATTTAACCTGGCTGGAAGCCGAAAACGGGGCCAAGCATGGCGACGTCGCCCAGCCGCTGCCCCAAGCCGCGCCGCTGCCAATGGCGACGCCGACAGCGCGTGTTTCCAAGAAAACACCGGTGCCGCCGACAATGTCCGCGCATCACGATCGCGCAGGAGCGCGGCCACACGGTAAGAAGCGCAAAAAGCACAAACACAGGGCGCACGACTCCTATCCAACCGCGCAGCCCGCCGCGCCAGCGAATCCTGCCAGGCCGGAGTTCAACCCGAATGAGATTGACGTGGAGCTGGTCCCCCTGTCCGCTCTCACGCCGTTGATGGACGGCGGCGCCAAGTGGCTGGGCATGGCGAAACGCGACTGGATACTGCTTGGAATGGGAGCGGGGGCGATAGTCTTTGCCGTAGTGCTTGGCATCATCCTCGCGTCTGCTCTAAGAGACTGAAACCGCCGATTCACGCGGATAAACGCAGATAGGAAAACCCTAGGCCGCTTCTTTCTGTTCTTCATCTGCGTTTATCTGCGTTCATCCGCGGTTCCTCGTGATTGCCATGCGAATTCGCGCTCGCCATTACGCAACCGGACGCCTCGTCGACATCGTCTGCGAGAAGGGCGTGATCCGGTCCGTTGCCGATGCATCAAGGGATCGGCCAGACCACGAGGCGGGTTGGGTCTCTCCTGCCTTCTTTGATCTGCAAATCAATGGTTGCGACGGCCATAGCTTCAACTCGGAAAAGCTTACCCGCGAGCAGATTCACCATGTCGTCCAGGTCTGCCGCAAGCATGGCATCGGCGGCTTCTTGCCCACGCTGGTGACCACGAGTCAGAGAGCGCTCGTGCACGGCATGACGACGCTGCGCCAGGCTTGCGCAAACGATCCCGAGATTGCTTATGCAATCGCCGGCATCCACCTCGAAGGGCCCTATATTTCTCCTGAAGACGGCCCGCGCGGGGCGCATCCCTTGGCGCACGTCCGACCTGCTGACTGGGACGAGTTCCAAGAGCTGCAGGAAGCCGCGGGCGGCCGCATTCGCCTGGTCACGCTGGCGCCGGAGGTTCCCGGCGCATTGCACTTGATCGAGCGTCTCGTGCAAGCCGGCGTCACAGTGGCGCTGGGCCATACCGCGGCCAGTCCGGGGCAGATCCGCGATGCCGTCGTCGCCGGCGCACGCCTCAGCACGCACCTGGGCAATGGCTCGCACGCGCTCTTGCCGCGCCATGAGAACTACTTCCTGGAACAACTAGCTTCCGACAAACTCTGGGCCAGTCTGATCTGCGACGGTCAGCACCTACCGGCCGGCCTGGTCAGCATAATCGAGCGCGTGAAAACTCCTGCGCGACTCATTCTCACCTGCGACGCGGGGCCATTGGCCGGCTGCCCGCCGGGGCGCTACCGTATGTGGGACCAGGATTTTGATGTCGTCGCCGTGGGCCCATCTACGGAATGCAAGATCGTGGTCGCGGCGTCGGGGTTCTTGGCCGGCTCTTGGGCATTCACCGATTTGTGCGTGGGTAACTTCATAGAGTTTACCCATTGCACATTGGCTCAAGCCGTGGACATGGCCTCGGCTCAGCCGCGTTCGTTGCTCGGTTTGCCGCCGCGATCGATGGAAACGGGGCATCCTGCCGACTTGCTGCTTTTCGATTGGCAGCCGGGCGGAGCTTTCGTGGTGAAAGAGACCATCCAGAGCAGCATGTCATAGAATGATCGGCGTGGAGCCTGTCCGTAGGTCAGGATTCCGTTCCCGACCAAAGTGCCCAAGGCCTAAACAAAGGCGGACAGGAACGGAATCCTATCCTACGAAGGATGGACATTCCTGTCTGACACGATCGCCACGGAAGAGCGTCACGCCATGCCGGTTGATTCCGACAAACCGCGTTCTCGCATTGTCCAGTTGCCGCTCGAGGTGGTGACTAAGATCGCGGCCGGTGAAGTCATCGAGCGGCCCGCGAGCGTAGTCAAGGAGCTTCTGGAAAACAGCGTGGACGCGGGGGCGCGGCGCATCGACATTGACGTGGAGCAAGGCGGCGCCGAGCTGATCCGCGTCGTGGACGACGGCGGCGGCATCGCGGCCGCCGACTTGCCCTTGGCCTTCGCCAACCACGCCACCAGCAAGCTTCAAAGCGCCGACGACCTCTTCCGCGTCCGCACGCTGGGCTTTCGCGGCGAGGCGCTCGCTTCCATCGGCGGCATTGCCCAGGTTACTTTGCAATCCCGTCAACCCGGCGACCTGGCCGGCGCTGAAGTCTCCTGCAAGGGCGGCCAGCTCGCGCCCGTCCGGGACTGGAACGGCACACCCGGCACGCGCATCGAGGTTCGGCATCTTTTCTACAACACGCCAGTGCGCCGCAAATTCTTGAAGAGCCCCGGCACGGAGATCGGCCATATCTGCGAGATCGTCACGCGGCTCGCGCTGGCCCAACCCGGCCTGCATCTTGTGCTCACTCACAACGGCAAAAGCGTTTACGAAGTCGCGCACGGCACGAGTCTCGCGGACCGCATCGGCCTGTTCTTCGGCCCCGAGATCAAGGAGAAACTCTACGCCCTCGACGTGCAGCAAGGCCCGGCGCGCCTGTTCGGCTTTGTCGCCGACCCCGCGTGCGAGCGCGGCAACGCCAAGCTGCAATATCTATTCCTCAATGGCCGGTGGATTCGCGACCGCAGCCTGGGCCACGCTTTGCAAGAAGCGTATCGCGGACTCTTGATGACCGGTCGTTACGCGGTGGCGTTCTTGTTTATCGAATTGCCGCCGGACCAGGTCGATGTCAACGTTCATCCAACCAAGGCGGAAGTTCGCTTTCGCGACGGCGGCGCGGTGTACAGCATGGTGCTGGGCGCGATCCGGCAGCGCCTGAACGCCGCGAACCTGACCGCGCGGCTCAGACCGCCCGCTCCGCTTGGCGCGGTGCCGGTCAGCGCGCTCAACGCCATGCCCTGGCTCGCTCCGCAGCGCGCGGAGGAAACGCCGTCGCTCTTTAGCAAGCCTGGCCTGCCGTCGTATACCAAGAATCCCTTGCCGCCGCCCGATCCCGAGGCCACGCGCCGCGAGCCGGGTGGAGCGTGGAGCGCGGAGAGTGAAGCGCGCAGCGCGGAAGTTGGAACGCGGAGTGCGGAGAGGGAACAAGCGCGGGACGCCACGACGAATGGTCATGCCGATGCGCTCAAGGCCATCCAGATGCACAACGCCTATCTGGTGCTGGAAACGCCCGAGGGCATGCTGGTGATCGATCAGCACGCTTTGCACGAGCGGATTCTGTTCGAGCAGCTCAAGGAACGCCTGCGCGCCGGCACTCTGGAAAAACAGAAACTGCTCATCCCAGAGCCCGTCGAGCTGACAGCGGAGCAGGCCGCCAAGACCCTCGAGCATCGCGCGGAATTGTCGGAACTTGGCCTGGAGGTGGACGACTTCGGCGGCGGCACGCTGCTCTTGACCGCGTATCCGGCGCTCCTATCCCGCACGCCGCCCGGCGAAATCCTGAAGGCGGTTGTCGATCATCTGTCGTCCAAGGAGCGCTTGCCGACCAGGGAGCAACTCTTGAGCGACTTGTTGAGCCTCATGGCTTGCCATGCCGCAGTCCGCTCGGGCGACACGCTCACGCCGGAGGAAATCGCCGAGCTGGTGTCCCAACGGCACCTGGCCCACGACGCGCATCACTGCCCGCACGGGAGGCCGACGGCGCTTTTATTCACGCGCCATGATCTGGATCGTCAGTTTCGGCGGATCTGAGTCTTCGGCGACGTAGCAATGCCACGATTTGGCCAACTCCCAAGTTTAGTTGGCCAGGCTCTATCTCATCACCCGTAATTCGCAGATGACAATTGGCCCAGGCCCGATCGACCAGATTCATGACGGACACGCGCAACCTTTCCGCTGCCGCAACTTGTTTCAGGGCAAGGAAGTTGTGGGATTGGTTGCGCGACACACCCACACCCCCCCCCACCTGTGTTAGCGATAGTTAACAATTCACATAATCCGCGTCACATTAGTTGACAGTTCTCCGGATGCAACCTAGTGTTGGTCGGAGAACCCCATGGAACCCACACAACATGCCGGTCCGCATCACTGCCAGCTAAAGTGGTTGAGAATACCGCGAAGCGTGACCAAAGCGGAATGCCGGCGCGGCCCGGGGGGACTCGGCGCCAATCTGGCCGTCGAAATCGTCGATCTTGCCCCAGAGGGTCTGCGGTTAGTCGTCACGGAAGCGCTGAAGGTGAAAGACGAAGTGGAAGTCCGCATTTCCACATTTGGCATGCACAAGGTCGTACGACGCCTGGCCGAAGTGGCCTGGTCGGAGCCGCTGGAAAACGGCCAACACCGTGTCGAGATTCACTTCTACAAACAGCTTCCCTATCGCGAACTGCAGCAAATGATCCGGCCGTAAAGTGATCGCGCCCGGCTCGCTCTTCACGATTCTGTAGCGGAACTCGCCAGAGTTCCGACGCGGACCCCGCCGGAACTCTGGCGAATTCCGCTACAGGAATCTGCAGTACGTCCTAGGGTTGCGCAGGGGATGGTTTGTTCTGCGTCGGCATTCGTTTTCACAAGCGGCTGCCCTTTCGCGATCTGCAGCAAATGGCCCGGCCGTGACGCATTGACTTCACCCAGCCGAGGCATCGTTCCATGCCGCGGCGCAATCGCTCTTTCCACTTCGTACGCACGACACGAAGCTGCACGATGGGCCGGCTCGCGTTTGTCAATTGTTGCTTGTAAACCGCCGGGCCGCCCAGGAAATCGGCTTCGCGCAGTCCGGCGGCGATGGCTTTCTTGAGCGCGTGGGCAATCGCCACGATGCCCAGCCGCACCTTATCCGGAACGTCCATGCGCCGTCCCGATTGGTAGAAGTAAATCTTGCCGTTGGCGATGATGTTGTAAATGGCCGCGACCGGTTCGCCGCGCACCAGGAGCCAGAATAGTTGGAGCTGCCCTTTTTCGAGTGCGCCGGCCATGTATGCATCGTGAAAAGCAAGAAAACGCGGTGACGCGAAGACGCCCGCCTGTTTTTCCACTTGCCAGCGCTCGCGATGCAGGTCGTGCAATATCTTTTTGCCCTCGGTCAACTCCACAGGCGTGCGCGCTTCCACTAATTTCCAGTCCCCCTGTGCCCAATCTTCGAAGTCACGCAGTGCGTTGCGGATGCCGCTCCTCTTTTTTTTCGGAAACAGGTTCAAGTATTCCTCCCAGGTCGAAGGGAGCGCTATCCAGCTGGCCGTTGTGGTTTCAGTGACCTGGGCGAGACGTCCTGTTTCGGCGAATGCATTGTGCAAGAAGCTCGGCATCGGCCCGTCGCCCGCGAGCGCGGGCAGCACGATCTCGTCCCAGCGGCCGAATCCGCCTTCGAGCGCCTGCTCGACGAACGCCGCCGCCACTTGTTGCTCTCGCCCGGCTTGTGCGATCAGGTTCAGATACTCTGAAGAGACACCTTCGTCTTCGGACACGTCGGCGCCCAGAAACTCAAGACGGCGAAAGGGAACGAGGCGGCGATACCAATGCCGGCGCACATAAAGCGGCGCCAACCCGATCGGTGAACCATGATCGTAGAACAAGCCGACACGTAGTTGACCGCCGCCGTAGATTCGCCACCAGGGGAGCAACCAATCGGGAGCAAGCATCGGCTCGGCGCTGACGCTGGCATCAAGCAGCGCTTGCCAGGCGGCGGCCAGGTTATGCAGCTCCGCGAAATCGGTGACGAGACGAAAGGTGAGGCCGCTTGTCACGATTTGCCCAGCAGTTTCTTGGTCTTGCGCCAAAAGCGACAGGCGTAGTATTTGAAGGCGTCGCCCCAGGGATGCCGGCCCACCGGCGACGGGTTCCAGCCGCGCCCGCGCAGGTACGCATTGACATTGTGGACCAGGCCGCGCCGTTCCAGGTCCGGCGTCCGAAACGTGATACTGAAGGAAATCGACACCTCCGGCCCGTTCTGGACAAAATGCGGAAACCACACGGGAAAGTGCAAACCCATTCCCGGCGTCAAGTCAAACGTCCAGGACTTTGCCAGGAACTCTTCCTTGAACGGCATGTTGCGCTCTGCGCCGGCGTAGGCCCGCTCCAAGTCCTCCTCGCCCACCACCGAGCGGTCCCGGCCGTCGAATTGCGTGATCCTCTTACTGCCGCGGATTTGCAATAAGAAGTTATGCTCCGGGTCCATGTGGTACGGCGTGACCGATCCGGGCGACGTCAAGAAGATGAAGCCTTGCGGTTGTTGCATGCCGGGCCGGATCGGCTCGGAGTGGACGCCGACCTCGGCGAGACAGCCAAGCAAGAGGTCGCGATAGTCGGGATCGGTCTCGACATACTTCAGCACCATCCACGACTTGCATTCCTTGATGCGGCGCACCGTTTCCTCGATGGAGAGGCCGTTGCGCGGCGTTTGGCGTGGATCTTGGCTGATCTCCAAATTGCCGGCATTGTACTCCACGTTGTGCTCGGGCAAGGTCCGGGCCAGCTCGAGCACGCGCGGCAAAACAAACAACGGATGCTCGCATAAGTGATGGCGAATCAAGAACGGCCGGCGATCGAAGTTCTCCTTGAACTCCGCGGCGTCGATGTCGAGCAAGTACTCGCCCGTTGCCTTCGGCGTTAAATACGTTTTTGGGCTTTCGACGGTGGCAGATTGCATGTCCTGTCAATTCCCTGTCATAAGTTCACCAAATTGTCTCTTCTCTTGCACCATGTCTAGGCGCATCGCGCTTTATGGCACATATCGATTAGCACGCCCTTACAGCTGAACATACGAAAAGTGTAGCTTGAAATTTGAAGCACGGCGATACCGGCACCAGCTCAGAACGATTTCGCATTGCTTATCCTGTCGAATGCGCGCTTTTTTTCTTGCTTATTCCCCAAGTAAGGGTACATTCACGCGTAGATCAAACAGGGACTGCAATGGTCCCCAACTGGCGAAATGTGGTTTGGCTGACGGAGGAAGAGTTGGCGCGCTTGGACGTTGCCACCCTAAACTTGGCGTGCGCCGAGGGCCTTCCTGGACTGGAATCGTTCGATCCCGAAGCCTGCTTGCGTAGGATTGACGAATGGACGGAAAAGGTCAGCTGGACGACGGTGAAAAAGCTCCGTCTCTTCGAGTCGCATCCTGAACGCTTCTACCATTCTAGAGATTATTTTCGGGTATTGACGCTGGTGACTGTCATTCAAAGGGACTGCGGCGTCCGATACAATCCCGCAAAAATTTCGCACGACGCGCCTTTCACGCCTGAAGACACATTTCTTTATGGAATCACTCATGGCGAGGGCGGCACCTGCGCTACCATGCCGGTGTTGTACGCTGCCGTTGGCCGACGCCTTGGTTACCCGCTGGCTTTGGTGACCGCCAAAGGCGACAGAGCAACGCACTTGTTTGCGCGCTGGGACGATCCTGGCGGACACTTCAACATCGAGGCAACATCGGATGGACTGAAATGTCCCCCGGACGAACACTATCGGAATGGACTGTATCGACTAACAGCCGAGGAAGAGGAGAAAGGTGGATTCCTTCGCTCGCAGTCACGCCGGGCGGAGCTTGCGGGCTTCTTGATGGAGCGCGCTTTCTGTTGGCAAGACGTGGGCAGGCACCGCAGAGTGGTCGAAGCAATGGGTTGGGCATGCGCGTTAGAGCCGAAGAATCAGTTTTATCTGAACAGGTTCAAAGCTTCACTAAATGACTGGACACGCACGCTTGATGGTCGAAAACCGGCCCATTTCCCAAAACTATTGATTAAGGCAGAAACTCGACGGCTTCCAGTCACGCTGCCGCTAGAATTCGAACAAGACATTCTCGGCTTGCAAGCGACGGAAAACATATTGAATAATCGAGAACACAACTCGGACTGCTGGGAGCCGTTGCGGCGCGGCCAATGGGTGCGCGACGTGCCATCCCACGCGCTGGTGGATTTTACGCCCAGTGAATGTCACGTCCGCTTTGATATTCCGCCAACGGCGTATTCTGTTTTCGTTGGTTCATGATTCATTGGAAAGGAAGCTCCCATGTACGACCCTGGCATTGGAAGATGGCTGACTGAGGACCCGATTGGGTTAGACGTTGACTCGAATTTGTACCGATATGTACACAACCAGACAACAGTTAAGAAAGACCCGAGCGGCATGCTTGAGGCGGACGACAGAGAAAATGCCCCCGGGAACGGTCGTCTGGTTAATGTAGATAGAATTCTGGAAGAATACGTAAACGAAGTAATTAATCAAGCGAGGCGAGACGCACGGCGAAGGAATGCAGGTGGTCTGTATGTGGCGCGCTTTGTGTATCACCGACTTGGTGAGGATGAGCGCGGAACAGGCGTTCGCCCTCCGGTGCTTTTTGGCTGGGGACCGAGCGTTGCGCAAGTCTCCCGAATTGAGAACTGGCTGCAACAATCATTGAATTCGAGTGAAAACCAAATTAATCAAGTACAATTCTTACATTCCAGGTATCGAATGAACGTCCTCGGACGTCCTGACGGGCCATATTGGTTCCGAATTCCTAGCCTAAGAGTTTTGAACCATGGGATTGCTCCTACAATTCGAATAAGCGGGACTTTGATGGGAACTGACAAATGGGGACATTTCTTTCAGCAGGGTTATTGGCTGCATTGGCATTCCGATGGGAGTGCCAACGAGTTGGAAGGCGACGAGAACAGAAGTGCCTTTTGCGATTTCCTTGAGGGGAATTTCGATATTAACAATCCACCGGAGCGAGTCGCCAGGATAATTGGAATTCGAGAACATTCAAGCGGGTTTTTCAGACGATCCGTCATCAGGGAGATGGAAGGATTACGTCATTGGAATATGGGAATGCACGGCAGCGTTGCATCTGGAGTCATTTCGCATGCGGATATTCTCGCGAACAAAGAAGGATACAAATTCTACAAAGATCTGGTCGAGGACTTCGACAATGGGTCTGACCGTTACGTATTTCGCATAAGATCGTTTGCCACTCGATCTTTTAATGAGTCAGTTGTAACCCCAAACACTTTTGTGAATGGTGTCTTTGCCGTAGACAATAACACACCGACAGTTTCTGCGCCGATTCTTTGGAGTGGGAGTCCTGGAGGAGATCGCATGCTTGGAACTCGGCCGTTATTTTGATCAGTGTGGAATTCTACGAATGTGATCGTATTCGTCATATATCAAAAGAAGCAAGTCCATAATGGGTTTAGCAATGTACTGTGGTGTCTTGATAACCAGTATGAGTATGGCATTAGGCCTGTGCGGACAAGGAGTACAGCAGCCCAGAGCCTTGGAACTGGCACGTAAAGGAGATGTAGCTGCCTTAGAAATGCTGCTTAGGAACAATCCAAAGCTCGTTCACCAGAAAGGAGACAATGACCTAACACCTTTGCACGAAGCAGCGGCCGAGGGGCACGAAAGCGCCTTGGTCCTCTTGCTGGAATATCGAGCACCTGTGAATGCAAAAACGAAGGACGGGAGGACCGCACTTTTCTGGGCCGCGCTAAATGGGCATCATAGGATCGCACAAAAGCTCATTTTGGCAGGGAGCACTCGGGACATCTTTTCAAGTGTATGCGTCGGAGATCTCAATCACGTTAAAGACGAATTGCTTGCCAACAAGAAGCTGGGCGAGGCCAGCGTTGGCAAAGGGCCGACGACATTGTTGCACTTGGCTGCCAAATTCGGACGTCAAGAAATCATTGAACTGCTGATTAAGTCCGAATTGGACATTAATGTCGCTCGATTTGGTGTCACTCCATTACATCTGGCGGCCGAATTTGGACACCATACCGTTGCCGAAATGCTAATAAGAAAAGGTGCAAAAGTAGACGCGAAAGAGGACTTGGAGGGTCTGACTCCATTACATCTGGCAGTATGGAAGAACCGACTTCGTGTCGTAAGGATACTTCTTGAAAACAAAGCAAGTGTGAACGTCCGTGATAAGTATCTTTCGACGCCGTTGCATTTTGCCATTACATATGAATCTAGCGTTGAATTAGTCAACATGCTTGTGCAATTCGGAGGCGACCCATTCGCGGCAGACAAGAATGCAAATACGCCGGTTTCAATTGCGCGCAATAGTGTTAATCGAGACGCGTATTTGAAGCTCTTGCTTGGACAACCTAATTAGAGCTTTCAATACATCAATAGACTTCAATCGAACTAGAAAGTGTGGTCGGCCTTAACGTGATGGTGCTATACGCCGACACAAATTACGTACGATTCTTGCCAGCGGCATCGCGCCTACAACAAGGTCGTAAGTGGCGCGGCCCGTGGACAACAACACCGACTGTATGGCGCGGCGCTCGCGCCACAGGCGATTGATCATGAAGTGCTGGGCCGTGGCACACGAATCCATCCATTGAATGTCCGTGCTGCGGTGCACGTTCTCGATATTGTCCAGCTCCAATTGCACGCCGGGCGAATAGCGGGCATAGGCCTCGTCGAAGGCGATCTTGAAGGCAAACGCGCCGGGCGGGACCAGGAAGTTGCACTTAAGCGCGATCGGCTTGCCGTCAAGAAACAAGCCGAGCATTTGCAGCCGGCCACGCGCGAAGGCGTTGCGGGCGATGTCCGTGAAGAAGGTGCGCTCCACGGGACTCGCGCCCAGCGCGGTTCCTTCCTGCCCCTTCCAGCCACGCCCTTCCAACTCAAGGAAACTCTCGATCCACTGGTTGCCATCGTCCCCGGGGCCAAGCAGCTTGGTTTCCAACCCGCCCAATTCCGACAGCCGGCGGCGCTGGCGGCGCAGCTCCTTGCGATTGCCCGTGGACATGGCGGCGGCCAAGTAATCCTCGCAGGCACGCGCGGGACGCAAGAGCGCTCGATAGGCGACTTCGCTTGTGAAGGCAGCAACCTGTTCTTTCTGGATGAAACCGGCCAGCAACTGGGCAAACGGCCCGTCGCCGTGGACCGGATCGAAGTCCAGGAGGCCGGCGGCTTGCGCGTCGCGCCGGGCCCAGGAGAACAGCTCGCGCATGGCTTCCATATCGAAGTCGCGGTGCACGAGCGGCGTGCATAAGAAACAATGCAGGTGCTTCCACAAGGCGAGCACGCGCACCGGCAATCTCTTGTAGCGGCGGCGAACTTCGAACGGGAAGAAGCCAATGAGTTGCGGATTGTTTTCCGCCTCCTCATGGGCGCGGCTCTGACGGATTCCCGCTTCCTCACGGGCGCGGCTCGGACCGCGATAGACGAGCACGAATCGATACTCGCGGCCCTTCCCAAATGCCGCGAGCGCGGGCAGCAGCATCCACGGTTCGTAGAAAGGATTCGGTTCGATGCTCGTCTTTGCGAGCGCTTCCCAGGCAGGGACGTGGCTTTCGAGTTGTTGGGTCGTGTGGACGACTTGAACGCTAAACGAGGGTGCGGAATTGCCTTGTCGATCGCTGTGCGCGCGATGGGCAGCGGAGGCCAGGGAGATATCCGGCGACATCAACATCTCAGACCAACCCGACGCGGCGCTTGACCGCGTAAAACCAATCCAGGCATCCGGTCAGGTGCAGCTCCAGATTGATGAGGCTGGAAAACGACGGCACGTTTTCGCGCGGCAGCACCTGGCCCTTGTGGGCGCTGGTCACGAATCCTCCGAAGCCGGAGAAACATGCTTCGTAACCGGCTTCATACACCAACGGCAAACGCTCGGCCTTGAAGTTCGCGCGGCCGCCGAACGGGTAAGCGAACCAGCGGACCGGCCGATGCAAACGCGCTTCGATGGTTTTCTTGGACTGCACCAGCTCATCCCGCGCTTGGTCATCGCTGACTTTGCCCATGTCTACGTGGCTGACTGTATGCGAGCCGATTTCGTGGCCCAGACGCGCCATTTCCTCGACGTCGGCCCAGGACAGATTCGGCATTTTTTTCAGTGTGCGGTCCCATTCGAAGGTGTGTTCGGTGCCCACAAAGCCGGTCGGAATGAAAAAGCA
>JAKEFD010000130.1 GCA_022616245.1 Gemmataceae bacterium
GCCGGAGTGGCGGAACTGGCAGACGCGCCAGCTTGAGGGGCTGGTTCCCGTTACCGGGAGTGCAGGTTCGATCCCTGTCTCCGGCATTCATTTCTTGGGCCGAAACGCCTTGACCAAGTTTTCATTGGTCGTCAAAAACGGGCCGTCGATGAGGTCGATGCAATAAGGAATGGCGGGGAACACCGCGAGCAGGCAATCGCGGATGGCGCTTGGCTTGCCCGGCAGATTGACAATGAGCGTGCCCCCGCGGATGCCGGCGATCTGTCTGGACAAGATGGCCGTGGGCACGACCTTGAGGGAAACGGCACGCATGAGTTCGCCGAAACCGTCGAGGATCTTGTCGCATACGGATTCGGTGGCTTCGGGCGTGACATCGCGCTTGGCCGGCCCGGTGCCGCCCGTCGTGACCACCAGACTGCAACCCTCTTGATCGCACAACTCGCGCAGATTCAATTCAATGATCGGCCGCTCGTCCGGGATGAGCCGCGTCACCGCCTCCCAGGGACAGGACAGTATCTCCGCGAGACATTCTTTGATCGCCGGCCCGCCGAGGTCTTCGTAAACGCCCTGGCTGGCCCGGTCGGAGATGGTGACGATGCCGATGCGGATGGTCATGGTTCTGGCAGGGTATCGGCAATTGGAGAAGTTGGCAAGTTTGCGAATGAAAGTTGAGGTCTACGATTCTTTCGGGGGTCGCCATGAGCCAAAGCTATGTCGGTCGCCGCGCTGATTGTGGAAAGATCGAGAAGATCGACTTGAATCCCGGCCGTTCATCGGCGACAATTCCATTGCAGTCCTTGCCATGCGTTTTGCATGCGCGTCTTGGGGAAGTTCGCTTGACGCCGCGAGTGGTGCCCGGCGGCCGAACTTGAGGAATACCATGCGCTTCTACCCCGTGTCCTTCATCCTTCTTTTGTTTGCCGCCAACGTTGCCGACGCCCAGCGCAAAGAAGCACTCATTATCTTCAAGGACGGCTTCTACCTTTCCGGCAAATTGATGGAGGAAAAGTCTTTCATCACCGACCCGGTCAGCGGCGCTTCCATCACCATCCCCAAGCCGAACAGTCTCGTGAATCTGGATGACTGGGTGCGGCGCACGTATTTCATCCCCGGCCAGCTTCAGGACATCCTCGACAAGAAGCACATCGAGACCGATGAGATCGTGCTCAAGCGCTATGGCATCTCGACCGCCGGCGGACAGATATTGCCCGGCTGGCTCTTCGATAGCGTGAGCGCCTGGAACGACAAGTGGGAGCGGTCGATCAAGATCAACGTGACCAAAGGCCCAAGCGCGGGCCAGAGCTTCAACATCGACCAGCGGATCGTGCGTCTGACGCCGCAGCACATGTTCATCCAGGCCATCCGTTACAACCTGGACATGTACCATTTGACCAAGGAACTGGGCCCGGAGCTGACGCTCGATCTTTTGTACAAATACTACAAACTCGGCAAGAAAGAAAAGACTGAGGAGAAAGAAGAACAGAAGGAAAAGGACGACAAGAAGGAAAAGAACGACGTGAAAGTTCTGAAAGGAAAGAACGACAAGAAAGAAAAGGACGACAAGAAAGATCTGAAGGACCCAAAAGAAAAGGGCGACAAGAAAGAAAAGGTTTTGGAAGAGCACGAGAAGCGCTTCAACATCGCCAAGTTCATGCATCAAGCGGGTTGGTCCGATTGGGCGGAGAAGGAACTCAAGAAGCTGGTCGTGCTATTCCCCGAAGAGGAGAAGAACGTCGCGCCGTTCCTGGAAACGGTGAAGAAAGTCCAGGCCGAGTTCTTCGCCGAAACCATCGAGCAAGTTTACAAAGTGGGCCAGCCCAAGCACGCCCAGGCTCGCCTCGCCTATTTCGAAAAGAACAAGATGGCCCCGCTCGTCAGCGAAAAACAGATGCTGGCTGTGCAGGACGTCAAGAATAAGCTAGCGGCCAACGCGGAAAAACTGACCGCGGCGCGCAGCAGCTTGAAAGCCCTTTCCAAACGAGTCGGCAAAGACTTTTGGACCCAAGCCCTGGAATCCATCGAGCGCGACCTCAATACCGACACCCTGGATCGGCTCGAGACGTTTCTGGTCTTCGCCAAGCAGCACCTGGGCGAAATCGCAGAAGGCAAGACCCCCAGCCAATCGACCGAGCAAGTGATCGCGCTGGCCATTACCGGCTGGTCCATGGGAAATTCCGCCGCCGAGCCGGACCAGAAAACGGCGCAAATGGTCTGGGAAGGACGCCGGATGGTGCTCGAGTATCAGAAAACCGACAACACCATCGCCCGCGGCAAGATGCTCGATTCCTATCTGCGGCAGTGGAAGGATTTGCCGATCGACATGCTGGCGCGCGTCATCCGCCTGTTGCCGCCCCCCGAACCCGCCGACGCGGAAAAGATCGGCACGGACATCACCAAGCGCGAAATCGAGCTGACGGACGGGGTCGGCGGAATGTATCTATTGAAACTGCCGCCCGACTACCATCACAATCGCCAGTATCCCGTTCTGGTCCTGTTGCACAGCATGCGCGAGGGGCCCGGCATCTTGATGCAGCGCTGGAACGACGTGGCGGTGAAGCACGGCTTCATCATGGTGGCGCCGTTGTGGGCCGGCATCAAGCTGACGACGAATTACAGTTACTCGGCGAAGGAGCACGCCATCGTCCTGGACACCTTGCGCGACCTGCGCCGACGCTTCCAGGTCGACTCCGACCGCGTTTTCCTGTACGG
The DNA here is from genome assembly GCA_022616245.1 of Gemmataceae bacterium. Classification (GTDB taxonomy): domain Bacteria; phylum Planctomycetota; class Planctomycetia; order Gemmatales; family Gemmataceae; genus JAKEFD01. The sequence continues at coordinate 2,710 of JAKEFD010000130.1, forward strand.
CTGGGAGCAAGGAGCCGACGCGGCGTGGGACATCGGCCTGGCGCATCCCGACCAGTTCGCGGGGGTGTTGCCCATGTGCGGCGGCTTGCGCTTTTATCCGCAACGCTGCTGGTCCAACTCGCAATACTTGCCGCTGTACATCGTCGAGGGCGAGCGCAACGGCACCAATCCCGGCGCGGTCCGTGGCATGTTCAAGAACTGGATGCGCGGCGTCTACCCGGCGCTTTATGTGGAATACAAGGGCCGGGGCTCGGAGCTCTATCCCGCCGAGTTCGAGCGCATGGGAGACTGGATGAGCCGCAAGAAGCGCCATCATCCCAGCCGGGAAATGGGCGTGTACAACACCGGCAGCACCGTCGAGGCCGAAGAGTTCAAGACGTTGCGTGACACCGACAACCGCTTTTATTGGCTCAGTACGGATGACATTCAGGAAAAGTACAAGGTGGAGTGGAGCGACTGGAAAAAACTGCTTAATCCCGCATTACTCCAGGCGCGCATTTCCATGGGCAACGAATCGGGGGCCAAGGGCGCCAGGATCTGGTCGCAAATCAACATTCGCGTCAGGGGCTTGAACAACGTGACGCTCTGGCTCGGCCCGCACATGATCGATTTCGCCAAGCCCGTCCGGATTTATGTGAACAACTTCCAAATGGGCAAGGAACGCATCATTCCGCCCGATCCCGCAACTATGCTCGACGACTTCCACTATTGGGGCGACCGGCAAAGGCTCTTCTACGCCAAGGTGGACATGAATCTGTCGAGCAAGTGACCGCGCTTGCTCCCTACCCCTTCGCTCCAATGCGAGGGGGTTTAGTGCAAGCGAGACGCTTGCTCTACGTTGCATTTGAACCACTTGATCCAATCTCAACACTTCGCTTGCAGTATCCGTCGCAGAGCTTCGTTTTCTGGGTGTTGCTCTGAAGCCCATGTTTCAAATGTCGAAAAAGTGAAACGTCCGGATGAAAAGCACAAAGCTTTTATCAAACACTTGTTATGTCGAAAAACTGATGGTCACATTTCAGATTGTGTGTCGGTCGGCAAGCTGAAAAACGGTCCCTAACGCTTTGTGATGGATCATAATCTGGCTACGTAAAACGTTAATAGATAACACTTACAGTTAAGTTTTGGCAATGTGACAAGTATACGTGTCTAAAAGTTAACTATAGTTTACTTTTTGTCAAATAATAGCTACAATTGAGTCGTCCAATCCAGCGCCAGTGAGAATGCGGGAGCAGTCGGGGGCGCTATCCGCTTCCTGACGGGCGCGGCTCGGACTACTCATCATTGACCTGCGGAGGTTACACCATGAATGCTTCATCCCAATCTACGCGCCGCAGCTGGATTGTGCTCGGCGTCGTTACCCTGGCCTGGCTCGCGGCTTATTTCGCCGCCCGCTGGCTGCTCAAGCACGCCGAAATGGAAACCTGGCTGCGCGTGTGCGTGGCCTTGTTTCCACTTCCTTTTTTCGGGGCCTTCTTATGGATGTTCATTTCCGGCGTCCGCTCGATGGACGAGCTGCAGCGCAAGATTCAGCTGGAAGCGTTGGCCATCGCGTTTCCCTTGGCAGTCTTACTGCTCATGACGCTGGGCCTGTTGCAGCGGGCCGTTGACTTGCCATTCGAAGATTGGAGCTACGCCCATGTGTGGATGTATCTGCCGTTGTTTTATTTCGGCGGCGTGGCCATCGCATCGAGGCGCTACCAATGAAGAACCGACTCAAAGTCCTGCGCGCCGAACGCGATTGGTCGCAGGCCGAACTGGCCGAGCGCCTCGAAGTGTCGCGGCAAACGGTCAACGCCGTCGAAACCGGCAAATACGAGCCGAGCTTGTCCCTCGCCTTCCGCATCGCGCGGCTGTTCGGTCAGCGGATCGAGGAGATTTTTCAATTGGACAGTGAGTCTTCCTCGTAAACCCCAAAATCCGAATATCGAAATCCGAAACTCGAAACAAATACAAAACCCGAAAAAAAAATTCGCAAACCAGCGCGTTTGGATATTTCTTTTTGAGATTTTGGATTTGTTTCGAGTTTCGGATTTCGAGTTTCGGATTTCGGAAGCGGTTCTTAGAAGTCGTTGGGGTTGACCACTTCGCCCGCCATCCTGGTGCACAGCGCGGCGAAGGTTGCCAGCGGAATGGATTCGTTAATGAATTGCACGTGGCCGTCGGCGAACAGGAAGTTGCCGCCGCCGGTGTGGAAGCTGAACGGCTCGTTGTCATTTCTTCGGTTCATAGGTAAAGAGCAGCCGTTGGCGGGTCCGCAGCCTTCGAGCGTGCCGTCGGCGCTGGCCCCGTCCAGGCTGAACGGCCCTTCGCTGTCCGCCCAGCCAATGCCCTGGTCGTTGGACAGGGTGGCGTCCGAGCGCCAATTCCGAAACACCAGAGGTCGGGCGGAACACTCCACGACCATGATGGTGTTCGACGTGCCGTCCGTAATGCCCGTCATCTTGGTCCTTGAGTTCCGGTGCATCACCGAAAACTGGTTGGCGCTGTTGTAGAGCACGGGATTGACAATCCCGTGCACGCCCAGGACGGCTTCGTAGTCAGTGGGCGCGATGGGCACCGGAAAGTTCATCGCTGGGCGCGGCGGGTGGGCGACGGCTGACAGGACCTCTTTGCGCGTCGGCACGCTCGGGCATTGATAGATTTTGAGCGGCACGCCGGCCGCGGTGGCGTTGGTCCCTTCCCACCAATCCAGATTGAAGTTGTAGAGCTTTTGCAGGTTTTCTTGCTCGATGTACGGCAAGGTCAACGGCCGCCAACCGACGAACTTGCCGGCGGGGTTGCCGGGTCCGGCCATGGTCCAGCCGGAAGCCGGGAAGACCTTATGGGTGTCGTGGAAACCGTGCAGGGCCAGACCCAGTTGCTTCAGGTTGTTCATGCACTCGGCGCGGGAAGCAGCCTCGCGCACCTTTTGCACGGCCGGCACCAAAAGGCCGATAAGAATGGCGATGATCGCGATTACGACGAGGAGCTCGATGAGAGTGAACGCAGAGCGGCGCGCCATGGGATGCATTTCTTTCGAGCACAAGTCGCTGAACGTAGGACGGATTGCCAATCCGTCCGACAGGTCGACCTTGACGGCACGCCGACGCTGGCAGCGTCGGCTACGACTTTGGATTGTCGGCGATAGGCGCGAAAATGCAAGCAATTTTCGACTGGTGCATCGTCCGAGCCCGAGCGCCAAGCGCGGGACTGCAAGCCGCTCGCCCGCTGGGCTTGCCGTTCCGTGTCCGTATCCTTACCCTCCCCAAAGCGGAAAGTCGTTGCCATGACCGCCACGGGGGTAGTCATCAGCGCCATTCCTTCGTGGAGATCACAACATGAGAAGGTCTGCGGTCATTGGTTGTGGATTGCTGGTGTTGGCCCTCTTCGTCGGTTGCGGCGGGCAATCGGAGGAAGACAAGATTTACGGCGAAATGGAGAAATTCTGCAACGACATGATCAAGACCCTCGAAAAGGCGCAAGCGGACGCCAAGACCAATCCCCAGGCGGCGATGGCAGCCATGGGTGAAGTCATGGCCGCCGCCAGCAAGATGCAAGACCTCGACAAGAGGGTAAAGGCACTGCCCAAAGATAGGCAGGACGCACTGGAGAAAAGGGTAAAAGAATCTTCCTGGATGAAACGACTTGAATCACTAAAGAAGTGAACCACCGTCGAACGCGGTAGAAACACGGATATGCAGAACGAATGGTTCGATACGTGTTGAACGGTGTCTATCCTCCTGGAAGAAGTGAGCGGATTCTGCTTGCGACTATTCCCTTGCGTTCGTAATCTCTTTCCATGGAAAGTGGCTTGACTGCCGCGGGGGTTGTCAGCGCCCTTCCACCCCTCAGGGAGTTGAAACCATGAACTGGCGCAAATGGCTTGGCGGATTGATTCTGTCAGCGTCGCTTGTCGTCGTCGGCTGCGGCGGCGGCAACATCGAAAGCGAAATTGACGCGGTGGCCACCGAAATGGCCGGAGCGATGAAAGATCCGACCAAGATGGTCGAAGTTGGCAAGAAAGCAGACGCCTTGAAAAAACGCATTGAGGCGATGTCCGCTGCCGACAAGGAGAAGTACTCCAAGATGCTCGGCGAGAAGATCCTGTCCAAGATGATGCAAGGGGTCGACCCGAGCAAGCTCGTCCCCAAATTCTAGATCGCGCAAACACTAGCCCGACGCGCGAGCGAGGGACCGTTAACACAAGCCGACGAGCGTGCGAGGGACTACTAACACTAGCCCGACGCGCGAGCGAGGGACAATCACAAGTACGTCAGGCGGCAGCCTGACGTACTTGTTTCATTTCTTGGCCGGCTCGGTCAAATCCCAAATCCGCACCGTCTGATCCGCGCTCACCGATGCCAACCGCGTTCCCTGGCCGATGAACGCCAACCCTTCGACCCAGGCGCCGTGACCTTCCAGCACCTTGAATGACTGTGCGTTGGCAGGGTTCCAAAGCCGGACCGTGCGGTCCTTGCTGCACGACGCCAGGACATTTCCGCTCGGGTGAAACGCCAACCCCGTGACGGCGCTGGTGTGACCTGGAATGGCGCGCACCACTTTACCGTCGGCTATATTGATGAGCTGGATGTTTCCGTCGGCGCTTCCCAAGGCGAGACTCTTGCCGTCGGGGCTGAAGGCGAGCGCCAGTGCAGGAAATTTGGAAGGCGTCTCCTTGGGCGGCGGGCTCGGCGGCGTGGGCAGATCTTTGAGCTTTTTCGCGCCGGGCACATCCCACAAGATTACCGATCCATCGATGTCGCCACTGACAAGCTGTTTGCCGTCGCCGCTGAAAGCCAGGCATATGATCCAGTCTTTGTGGCCGACAAGTTTGGCCGACGGCTTTCGCGTGGCCGTGTCCCAGAGCTGCACGGCCATGTCTTCGCCGGCGCTCGCGAGCGTTTTGCCGTCCCCGGACATGTCCAGCGCTTTGATCGGAGCGTCGATCGTAGCGGAGTGCGCGATCTTGCCTTCGTCCATGTTCCAAAAATGAATCTTGCGGTCGCTGCCGGCCGAGGCCAGTATGGGCCCGCCGCCCCAGGCCAGTGCTACGACTGCGCCCTGGTGGGCGGATTGCACCTGAGCAGTGCCCGAACCGGTGCGGATGCTCAAGAGCACGTCCTTGTTCCAGGCATGGAGCGTGCCCGATTCGCAGCCTGCCACGAGCATGTCGCGCACGGGATGATACGCCAGGCAGAATCCGGGACCCCCAAGACCAGTGATGGTTTGCTCGAGCCGGGCCGCGGCGGGATTGATGGGCGGCAAGGCCGGCGCGGGCTGTTGTGCCAAAAGAAACAGAGGCCCAGCGCCAAGAATCACAAAAAGACCAACAACTCCTCGCATCAGTCTTTTTTCTCCTTGGCCTCGACGCGCCGGATCGATTTGATGAGCACGTCTTCCACCGGCACATCGTCGTGCGGTCCGGCGCGGTGGGTCTTCACGGCGCGAATCTCGTCCACCACGTCCATGCCGTCAAGGACTTTGCCGAACACCGCGTAACCGAACTTGTCCCGGGCTTTGTCGCGGTCGAGAAAATCGTTGTACTTGACATTGATGAAGAACTGGGCGCTGGCGCTGTGCGGATCATCCGTGCGGGCCATGGCCAAGGTGCCGCGTTCGTTACGCAGGCCGTTGTTGGATTCGTTCTTGATCGTACCGCTTTCGGGTTTCGCCTTCATGCCGGGCAGAAAGCCGCCGCCTTGAATCATGAAGTCGGAGATGACCCGATGGAATATGGTGCCGTCGTAGAACTTGTCGTCCACGTAGGCCAGGAAGTTCTTCACCGTGACCGGCGCCTTGTCCTGGAAGAGCACGATCTTGACGGTGCCCATCGACGTTTCCATGACGACGACAGGATTGGGCCCGCTCGAGGACGAGCCGCAGCCAAGGTTACCGAATGCTCCAACGGACAAACACAAAAACAGCAACCACCTCACGGTTTTTCCTCCCATAGAGCAAGAGATTCATCGTTTCGCGCTCACATGGACCCATTTCGCGGCAGGGCCTTCTGCGAGCGCGAAGCCGCAAGCGGGGATTACTTTCGGCGCACCGAACGAATGACGATGTCCTGCACGGGCACGTCGCCATGGCCTCCTTGATTGGAAGTGTCGACCCGGCGAATCTTGTCGACCACGTCCATGCCGTCGAGAACTTTGCCGAACACGGCGTAGCCGACTTTGTCCTTGGCGTTGGCCCGATCCAGCCCCTTGTTATGGACGACGTTGATGAAGAACTGCGACGAGGCGCTGTCCGGCGCGGGCGTGCGCGCCATCGCGATCGTGCCGCGCTCATTGGACAGGCCGTTGGTCGATTCGTTCTTGATGGTGGCCCTGGTCTTTTTTTCCTTGAGCCCCGGCTCCATGCCGCCGCCTTGGATCATGAAGTCGGCAATGACGCGGTGGAAGATCGTGCCGTCGTAGAACTTGTCGTCCACATATTGCAGGAAGTTCTTGGCGGTGATCGGCGCCTTGTCCGCGAACAGTTCAATCGTGATCTTGCCGTGGCTCGTATCCATGACGACCACGGGATTCTTGTCTTGGCCAAAGGACGGGCCGAACGCCCAAAGCGCTCCCAACATACACCCGAGCAATGATAGTTTTCGCAAGGTGACCTCCTTCGTGAGAATGGGCGAAGCCTTGTCCATGTTGTAGAAAACGCGCGTACTCCCTGCAACGTAGCGGAATTCGCCAGAATTCCAGTCTGACTGCAACGTAGCGGAATCCGCCAGAATTCCGGTCTGACGGAATTCTGGCGAATTCCGCTACGTTGCAAAGCGAATGCCGCTACGTTATTCATCGTCGTTGTCGTGATCGCTCAAGAGATTGAGCATCTCCACAAAGTCGTCCGGCGGCGCGAAATTGAGCGTATTGCCTTCGAGCTTGTAAGCCAGGTCCGTGAAGTCTCCTTGGTTATACCAATACAGGCGCCGGCTGATGGAGCCGGGGCCGTCGCGCTCCATGCCCATGATGATCGGGATCATCATCTGCACCGCTTGCAAGACGCGCGAGTCTTCGATGGGATAGGCCAGGAGCACATGGCGGTGCGGAATGCCCAGAAGCGCGCCGAAAGCGCCGATCGCGTCCGGGTGCTCCTCCAGCAAGAGCGCATGGCTCGCGACAAAAAAACTCTCGTCGGCGAACAGCGTCAGGCGCACGCCTTCGCCCAGTTCCTCCTCCGAGATGTTGGGAATGCAATTCTCCTTCACGTTGGCCAGTCCAATGGTGAACAACTCGTCGGTGCTCTTGCCCCACGACTCCGCTTCCTCGGGCGTGACATTGCGCACGGACGATGGCAAGTCGAATACCAGCGCGGATATCGTTCCCGGCAGGTCCTGGCGGTGCAGCAGCTTGTCGCGGTCCAGACTGTCGAGATAGTCCTCGGGCCAAATCCGCACCGCCAGCAGTTCTTCCACGCGGCTGAAATCGTCGATTCGCTGTTCCAGGACTTTTTGCTCTTTTTGACTCTTCTCCATCGTGCGGAAATGATCGGCGATGATCTCGGCCCATTCCGCCTCGTCGTTGCGGTGGCACATTTGCGCCAGGTTCATGAGGCCGTATTGCTGCTTGGCGCCGTCGTCGCCGTCCTCGACTTTGATCACGCCGTCGCCGAAATCGAACGACCGGTTTTGCTGCGTGAAGTAGTCGGACACGAGCTGCCGAAAACGCTGATACTGCGCCGCGGTGAAAAAATCCGCCCAAGCAGGTTGTGACATGTGGCGTCCTAACAATTAAGTTCGCTTCACTTACAATAAAGCAAAGTCCATGGAGGATGCAATGTCCAAGAACCGTTATGTCATCGGAGTGCCCAAGGAAGTCAAGACCGATGAGTATCGCGTGGCCATGATTCCCGTGGGCGTCGATGAACTTACGCGCGCGGGCCACCAGGTGCTGATCCAGGCCGGGGCGGGCACGGGCAGCGGCATCAGCGACGAACAGTACGCGGCGAACGGCGCCCAGATCACCGCGTCCGCCACGGACATTTGGAAGCGGGCCGACCTCATCGTCAAAGTGAAGGAGCCGCTGCCCGAAGAATGGCCGTTGTTGCGTTCGGGAAAGATCGTATTCACCTATTTTCATTTCGCGGCGGACCGGGCCCTCACGGACGCCGTGCTGCGATCCGGCATTACCGCCATCGCCTATGAAACCATTCGCGACAAGAACGGCACGCTGCCGCTCTTGACGCCGATGAGTGAAGTCGCGGGCCGCATGAGCATCCAGGAAGGGGCGAAATACCTGGAACGGCCGCAAGAGGGCCGGGGAATTCTTTTGGGCGGCGTGGCCGGCGTTTTGCCCGCCAACGTCCTCATTCTGGGCGGCGGCGTGGTCGGCGCCAACGCCGCCAAGGTCGCGGCCGGCCTCGGCGCCAACGTCATCCTCATGGACATCAACGTCGATCGGCTCCGCTACATCGACGACGTCATGCCCCCCAACGTGACCACGCTGTATTCGGACCGGCACAACATCCTCGACTCGCTGACGCGCGCCGATTTGCTCATCGGCGCCGTGCTGATTCCCGGAGCGAAGGCGCCTTTTCTAGTGAAACACGCAGACCTGAAGCGCATGCCGAAGCGCGCGGTGATCATCGACGTCGCCATCGATCAAGGCGGCTGCGTTGAGAGCTCGCGGCCAACGACGCACAGCGAGCCGACCTATATTGAAGAGGATATCCTGCATTATTGCGTGACCAACATGCCGGGCGCGGTGGGCCGCACCAGCACCTATGCGCTAACTAACGTGACCCTGCCCTATGTCCTGCAACTGGCGAATAAAGGCTATGACAAAGCAGTCGCCGACAGCCCGGCGCTGGCCCACGGAGTCAACATCCGCGCGGGCAACGTAACGAACCCGGCCGTGGCGGAGACGTTTGGTTTGCCGTGCGTGGGATTCTGAATTCGTAGGACAGGTTTTCAACCTGTCCGCCTCGTCCTCATCGGACAGGTTGAAAACCTGTCCTACGTTATGAGCAATTCCATCCCGTCCCTGTTTGACAGAGTCGAAGAGCCGGCCGCGTGTACCGTCAGCCAATTGACGGCTCAGCTCAAGTCGGTCATCGAATCCGGCTTTTCTTCCGTCTGGGTCGTCGGCGAAATCTCCTCGCTCAAGGTGCACACGTCCGGCCACGTCTATTTGACGTTGAAAGATGCCCGGGCCAGTCTGTCGTGCGTGATCTGGCGCAGCACCGCCCAACGGCTTAAATTCGAACTGGGCGACGGAATGGAAGTCTTCGCGCGCGGTCAGATCAGCGTGTATGAGGCACAAGGTAAATACCAGCTTTACATCGATCAGATTCAGCCAAAGGGCCTGGGCGCACGCGACATTGCCCTTCGCAAACTGAAAGAACGACTCGCCAAGCTCGGCTATTTCGATCCGCAGCGGAAAAAGCCGCTGCCCCGTTTCCCGCGCCGTTTGGCTTTGGTGACCAGCCCGAGCGGGGCGGCCGTGCGCGACATGCTCGAGATTCTGGCCCGGCGCTGGCCCATGGCGGACGTGCTGATTTGCCCGGTGCGCGTCCAGGGCACATGGGCCGCCGAGGACATCACTTTGGGTCTTTATCTCTTGAATCGGCTGCCGAGCATCGACGTAATCCTCTTGGGCCGAGGCGGCGGCAGCGCCGAGGACCTCGCGCCTTTCAACGAGGAGATCGTCGCCAATGCGATCTTCCAATCGCGCGTGCCAGTCGTGTCCGCGGTCGGCCATGAAATCGACGTCACCATCGCCGACCTCGTCGCGGACCGCCGGGCCTTGACGCCGAGCGAGGCCGCGGAAATCGCCACGCCGGATCGCCGTGAGTTGTGGAGGAACTTGCGCAACGTCGACGTCCGGCTGCGCGATTTGATCGAAGCACAGCTGGCAATCGCAAAACAAGGCGTCGACGACCTGGCGAAAAGACGCGTGCTGCGCCTGCCCTTGGAACGCTTGCACCACCAGGAACGGCAGCTCGACGATTGGGACGACCGCTTGGGCCGGGGCATGCGCGCCTTGCTCGAACGCCGCAAGCGCCAAGCCGAAGCGCTGGCCGGGCAGTTGCAATCGCTCAGCCCCTTGAACGTCCTGGCGCGCGGCTATAGCCTAACGCGGACCCTGCCCGATCAACGCTTGGTGCACACGTCCGAGCAAGTGCAACCCGGCGACGCCGTCGAAGTCCTTCTCGCTCATGGCCGCCTCGTTGCCCGTGTGGAAGAATCCAATGAGCCCGACGCATCAGCGAGCCCGCAGCGCTAGCAAGGGCACTAACCCGACGCGTGAGCGAGGGGAACACGCATGACTGATCACGCCCAAACATTTGAGCAAGCTCTCGCTGAGATCAAGCGAATTGTGGACGATTTGGAAAACGGCAAGCTAGGATTGGAAGAGTCGCTCGAGCGCTACGAACAGGGCGTCGGGCTTCTCAAGCGCTGCTACGGGCAACTGCGCGACGCCGAGCAGCGCATTCAACTTCTCGTCGGCGTGGATGAAGAAGGCAAGCCGGTGACGAAGCCTTTCGAGCACGCGGCGAGCATGGAAAAGAAGTGAAAAGCTAACCGTTTTGAATCTGCTCCGTGCGCCATGATTGATTAGATGCGGGCCGCGCCGCCGGGCGTCAATTACGTGGGAGATTGAAATGCAGATGCTACTGTCCGGTGTCGCCTGGCTAACCATGACTCCGTTTGCGGTATCGATTGTCCAAGAACAATTGACGAGCCCTAAGCAGCAATATGAGTCCATTGAAAAGGAGTACGACCAGTTGCTGGATCACTTTTATGCTCTGCTTGAAAATGCCAAAACGCCTCAAGAAAAAGAAAAAGCTCACTTGGAGCATTTTCCCAATCCCGCGCCATTTCTGAAAAAAATGCTCCAAATTGCTTCGGCACATCCAAAAGAGGATGTGGGGTACAAGGCCCTTAGATGGTCGGTCGCTCAATGTCAGGGTACATCGCAAGCGCCGTATCTCGCCGAGGTGATGCAGCTATTCAAGAAGCACCGGCTAAACGACCCCGAGGCGGGACCAATGTTGCAATCGTTCAGCCACTTGATTCCCAATGAAGACATCAACCAGTTTCTCCGATACGTTCTAAGCAAAAGCGCAGAAATCGACATGCAACTGTGGGCGGGCTATTCCTTGGCGCGCATGCTATTGCGTGCAGCAGACCTTGCTGAGGACATTGCGAGAAACCCCAAAGAAGCTGGCGTAACCGAGAAAATTCTCGGCAAGGGAATTCTAAGATGGGTTTCGCTGCAAAAGAGTAATGCTCTGCGTCGAGAAGCAGAAGCGTTTTTTGAGCGCGTCAGCAAGGACTCCGGCGATAGCCGCACATCCGATGGGGCTTTCCTGCGACTGTTGGTAAAAGGCGACTTGTTTGAATTACGCTTCTTGGCCGAAGGTAAAGTCGCACCGGAAATTGACGGAGTCGATCTTGAGGGCAGACGCATGAAATTGAGTGATTATCGCGGCAAGGTCGTCCTCATCGATTTTTGGGGTGATTGGAGTTCACCTTGTCGGGGGATGTATGCCACCAAGCGAAAGTTGCTCGAAAAGTTTAAGGACCAGCCGTTCGTGATTTTGGGAGTCAATGGCGATGAGCGAGATAAGGTCAAGAAAGTGCTTGAAACGCAGAAACTCGTCAGTCCGACTTGGTCGGATCAACCAACAAGAAACGGGCCGATTGCCAAAAGTTGGAACGTTAACGGCTGGCCGACGGTCTATTTGCTTGATGACAAAGGCGTCATACGCTCAAGGATTCGAATCTCCGAGCGCATAGAAGATTTCGTGGACGAGATCATGGCGGAATTCAAGGACAAAAAGCGATAGGCGCGCAAGTTTGAGAGAGTAGCGAACCGATTGACCTTCAAACTCACCGATTACCTGCAAAGTCAGCAATCTTTGGTAGAGCGCCGTTTGTCCGAAGTGCTCGCCAAAGAAATCGGCATCCCCGCGCAATTGCGGCAAGCGATGGAGTACAGTCTGCTCGCTCCCGGCAAACGTCTGCGTCCAGCGCTGGTGTTTCTCTCTTGTGAATCTTCGGGAGGAACCGACGAGCAGGCCTGGCCCGCCGCGTGCGCAGTCGAGATGATCCACACCTATTCGCTCATCCACGACGACCTGCCGGCGATGGACGACGACGATTTGCGCCGCGGCTTGCCGACTTGTCACAAGAAATTCGGCGAGGCGTTAGCAATTCTGGCCGGCGACGCTTTGCTTACCCTGGCGTTCGGCGTGCTGGCCGAATACTGTCCGGCCAAGACTGCGGCGAATTGCTGTGCGATCGTGGCGCAGGCCTCAGGCGCGGGCGGCATGGTTGGCGGACAATTCGAGGACATGGCCTGGGAGGACAATGTAGCAGGCGCACTCCGTGTGCCGTTCGGGGCAGACGGCACACGGAGTGTGCCTACTACATTGGCGGAAGCTCTCGAACACATTCATTCGCAAAAGACTGGGGCCTTGTTTCGCGCCTGCCTGAAGCTCGGCGTCTGGGCGGCACAAGGCGAAAACCCTGGCGGCCCCGATGCCGATTTGATCGAGCGCCTGGACCGCTACGGCCACTGCTTCGGCCTCGTGTTCCAGATTACCGACGACCTTTTGGACGTGGAGAGCAATGCCGATCAACTCGGCAAGCGCACCCAGAAGGACGCCGCCCGCGGCAAACTCACCTATCCGGGCCTGTTGGGCATTCCGCAAAGCCGGCAAAGAGCGCAAGACCTGACCGACGAAGCGCTTGCCGCCATCGCCCCGCTTGGCGTCAGGCGTGAGGGTTTGGCTGCTTTGATGCAATTCTGCCTTGCCAGAAATCGCTAGGATTGGGTCAAATAGGGCACCGTAACGCGTTATTTCTGATAAAAAAGAACGGATAGGGAAACAGAGGTTCTAATTGACTAACCACGGATGTCACGGATAGCACGGATGGAAAGTGCGTGTCGCCCATCCGTGCTATCCGTGTCATCCGTGGTTGGAAAGAACCGTACCAAAGCGCGGAGCGCCTAGGCAGAGGCAACTCACGCGGAGCGTGGGTCTGGGGACGGATCTTCTTCGAGGAGACGGGAACATGATTCTTCCAACCATCAAGGCGCCCGCCGATCTGCGCAAGCTCAACGACGCCGAGTTGCATCAGCTTGCTCACGAAATGCGCGACGAGCTGATCCGGGTCCTCAGCATTCGGCCGGCCCACTTCGCCAGCAATCTCGGCGTGGTCGAGTTGTGTCTCGCCCTCCACTTGACCTTCGACTTCACCAAGGACCGGCTGATCTGGGACACCGGCCACCAGATCTATCCGCACAAACTCATCACCGGCCGCTACGACCGCTTCGAAAGCATCCGCACCAAGGGCGGCCTCATGGGTTACCCCAACCCGGAGGAAAGCCCGTTCGACTTGTTCATGACGGGGCACGCCGGCTGCGCCACGGCCTGCGCCCTGGGCCTAAAGATCGCCGACGAACTCTTGGGCCATCCGGAGCGACATAGCGTCGCGGTCGTGGGCGACGGCGCTTTCCCGAGCGGCATCGTCTTCGAGGCGCTCAATAACGCCGGCCATCTCAAGCGCAAGTTCCTGGTGATTCTCAATGACAACAAGATGTCGATCTGCCCGCGCGTCGGCGCCTTGGCCACGTGCTTTGACCGCGCCCGTCTGACCAACATTTATCAAGGCTCCAAGCGCAACCTCAAAAAGATCCTCAACAAGATTCCGATTCTGGGCGGCATGGCCAGCCACGCCCTCGATCAAATGCGCGATGGGCTCAAGGCTCTCCTCACGGGCGGGATGCTCTTCGAGGAGCTCGGCTTCCACTATGTCGGACCCATCGACGGCCACGATCTGAACGGACTGCGCAGTTGGCTGCGCAAGGTGAAGGACCACAACGGTCCGGTGCTGTTGCATGTTTTAACGGTGAAGGGCCAGGGCGTGCCGCAGGCCAGCGACGACCCGGTCACATTCCACACGCCGCCGGTTTTCGAGAAAGTCGGCCCGGATCGCACCATCGTCTCGCTCAAGCGCGGCGGCTCGAAAGCTTACACCGACGCGGCAAGCTCCGCTATCTACCAGGTCCTTCAAGACAACCCGCGCGTCACCGTCATGACCGCGGCGATGTGCCAGGGGAACAAGCTCGAAAAAGTCCGGACCGATTTCCCCGATCGCTTCTTCGACGTGGGCATTTGTGAATCGCACGCGGTGGCATTCGCGGCCGGGCAGGCCAAGGCGGGGCTTCGGCCGATCGTGGACGTGTATTCCACGTTCCTGCAACGCGCCTTCGACCAGATATTCCAGGAAGTGACGCTGCAAAATCTGCCCGTGACGTTCTGCCTGGACCGCGCCGGCCTGACCGGGCCCGATGGTCCCACGCACCACGGCTGCTTCGACATCACCTACATGCGGCTCTTCCCCAACATGGTCGTCATGGCCCCCGGCGACGAGCTTGACGTCGCGCCGATGCTCCGCTTCGCGCTTCAGCACGACGGCCCCGCCTCGATGCGTTATCCCAAGGCCGGTGTGGAAAAAGTCGAGCGGGGCCACGCGCCGATCGAGCTAGGCCAGGCGGAAATACACGAATGGGGCACGGACGGCACAATCCTCGTTTTCGGCTCGCTGTTCCTGACCTGCGTCAAGGCGGCAGAAAAGCTGCGGCAGGAAGGCATCGAAATCGGCGTGGTCAATGCCCGTTTCGCCAAGCCGCTCGATCGGGCGACCGTGCTGCGGGCCGTGGAGGAAACGCCGCTCGTCGTCACGGTGGAAGAAGGGACGCTCGAAGGCGGCTTCGGCAGCGCAGTCCTCGAAGCCGTCCACTCCGCAGGCCTCGATACTCGTCACATTATCCGCCTGGGTATCCCGGACCGATTCATCGAACACGGCGAACGCGGCGAATTGCTCGCCGACTTGGGCCTGGATGTCGAGGGAATCTGCCGGACCATCCGCCAAGCCTTGGAGAAACGGACGGAGTCACGAGCGTGGGCGCTGGGGAATTGACGCGCACCCGGCAATTCCATCACTACTTCCGAATAATCACTTCGTAAAACGCCTGGTCTTCGGGCACGCGCTCGCCGGTGGGCTCGTTTTGCTCGACTTGCCAGACAAACGAGCGTTCGAGCTCGATGGTGACTGCGCGATCTTTCGCGAGCTTTTGGGCTTTGCCGTCCACTTTGAGGGTGATGTCGCGGCCGGTCAGGTTCCAGAAGCCGACTTTGCAGCGCGTGCCCTTTCCTGCCTTGTGGCCGGCTTGGGTCACAGCAGTGGAACGCGACTCGGATACCATGGGCGGTTTGGCCAAGGGGGCTGCGAGCACCGGCGGCTCCTTGTTTTCTTGCTTGGGCACGTCCTTTTTCGGCGCCACCTTCGGCTGCTTGTTCTGAGCAATCGGCGGCTCGGTGGTTTCTTGCTTTGGCGTTTGCTTCTGAGACAGGCCCGAAGGCGGCGCGGCCTGCGGCTGCGCGTAGGGCATGACAACGGCCTGCTGCGCCAGCGGAGTCACTGTCGTGCAATACGCAGGAACAACATAGACCGGCCGAGCCGAGTAATAATAGGAATTGTAAAGTCGTGGCCGAAAACCGAACCAACCTTCCGTGCCGTAAGCGTTGCTTGCGGAAACCAACAAAGCCGCCAGCGCCGCCGTGCGAAGCAATCCCGCCATGGATTCATCTCCTTTTGTAGGCTTCACGCTCCCCGTGAAGCACCCTCACGCGAAGGGTGAGGTCAACTTTGCCCGCGTCGGCATTTGCACCGGCTGACTGGTCGCGCGCGGCAAATGCACTGACGCATCCTTGTCACTTGGGAAAGTTGTATCACAGCGCTACGCGGCTGGCCAAGGAAAAAACCTGCTTGTTTCGGATCGCCCACGCGATGGTCAGCGGCGTAGTAGCAAGCATGGCTCTGTTTCGTTTTCAATCAAGTCGATGAATACCGGCACAAGCTCCGGGTCGAGCTTCGTGCCCGCTTCCTTCCGCAAAACGGCAACGGCATCCCCGAAGCACATGGCCGCGCGATACGCGCGATGGCTGGTCAAGGCGTCGAAGCAATCGGCGACGGCCAGCATGCGGGCGGCAAGCGGGATATTGCCGCCGCGCAAGTTATCGGGGTAGCCCAAACCGTCCCAGCGCTCGTGGTGCCCGCGGATGGCGGCGAGCACGGCGCGCTTGCGCAGCGTCGGCGCGAGGATGCGTTCGGCAATCACCGGATGTTTGCGGACGGGCAAGAACTCCTCCGGGCTGAGCGGCCCCGGCTTGTTCAGGATGCTTTCCGGCAATGCGACTTTGCCGATGTCGTGAAGCTTGGCGGCCAGCTGCACATGGGCTTGTTCGGTGTCCGCAAGACCGAGTTTAGCGGCTAAACGCGCCGCGTAGGTGCACACGCGCAAGGAGTGCCCGCACGTGTACGGGTCGCGCGCCTCCAACAGCCGCACTAGGCTGTTGATGGCGGCCAGATACGTCCGCCTCAAGCGCGTATGTTGCCGGCGCAGGCATTGTTCCAGGACGCCGTGGCGCCGCTCTTGCTCCTGCTTCTGACGCTGGCTCGTGAGGGCTGCTTGCAAGGCGTGATGAAACTCGTTGAAGTTGATCGGCTTGAGAAAGTACTGATGTGCGCCGGCGTCCAGGCATTGCGTCATGGCGTCCATCTCATGAAGCGCGGTCAGCACGATGACGGCGACCTTGGGCCAGCGCTTGCGGATTTCGCGGACCAGCCAGACTCCGCCCAGGCCCGGCATGCGCAAGTCGGTCACCACGACAGGCGTCAGCGTTTTCTCCAGGATCGCCAGGGCTTGTTCGGCGTTGACCGCGGTCTGGCATTGGAGATTCATGCACTCGGCCGCGCGCACCAGTGCGTTCAAGGCAGCCGGCTCATCGTCCACGACGGTAACCGTGGGAGTTGCGGAAAGAGTGGAATACAAGCGACCCCCGTGCGTTCGGGCTCAAGAAGCAATGAAAGTAATTATGAGGAAGCAAAGGGGAATGTAACGTCCTGGACGGCATCGCTCCAGGTGTGTCCAGTGGTTTTGACTGGGAAAGATGGCAAAACATTGCCGATTCTGCGGGCGGAATCGAATCTGCGGCCTGATCCCGACGGTGAATGAATTCGGCGCCGGTGATAGCGACGGCCGCGTGCAAACGATAGAATGAATAGTCGCTACTCTTTGGCCTTGTCGAGACCTGGCTCCTATGTCTGATTTCGTCCTTCGCGTCGGCTCAAGAAGCGCCCAAGGCATACGCCCGAACAACGAAGACCGCTTCGTAGTCGACTTGACGCAAAACTTGTTTCTCGTAGCGGACGGCATGGGAGGTCAGGATCGCGGCGAACTAGCCAGCGGCATGGCGGCGGAGATCATTCCGCAAGTCTTGCACGAGCGCATGGCAGCGCAGGATTCTCCCGAACAGGCGCTGCGTCAAGCGATGGCCCAAGCGAATCAAGCCATTCTGGATGCAGGCCAGGAGCAACCCGAAGGCCGGCGCATGGGCACGACTGCCGTCGTCGCCGTCCACCGCGACAATCAGGTTTTCGTCGCGGGCCTTGGCGACAGCCGTGCATATCTCATACGTGAAGGCAAGGTTGAGCAACTCACCGTCGATCATTCGGTCGCGCAGGCCTTGGTCGCCAGCGGCGCCTTGACGCCCGAAGAGGCGCGGCACAGTCCGTATCAGCACGTGCTGCACAAATTCCTCGGCTGCTCCAACATGGGCGACGGCGCCGATGTAAGTCCCTTCGAGCCGAAAGCGGGCGATTGCCTGCTCTTGGGCAGCGACGGCTTGACAAACCACCTCAACGACGAAGACATGCTGGATGGACGCGCTAGGTTTCCCGATCCGCAAGATTGGGCCGATCACCTCGTTCAGCTGGCGTTATCGCGCGGCTCGCGCGACAATGTCACTTGCGTCGTTGTGACCTTCGAACAATCGTAGTCCCAATATGGCCGTGATTCTTGAACACGAGCCCGACGCGCGAGCAAGGGACAATTAAGTCGCCAAGAGCCAAATCACCCAAAGGAAAAAGACCAAGAGCAGCATCGCCCCCGCGCCGATGCCGGCGGCAATCCAGTCGCGCTTTCCCCAGCCGTGTGTCTTGATCTTTTTCCAAGTGTCCTCAAAAGCGTGACCAACGACTTGATCTCCGGTCACTTGGAAAACAACCGGCGCGGGCGCCGATGTGGCCGGCGCGACCGGTGACGGCACGGGCATGGCCTGCGGCAACGCGGGCTTTGGCGTCTGGGGCGGGCTTTGGGCGCGCCGAACTACCGGTGGGCTGGAGGCCTGTTCCATTTTGGCCGCGGGCGCGGGATGAAACTCGCCCGGTTGCTGGTGCAGCCGCTGCATTTCCAGCCAGCTTAGATACGAGCGCATCGGCCGCGCCGGCTTCACAGATGCCGGCGTCGGCGCAGCCAGCGCCCTCAAGTCTTTGATCGCTTGGCTCGGCGTGGCGTAGCGCATGGACGCGTCCTTGGCCAGCATCTTTAGCACGATCGCATTGAGCTGCGGCGGCAGGCCGGCCACCGTTTCGGCGGGCGGCTTGGGCGCTTCTTCGGCGTGACGCCGCATCTGCCGGGCGAAATTGGTGTCCGGAAAGGGGGGCTTACCCGTGAGCATTTCATACATCACGCAGCCCAGACTGTAGATGTCCGCGCGAATGTCCGCGCTGTGAGCGCTGCGCGCTTGCTCCGGCGCCATGTAGTCCAAGGTGCCCAGGATGGCGCCGTCGCTGGTGATTTCCAGCTCGCCCGCGCCCGGCGTCCCTTCGTCGAACAGCGCCCGGCCCAGTCCAATGTCGAGAATCTTCACCGTGCAATTCGCCGTCGATTCCGTGAGCGGGGTGGACGACTCGCTCAGCAACATCAGATTGCCCGGCTTCAAATCGCGATGCACCAACCCTTCGTCATTGAGGTGTTCCAATCCTTCGAGCGCTTGAATCAAGATGGCCACTGCCTCGGGTCCGGGCAGGCGCTTGCGCTTCTTCAAGACTTCATCGAGCGTGTCGCCGTCCAGATACTCCATCACGATAAAGTGCATGTCCTCCTGTACGCCGCTTTGAAATGTGCGCACCACGTTGTCATGATCGAGTTTGACGGCCAGGCGCGCCTCGCGCAGGAATCGGCCAAGGACTTGCGGGTCCTTGGCTTTGGTAGGCGGCAAAACTTTAATGGCCACGACCTGCCCGGAGGAGTGCACGCCTTTGTACACGCCGGCCATCCGTCCCCGGCCGATGCGCTCGGTAAGCTTGTACTGGCCGAAGTGGAGGAGGTCGCCGTAGCCGCGGTCGATCATGTCGAGCTGAAAGGCAGTGAGCCGCTGTTGCCGCAGGAGCCATTGGCGAAAGTCGGCGACCCGGTCGGCGGCGACGCCGGCCGCGGCGCGCCATTCCAGCCGCAAACCGCGGATGGCATCGGCACTTAACACCTTGGCCCGCGCCAGTTGGTTGCACAGGCTCTCGACCGTTTGGTCCATGGCGACTATTCCTCGCTCGCGCGTCGGGCTAATGTCTGCCAATTCGCATTTTGGACGATAGGCTAAATCATATAGTTCATCAAGCGCGCGAAAGGAAGGCCATTTTTCATGTCTGCCGGTGAAACGTGGACTTTGGACAAGGTCAAAGAGCTGATCGGCGATGTCCTTCGGCCGGGGCGTTTTTTCGTCAGCCGGGACCTGAAGCTAACCTGGGAACCGCCGGCCGAGGAGGAAATTCCCTGGGAGCTCTTTCGCGGACAGCTCTTGCCGGTGCGCTTCAGCCGCCAGACGCGGCGCTTCTTGGCATGGAACATCTACAAATGGGAAAACGAAACCAGAGCCGACGAGCCGCTCTTGTCCGTCAAGCTCGATCAGGAGCGCGGCGAAATCCACGTCGTCCGCGGGATTCTGGCGTACGTGTGGGAGCCTTTCGATTCGGGCGGCAACGTCATCGAAAGCCGCGAGGTGCAGCGCTGGACAAGGGAGCTGGTTGGGACGCTGCGGTGGCAGGATTACGATGAGATATTGCTTGTCGGAGAGCTAGAGGAATTGGTCTGGCAAGGTCTCGTTGGGACCAGCCGTCTCCCGTTGAATTCGGTTGAAACTCCTTTGCCTGAGTTTGTTCTGGGGCGATTTGGGTACTTCCGATATGTGAAACGGGAAGGCGAGCAAGAGCCTATTCGCGACTGGCGCGCATTGCTGGACTTGCCAAAGTGTTACTTCAATCGGCTGGAGCAAACAGCACGATCGGCGGGGACCGCAATAGACTCGGCAGACGGACATCCTTTCCTGGAGCACATTTGGCTTTATTCCATTTTGGAACTACTTCTGCGCACAATGCAACCAAGCGACATCGACGACGCCGTTGAAAAGCTGATCGCGGTGAAAGCACACTACAAGTGGAACGCAGAATTGAACGTTCCATTTCAATGCAAGATCCTCTTCAACAACACGTCGCTGACGCCATACACGCAGCTTCCAGAGAGAGCGTTTTCGATATTTCGCCGTCTCGTGACACGCGAAGCAATTCCACTGGCGGGCTATGTTGACTTCCTGCGTGACCTGATAATCAAACTTTGCCGGCACCTGACCGCGTATGACCTCATCACGTACCACCATCGCGGCGCGAATTACCCGGATGCGCTCGTCTTGGACCAGGCCTTGAACGAGTTGATTCTGATTGCGGAGAAGTCGCCTGCCTCGTTTGAACGCGATGGGCCTGCCGATGCAGCAGTGGCGAGGCGCAAGCGTCGACGTGCATTGCGGCAAGGGTGTCTCTTGCGCCGTTATTACGAAGGACTGGCTGTGCCGGATGCGCCGACAACGCCAGGTGAAAATGTCCGTGTCCTACCCGCTCCGCATGTACGCGTGCCGGAAGAACAACTGACAAATGTGTTGAAGCGCACAAGGCGCTTATACGAAGGCGAGTCATTGCAAGGCAAAATCAGATCCAATGTGCGGCACTTGATTGACGAGAGTATTCAGGATCTTTTGGATTCAGCCGAATGGAAGCTTCTGGGCCAAGCAATCTTCGTGGATCGTCCTCTCGATTGGGCGGATGACTCGCCGCATGTTCATAGTTCCAAACTTGTTTCGCATCTTTGCTTTAGCCGGTCAATTGCCGAACGACGGGCCCACGAACTTCGACAGTTTTCCGATGGACTGGGATTCTACATCTCAGCAGAGAAGTGGCAGAAGCTCGAGGAGCTCTTGCGCGAACCAATTGCGGGGGTGCCGGTGGCGTCGGTAGCGCAACCGCCAATACCGATAATCGCATTGTCCGACGCACGGAACGTGGCTGCGGACTTCATCGTCGAACGGACCTATGCCGCGGACTGGTTGTTTTGGTCGTTTGCTTCCGACGACTTGTGCTGTCGCTTGCACCTAGACCAAGGGTTTTGGCAGCCAGGTCTCAGGGACAAGGTTCGAGCGACACTTCGGATGCCGCGCGACAAACGTGACAGCGTCATTGTCAGTTTCGACTCGAAGTTTCGTCGCCGCTTGGAGTTGGTTCCCGATTTTTCACAGGGCTTTACGCTTCGTCATGGAACTAGTCTCCCTAGAGCTGGTCTTCGGCTACTGCGCGGCTGGGAATACTCGCAGCAATACCCCGAAGGAAGACTCCATGACTTGACCGGCCAACGACTGCAAATCAGACGATAGCCCGTTCACGTTTCGCGCTCGCGCCAACCTTGCCAAGATAGCGCGCTCATCGCTCCCACCCCGGCAACAGCGGCTGACGCGGGCTCACCGCCAAAAGCCGCCGCGGCCTGCGTTTGGGCCCCGCGACGCCGGCCGCATCGAGCCGCAGCACCGCGCCGGCGCGATTCTGGCCAGCAAGATGCAGCCCGATGGAGGCGTTCTCCAAAACCGCCAGCGCGGCGGCGCGGGCCAGGTCCGGGCGGTTGCATTGCCGGCTCAAGTGCAACAGCACCAGATGTTTCAGCCGGCCAGGCTGCGATTGCCGTGCAATTTCCGCCAAAAGCCGCGCGGCTTGGACGTTCGACAAATGGCCATGCGCTCCCAGGTTGCGCTCTTTCAGGAACTGGGGCCGCACGCTGCTTTTCTGCAGCTCCTCGTCATGGTTGAATTCCAAAGCCAGCAAATCCACGTCGGCGAGGGCGCGGACCAGGGCGGCGTCCCACGTGCCCAGGTCGGTCGCATAACCCAGCGCGCAGCCGTTGGCCTCGACGCGAAAACCGCACGTCACGCCGCCGTCGTGCTTGAGGGGCAGCGGCCGGCACAGAACTCGTTCGGCCAGGCAGAAAGTCTCGCCGAGGCGATACGGTTGCACGAGTCCTGCTTTGGCCAACTCCGCGAACGCCGGGCTCTGCGCTTTAAGCGCTTGCGCGTGCTGGGGATGGCACAAGAGGCGAATGCCGCGTTGACAGAATACTTCGAACGCGTTTTCGTGCCAATGGTCGTTATGGGTGTGAGTGAGCAGCACCGCGCCGACATCGTGCCAGAATGCGCCCGCCTTCGCCAAACGGCGATCCAGGGCGCGGCCGCCGAAGCCGCAATCGATCAGGAGATGGAAACCCTCGGCGCGCACCAGGCTGGAGTTGCCGGAACTGCCGCTGCCCAAAACGCAGAACTGCATGGTAATTCCTTTTACCCCGAAGGTTGTCCGTCTATCCTAGAAGAAACACAAGCGCGATGAAAGGGGTTTTTGTTGTCCACCGATCCGACCGAGCGCTTCACGGGACTGGCGGACGTCTATGCCAAGTTCCGGCCCGATTATCCCGCCGAGGCGTTGGACTATCTGGTCGAGCGCTGCGGTCTGGCGCCCGGCGATCTGGTCGTCGATGTCGGTTCGGGCACGGGCATTTCGAGTAGGCTCATGGCCGAGCGCGGCTTCCGCGTCATCGGCATCGAGCCCAACGCCGACATGCGCACAGAGGCCGTCGGGACAGTTTTGGAATCCCATCCTACGGTCCGGCGAGCAACGAGGCGGACAGGATCGGAATCCTATCCTACGATAGTCGCCGAGGGGCGAGGGGAGCAGCCGGAGTATCGCGACGGAACGGGCGAGGCAACGGGTCTGGACGATGGCTGCGCTGCGATGGTGTTATGCGCCCAGGCTTTTCATTGGCTAAAGCCCGAGCGGGCGCTGGCGGAGTTCGCGCGCATCCTGAGGCCCGGCGGTTGGGCCGCGCTCGTGTGGAATGAGCGCGACGACCGGGACCCGTTCACCGCGGCCTACAGTAAGGTGATTCGCTCGGCGCCCCATGCCGAGCGCGTTGAAAACCACCGCCAGGCCGCCGGCCGCGTGCTTCTGGGCCATCCGCTTTTCGAGGAATCGTCCTGCGCAATCTTTGGTCAAAAGCAGCCGATGAACGTAGAACAGATGATTGGCCGGGCGTTGTCAGCGTCCTACGCTCCCAAGGCGCCCGCCGAGGGCGAGACGTTTGTCGCGGGCCTACACTCGGTGTTTGAGGAATTTCAAAGAGAAGGGTTGGTCGCGCTCCACTACGTAACTTCCGTGTACACGGGGCGACGACGCCGTACCTTGTGAAGACACGCAGACCTTGATAAGTTGGACGCAGACGCTTGAAAGGAAGCCCCCATGTCGCAACAAAAACTTGTCCTTATCGTGGATGACGACTACGAACTAAGCGATGGCATTCGCGCCGTGCTCGAGAGTCAAGGCCACAAAGTCATGCAGGCCCGCGACGGCATTCAGGGCAAGCAGCTTATTTACAACCAGCGGCCCGACCTTGTCATCCTCGACATGATGATGCCGCGCATGGGCGGCTATCCCGTGCTCGAACACTTCAAGGGCAAGACCGACGCTCCGCCCATCATCATGATCACCGCCAACGAAGGCAGCCGGCACAAGGCCTATGCCGAGTACCTGGGCGTCATCGACTACATCCGCAAGCCGTTCGCCATGGAACGGCTGATAGAGGCGGTGGACAAAGGGCTGAACCCGCCGCCGCCAGAGGAAGAAGAGCCCAAGAAACAGGGTAAGGAAGAGAAAAAGTAAGGAGGTCGAGGCTATGTCGGATCTCTTGGTGAAACCGAAGCGGCGCTTTGAGCAGCGCTTACTCCTCGGAGACGTGACTTGGCCGCAATATGTCGAGTGGCTCAAGCTGGTTGGACGGCGATTTCGACTGACATACGATCAGGGAGACTTGGAGATCATGACACTCTCGAGCCTTCATGAATGGTTGGCATGCTTGTTGGGCCAGTTCATTGAAGTGCTCACCGCAGAATTAGCGATTCCGCGCCGAAGTGCGGGCTCGACTACCTTCAAACTCCGCAAGAAACTAAAAGGATTGGAGCCGGACCGATCCTATTACATTCAGAATGAAGCCAAAGTGCGCGGCAAGGACAAGATCGACTTGCGCTCCGATCCTCCGCCCGATTTGGCAGTGGAAGTGGAGATATCGCGCAGCGTCTTGAAGCGGATGCTCATCTACGCAGCCATCGGAATTCCAGAGATCTGGCGCTTTGATGGCACGGACATCATCGTTCATGTACTAAACGCCGAGGGAGAATACGAGGAATCTGAGCGAAGTTTGGCGTTTCCTTTCTTGAAGGTCAAGAAACTGGTCCGCTTTTTGAACTTGCGCCAGAAGGCCGATGAAACTCAAGTCGTCGAGTCGTTTCGCGAATGGGTTCGCGAGCAAAAGGTTCAAGGTTGGAAATAGCTAGGCGACTGGCCGTCCTACCCCCAACCCGTCCGCGACACGGTTGATGTAATTGAAGTAACTCGCGATCAGATTGATTTGCAGTATGCCACGGTCGTCGAAACCTACCTGCCGCAATCGATCCAAGTCCTCAGGCGACACGCGCACTGCATGGCGCGTCAGCTTGGCGGCGTAGTCAAGCATGGCCCGATCCTGTTCGGACAACTTCGCTTGCGTATAGTCCCGCGCCAACTGCGCGGCGAGCTCGGCGTCCAGCGACACCAGACGCAGAAACTCGGCATGACTCTCGATTCAGTAAAAGCAGTCGTTGAGCGCCGATACCACAGTCGCAATCATCTCGTGCTGCCGGCGCGAAAGCGGCAAATCGGGCGACAGCATCACCGCCAATCCGGACATCATGTGCCTTAGCGCCTGCGGAATCAGGCTGTGTGCGGCGACGATGCTGTCCGCCGAGCCGTCCGGGCGGCGCACCGTCGGGACTTCGACACCGTACTCAGGCGGATAGAGCGCATAGACCGATCGGTAGGCATCCAGCAATTCGCCCGTGGCTTGCTCAATCGAAATGAGTTTGATCCAGGTCATCGGGTAGGATTCGTGACAACCACGCGCGACCTATTTGTTTTCCTAAGTGCTTACAGGAACTATGTTTTACAGGATTGGTCGCGCGACACACCCACACCCCCCTTTTGTAGTTACAAATCTTGGCGAGCATTCCGCGCGATGAGTGCCGCGACATACCCCCCCTTGAAACCGCTGTCGATGTTCACAACGACGACATTCGCTGCACAGCTATTGAGCATCGTGAGGAGCGGAGCGACGCCTGAAAACGCGGCACCATAGCCCACACTCGTAGGCACGGCGATCACCGGACAATCGACCAACCCGCCCACCACGCTGGGGAGGGCGCCATCCATGCCGGCGACCACGACGATGCAATCCGCATCGGCAAATTCTTTCTGATGCTTCAAAAGCCGATGAATTCCCGCCACGCCCACGTCGGCGATGAGATGCACGTCCGCGCCCAGAGCCTCGCCCGTGACCACGGCTTCGCGCGCCACAGGCAGATCGCTGGTGCCGGCGGTGATGACCACGACCCGGCCGGCTTTCGCAGTGGGCGCTTTCGCGGGCAGCCAAAAGGTGCGCGCGACCCGGTCTTGCCGGGCCTTGGGAAAACGCTCGGCCAGATAAACGGATTGCTCGTCGCTGACGCGCGTGGCCAGACAGTCTTGACCTGAATCGTTCAGCTTGCGGACGACTTCGCCGACCCACTCATTGGCCTTGCCGTGGCAGAAAATGACTTCCGGGAAACCGCAGCGCTCGCGGCGCTCGAGATCGACTTGGGCGAAACCAAGATTCGCAACAGGTTCCATGGATCGGCCTAGGGCAACAAAGAGTGCAACTGGGTCGAGGTCACGAAGAGATTAGGATCAAAATAAAGGTTACCAATCGATGACTCTGCTTGAGCATCACGTCTCGCTTTCAAGCGCCGCTAAGAGTTGAGTGACATCGAGTTCGGGGGGTATTTCCCCTTTCTCCTGCATCCTTTTGAACTCACGCTCGAAATTCTTTACCGACGAACGGCTCGCGAGCTTGGCGATCGGCCCCATCATGTCGATGAACAATACGCCGTTTAGGTGGTCGATCTCGTGCTGCCAGGCGCGGGCCTCCAAGTCGCTGACTGTCTTCTCAACCAGCTCGCCTTTCAGGTTGTACGCCTGCACCTTGATCGTCTTCGAGCGCCGAATCTTCTGAAACAAACCAGGGAAACTGAGGCAGCCTTCTTCGTCCTCTTGAAAGCCTTTGCGGTCGATGATGACGGGGTTGACGTAGACCTCCTCTCGGTCTTTCTGATTGGGGTCGCCGGTGATGTTGGTCACCAGGAGTTGATACGGCAACGCAACCTGAGGGGCGGCCAGGCCCAGCCCCTTGGCCTCGTACATGAGGTCCATCATTCGGCCGACTGCAAGACGGATTCCTTTGTCGATATGCTTCAACGGACTCGCAGGCCGGCGCAATACGGGGTGCGGGTAGTGGACAATTTTCATGATGCCTCAAGAAAGCCAACCACTGATAACACGGATGGGCACGGATAGGAGTCAAGCGCCCAATCCGTGTTGATCCGTGCAATCCGTGGTTAGGAGAATTATACCAAAAATCAATTGGCGGCGGCGACTCGGTCTTTGCCGAAATACGAGACGCCGCGCAGAATGGGATCGATGCTGACGCCCGGGACGAAGAAGACGGCGTCGGGCCAGAGCGTGGAATGGGCGTAGTACATGCCGCGCTCGAAGCCGGCGCCGACGGTCAGGGTCACGGTTTGGCCCCCCGCGAGCCCAAGGTCGATCTTCAAGGTGGAGTCCTTGGCCCCGAGCTTCTGATCGGACTGCGGGCCGCCGGCAATGCTGACCCAGCGCTCAGCTTTGAGCTTGGCGAGCTGCTCGACCAGCTGATTTACCTTCGCCGAATCGAGCTGGAACTCCATAAGACCGGAGCTATCGGTCCAAAGGCGCTCCTTTTCCTTTTCTTTGTCCTTATCCTTTTCCTTCTCCTTCGCTGCCGCCTGGGGAGCGCGTGTGAAAGCAAAGTTGCGCAGCTCTTCGCGGGTGCGGATCGACAGCTTCACGCTCTCGACTTTGTCCGGATCGAACCGGTGCACCTCATTGGTCCAGGGCGGCGCGGCGGCGAACACCGCGGCGTACGGCTGAGCCGCCTCCATGCCTAAAAGCGCTGTCGCCAGATACGGAACGGTCAAGTACACCGTCGTGCGGTCGCGCAGGTCGGCCTCGCGCAGAGATTTGGCCATGTTGTCCGGGACGAGGAAGAGCATGTCGTGATCGCTGCGCTGGGCAAAGAGAGCGCCTTTTTCATAGTCCGCTTCCTTGCCGAGCTTGAAGGTAATGGGCTCGCCCTTGGCTGTTTCCCTATTGGCGACGACCGACGCATGGACCAGGAAGGGCCGCCAGGGCGACGGCGTCGACAACAGGCCAAGCGCGGCCGCCGCGCTCGAAGCGGGCATGCTTTTTTTCACCCAGAACGTCACCGTCAGCGCCGGCGACCCAAGGCCGTATTTGTCCAGGTCTTCCTTGGCATCCGCTTTCTTTACCCAGCGCTTGGCGTCCAGGAGCGTGAGCTGGTTGATGAGCATCTGCGTCTTGAACGTGTCGGCCGGAGTGTCGTTCTTGCCTTCCTGGAAGTACCAGCGCTGCGCTTTGTCCCCTGTGCCGCGCGCGACGGCGATCTTGGTCTTGCCGCCGGTGATTTCGATGCGCGTGACGTCTTGCGGGGAAAGGTTCGGCAGGCCGGTGTCGAGGAACGCCAGCGCCGCCCCTTCGAAAGGCGCGGCCTTATCCAAAAGCGCCTTGGCCACAGTGAAGCGGCTGATCGTACCGTCAGCCAGGACGCGCTTGACGTTGACGTGCTCCTTATCGTTCTTGCCGAAGACGAGCGTGACGGCGGGCTTGGCGTCCTTCTTGAGCTGGGGCGCATCGTCTTTCTTCTTGTCGTCCTTCTTGTCTTTGGCGTCTTTCTTGTCGTCTTTTTTCTCGTCCTTCTTGTCTTTGTCCAAGCCGTCGACGTACAGGGCGACCTCGGCTTGCGGGTTGTCGAAACCCAGTTCGGCGTCGAGCTTTTTCCAGTCGCCTTCATCAAAGAACTTGACGATGGCGCGTTTGCCCTGGAGCGCTTCCAAGAAGGCATCGACCGCTTTGCCATCGGCGTTCTTGGGACTGTCCGTGCCCGCCACGACTTGCCAGCCTTTGTCCTCGCGGTGAACGAGGCGGACTTCGTCCTTGCCTTTGCCGAAGGAGACGACATCCACTTTCTTGATGTCGACGTGGCCAATGTCGAGACTGCGGAGTTGCCCGGGATTCTTGAGGTAGTTTCGTATGGGCTCGAGCAACTTGGCGTTCAGCCGGAAGACGCCTTGATCGTCTTTCAAACGGGCGTAGTACTGATCGCGGCCCTTATCGTTGGTGCGCTGGCCGATGAGCAGCGTCTCCTTGGTGACTTTATTCCCGTCGGGAGTGCCGACTTCGATGCGCATGGTTTCCTTGCCGTCTTCGAGGCCGAAGTGGCCGGGTGTGGCGTCGCCGGCCGCCACGAAGTCGTCCTCGGTATCGACGCGGATGGAGCTGATCGCGCTTAAAAGTCCCTTGACGCCGCCCTCGGGCGACTTGACGCCGATGGGAGGCTCCTTTTCCTTGGGCGCATTCGGGCCTTCGAAGTCCGCAAATCCCAGGGACGGCTTGACGAAACGCCAGGTCGCGTCTTCTTCCTTCTTGAGCTCGAGAATGTCGCTCCCCTCTTTGACCTCGATGGACTTGGCGGTGACGTCGCTGAAGTCGAAGATCCGCCGCGAGCGCAGGTGGTTGGGGTCGGTGAAAAAGAGGCTGTCGATGGCGCCGCGCGAGACGGCGAAAACGCGCTGGGGCCGGTCCGAGGAATTGACGAACCGGAAAGCTTTGTCCGCGCTTTCCTTGCCGATGAAGAACTTCCATTCGCGCGTTTTCTCTTTCTGATCCTGCAACCAGACTCCCTTGAGCGTGACGACCATGGACGGCTTGTCCAGGCCGTGATCCGACAAGCTGTCGGACACACTGACCTCGTCGTTCTTGCGCGCGTCCTTGATCTGGTTGACCATCTGATTGATGCGGAACGTCTCGACTTTGACCGCGGACTTGGCGTCGGGCTTGCGATAGGTCCATACGTCCTTCGACACAAGCTTGACGCCGTCCTTTTCGTCTTTGCGCTCGAAGTCTTGCGTGAACTGGAAAGCTTGCTCTTTGTCCTTATCGTGGCGCTCCACGGTGACGGACTCGACAATCATGTCCGGGGGCGCTTTTTGCAGCGTCGGCACGATGGCGCTTTCATCGACCTGCGTCTTCTTGTGGGCCAGCATGAGGCCGAACAGCCAGAGCATGGCGAACAGAAGCACGAACAAAATGCCGGTGCAGCGAAAGCTCATAATGCAGTTCTCCTAATCCGCGTTTCTTCGCATGGCGAGCCGACCGCATGGCGAGCCGAGCCGCGTAAGCGGCCGGGTGCGCCGCCAGGCGAGGCACCCGACGCCTTACGGCGTTCGGCTCGCCATTCCGACCGTTAATTGACTCGCCCTTTCAAATTCTTCCACTGCCCCCTGCCATTTCGGATGAAACCAAACGGCGAACGGATTGGGCTGGCACCTTACTACATAGATTACCGAATCATGTATGGCGCATTCGTCGGCCAGCTTGCGTTTGGAGCCCTTTGCAATCCAAAAGGTACCGTTGGCGGGCAACTGCCGATGCTTCTTGATGGCTCTGGTTGCCCAACTCTTGAGCGTTTCCAAGATCACTGCGGGTCCGGATCCCCTGGTAGGCCGACGACGACATGCGTGTGGTTGTACATCACACTGGCAGCTTGCAGTTCCCACCCGCGAATGCGCGCCGTTTCCTGATACTGCCGGATGAGCGCGTCGGCGTCTCGCTTGTCCAGCTTCACGGGCGGCCCTTTCATTTGCGAGCGTGCGTAAGATTCCAGTAATGGCATGTCGGCGTCAAACGGCGTCCCCGGAAGATTGTGAATCACTCGATTGCCGTCCGAGTCTTCCACAAAGCTGACAAATCCACGCCGATCACCCGGTAGCCAAGTGCCGTAGCAGGTCCAGGTAATGAGCCAGAAGCGGTCCATGGGAACAGCATTAGGGTGAGCCGAGCCGCGTAAGCGGCCGGGTGCGCCGCCAGGCGAGGCACCCGACGCCTAACGGCGTTCGGCTCGCCATACATGAGTTCGGCTCGCCAGATCCGTGTTATCTGCGCCGCGTGACCCAGATGCCCAGGCCCAGGCCGCCGATAGAGACGGCCATCAGCCAGAACGGGATCAGGATCATGCGCGACGTATCCACCGACGCGCTGTTGATGGAATAATGATTGCTCGTCTTGGGGCGCGGGCCGACCAGGCCGCTCTTGTCCGACATCCACTCGATGGCGCTTGTGAGCAACGAGTAGTAGACGTCTTTCGAACGCATCTTTCCTTGCATGATGTCATAATTGCAAACAAACTCCGCGTCGCCGAAGACGACCATGCGCGGCTTGTTTCCGTCCTCGGAAACGGTGAGGGCCACGGGAATGGGCGCCACGCTCAGCTTGGCCTCGAGAATGTCCTTGCGCTCGAGATCGGTGACGTACGCGACAGGGTTGTTGAGCGCCGTCATTGCGGAATCCGCCCAGACGTAGCTTCGGGGGGGCGCGTGCAGCAGCACCTCGGCGCGATATTTCAGCGCGCCAGGCTCCGGGCGCACGACGCGGACAGTATCGAGCGGAATGACGATGCGGCCGAATTGCTTCGCGATTGCCGCCTTGGCCTCTTCATTGAAAATGGCCAAAACGTTGCGCGGATCTTCCTGCAAGGTGGCGCGCATCACAAACTCGTTGTTTGCTTGCACGCCGTACTTGCGCAGGAAGTCTTCAATGCCGGTGGATTTGAGGGAAGTCGCCTTCTCATCCTGGACCACGTCCAGCATGACGATCATGCGTCCGCCGCGATCCATGTAGCGCTCGAGAGCTTCGATCGTTTCTTCCGGTATGTGCTTGCTCGGACCGGCGAGGATGACCGCGTAGGCGTCGTCGGGCACGTCCTTTTTCTTGTCCCCGGCGGCCTTGGCGTAAACCATGATGTCGTCCTTCTTACCAGGCACCTGCTTGGCGAAGCTGAGCCCCAGCACGTCGTAATTGTCCTTCTTCAGCCACTCGGCAAGGATGGCCATGCCCAGGGGCGCCATGCCGAGGCGCAGGTCGCGGCGCACTGTACTTTTTTGCGATAGCACGTCGAGCTCGTCGTGATCCTGAAGGAAATAGAGCTTGCGTTTCTTCTTCTCGTGGATCAGAAAGCTCAGCTCCTTGAACATTTCCACTTCGCCGTTGAACTTCAAAAGCGGCTTGGATTTCTCTTTGCGCATCTCTTGCTCGAAGAGTTTGCTTTCATGGATAAAGGAGTGCGGCACCTTCTTGTCCACATCGGAGGGGAGCGAGCCATAGACAATGAGCAGGCCGCGGCCCGTGCCTAGATCGAAGCGCGACCGTGATTCCTCAGGGATGATCTCCGGAAATCGCTTCGACAGGTCTTCGATCTCCGGCCGATCGCGCACGTTGTCCGGATTGAGGTACTTGACATGGAACTTGCCCGGATTCACCTGCTTGGCGTTATCCAGCATGTTGTTCACTTCGGAAAGAAGCTGGGCCCGCGTGACCGTGACGAAAACCGAGGTCGGCCGATCCAGGTTGGCGAGCAAGCTCTTGGTGCTGGGGCTCAGGGTGTGCAGACCCCGGCTCGCGGACCAATCGAAGGAAAACGGAAACTGGGCATAGAAGACGATGTTGAGCACGATGAGGAAGGCCAGGAGCAGAAGGCCGGTGAGGACCGCGTTGTAGCCGTACAGCGTGCGGCGCAACACGGGATTGACGCGAACGTCGGCCTTGCCCAGCACCAGGCTGGCGAACATGAGCGCCAGCCCGCCCAGGCCGACGTAGGCGCATAGCCAGACGCGCCAGGCATTGGGCCCCTGCCAGGCCGCCAGACCGCCGGCGAACACGTCTTCGCGCCAGATGAGGGCACGGCCCAGCGTAGCCAAAGCGATGATCAGCCCCGACAGCCCGCCCAAGACGAGCACAAGATAGCGCATGCGGGACAGCGACAATTCCGGTCCGGACGCGAGAAACAGCCAGACGCCGCAGCCCATGAACGTCAGGCCCAAGAGCAGGAGACCGAGCGTTTCCGGGGCCCATTCCCAGCCGACCTTCTTCAAGAGAATGAGGCCGAGCGCTGTCAGTGCGCCGATTGCGCCCAGGATGATGAGTGCGAGGCTGATGGCCGCGTGGTTTTTGCGCAGGCCTTCCAGAAACGAGGAGGTCGGCGCCCCCTCGACGACGCCGCGTAACCAATTGCGGCCCAGCACCAGCACAACCAATCCGAAGATCATAAGGCCGACGCCTTCGCCGAAGGCGTCGAGGTTTTGCCAGATCAACAGGTAACCGCCCAGGAACACAGTGAAAAAGCCGGTGGCGACAAACAAAAGTCCGGCCATTTTCTCCTGCGAAGTCCGAACGGCCGCTTTCTGCTCGGCGGACATCGATTGATTGACGCGCACGACGAAACGCCAGACGGCCAGGCCGATGGCGGCAGCCCCCAAAAGAGCCAGGGCGATCGCCCAGAACGTAGACAAGCCTTCGTGCTTGGCGCGCAGCCACAGCGCCATCGTTAAAAGCAGGACAGCGCCAAAGAGCAGCGTGCCCCCGATGGAACGGGCCGTCCCGTGTTGTTCAGAGGGTTGAGCCGTTGCGGCGTCCATGGTCACCTCAAAAGTCCGAGCTTACTTCCACTTGCGCGATTCCAGGACCTTCACCGTCACGAACAGAAAGAAAATGGCCGACGAAATATGGAATACCAGGAAGCGCGGCGCCAGTGTTCCTTCCAAGGTCCGAATCCACAAGTCGATGTACGATACGTAATCGAAGACTTCCGCCCAATCGCTGGCCCGCGTGGCTACCAGCAACTGTGCCAGAAGATAAAAGCCCAGATGCGTCACCATGCCGACGAAAGTGAGCACCGCGGCGATGATCTGGTTGCGGGTGATGCTCGAGAAAAACAAGCCCATGGCGAGGAAGCCCGCGCTCGTGGCCATGAGCGCGAACACGAAGCTGAGAATCGGCCGGTAATCGAAGGGGTCGCCGCCCATCGTGGGCAAGGCCACGAGAAAGAGCAGCCAGGGCAGCCAGGTGAACAGGTAGAAAATCCAGACCGCGAAGAACTTGCTCAAGACGACAGTGGATTCGTTGACCGGCGCGGTCAGGAGCACTTCGAGCGTGCCGCTGCGCGCCTCCTCGCTCAAAAGCCGCATGGTCAGCACGGCGACGACGAACATTTGCGCGATTACCGGGATCAGGTTGACGATATAACGGGCCACAATGGGCTCGAACATACCGCCGCGCGCCCGGTCATCGAGCGAATCGAGAAACGTCCAGAACATCCACAGTCCGATCAAGAGCAGGCCGAACATCACGAGATAGGCGATGGGCGAATAGAAGAAGGCGGCCAGTTCGCGGCGAACGAGGACGATGAAAGGGCGGTCGGAACAGATGCCGAGATAGAGGGCGACGCATACGATGCTCGCGGCGGTCAAAAGAATGATCGACGGCACGGCGAAGTCGACGTCTTGACTTGGAAAGGCGACGTGTCGCCATGCGAGCACGAGGTTGACCGCGCCGGCGATGCCGAGGGCGATGCCGCACTTGAAGGAAATGTCGCTGCCGGCGTCCTGCATGCCGATGTAGCAACCCACGTAACA
Organism: Gemmataceae bacterium; assembly: GCA_022616245.1. Taxonomy (GTDB): domain Bacteria; phylum Planctomycetota; class Planctomycetia; order Gemmatales; family Gemmataceae; genus JAKEFD01. The sequence goes on from JAKEFD010000130.1 coordinate 36,550, forward strand.
CAATCCGAGCATGATCAGCAAGACGCCTTCGCGCAAGAGGAAGTCTTGATTGAACTGGCCGACCAGCAAGCCAAGGACCAGCATCGCGGCGCCGAGGATGCCGATCGCGTTTGCGAGAACCTTGCGGAAAGCGGCGTCAGTCTCATGGCGCAGCGGCGCGAGCAGAAACAATAACGCCAGGGCCAGAAAGGAGATGCCCAGCGGCAAGAACCAGCCGCCCATCGTGCCGCCCAGGGGCAGGATCCGCAGGATAACGCCCGCAGCAGCAAGCAAGAGGCCGGCGGCCAGGTACACCCGGCGAAACTGCACGTCGCGGTCGACGAAGGCGTGATAGAGGATGAACACGAGCCCGATGGTGAGAACGAAGAACCCCCAACCCGGACTGATGATGTAGCGCAGGTTCCACGACGGGGCCAGCATGGCCAGGACGCCGACCGCGACGAACAGCGTGCCGGCCATGGCGAGAACGCGCGCAGCGGTAGGCGC
>JAKEFD010000131.1 GCA_022616245.1 Gemmataceae bacterium
GCTCATGCGGTCCTTGAATCAGACACGCATATTGCAGCTGTTCACCCTTTAACTGTCAACTAGCCACCCCCTGCTAAATGGGGAGTTTGAGATAGAGCCGCCACGAATAGTCACGACTTTTCCGCAAATTGTTATTCGCGAATACTTTGCGGCAAATTATCTCGCAGATTCGTAGCCTACGAATTAAGACTTGCATCAGACACTAGTTATGGAAGTCGATTCCAAGCAGATGGAGTTCGGAAAATGTATTGCACATCGCGCTGAATTCCGTTCTTCGCCACAAGTTGGCACTCTGAAATGACTAGCGCGTGCCCTGCCAAAAATGGATTGCAAGTCGGCTCCCTGGGTTGGAATGCAATCCACCATCAGATTGTTAATTACTTGTGATCGGCGGGCCGTCTGCCCTTTTCGAAGCCGTTAAACTTGAAAGGCAGAGGGTTGAAAGGGCCGACGATGTCCACTACAGAGCGGTCCGGGATGCGGTCTTCCAAGCCCAGAGACCAATAGGATGCGTTCACGAGCAGTCGGCGCAGACCTTCGCTTTGAAAGTCTTGGGAAGCGCCCATGGTCGTCGTCAACACGCGGGCGGTTTTGCCCGCCGCGCCGCGGTAAGACTTGGACCAGGCGATCGGCATCATGGGGTCATTCTTCTTGCCTTCCACCGGCGGATCGGTCGCCTTCATGCCCGTGAGCACTTGGCCCAGGACGAGCGGCTGAGCGTCACGCGCAAGCGGCAGCCGCACGCCATAAACATCCGTTGGGCCCCAAATGTCGCCGTCCTTGATGCCGCGCAGAATCGGGTGCTTCTCCATGCCGGGCGCGAGCACGCCGCGACAACTCTCTTTGCCATGCTGGCCGTGGTGGCTGATCCAGGTTTCGCCCAGGACTTGCCGCCCAAATCCGCCGTCCCATTCCTTGCTCTGCCAGTGATACTTGGCGTATGTCTTGCTCTTGGGATTGTTGAAGGCGTGGGTCGAGGTGCGCAGGCCGATCATCGGTTTGCCCGATTCGATGTAATCGACTAGGTATTTCATTTGTTCATCAGGCAGATTGCGAAAGCGCAGAAACAAGACAGCGAGGTCGGCGCTTTGCAGTGCATCAAGTCCTGGAATATTAGAGAAGTTGGGGTTGATTTCGCCGGTCTTGGGATCGACTGCGAAGAGGACGGTGCACTTGAAACCGTGGTACTTGGCGAGGATCTTGCCCAATTGCGGCAGGGTCTCTTCGGAGCGATACTCCTCGTCGCCGCTCACGAGAACGATGTGCTTTCCTTTGCCGGGCCCGTTCTGGCCTTCGTAGACGACCCATTGCGGTTCGCCGGCGTTTGAGGAAGCCGAGAGCAACATTATCGTCGTTAATACCAGCAGCTTTTTCATGAGATGCGCACCTTTCCAAGTTTTATTGCGCAAGTGACGCAGAAACTGAGCAACGGAGAACTGAGAATTGCTAATTTGCAATGATCATGAGGGGCCATTGACAGTTCTCGGTTTGTCCTTCTCCGTTGGACTGTTGCATTATGGAAGAACTGTATCCCCCATCAAGTACCGGTCGCACTCGCGCGCGGCGCCACGTCCCTCGTTGATGGCCCAGACAACCAGGCTCTGGCCGCGGCGCATGTCGCCGGCCGCGAATACGCCGGGGATGCTGGTCGCGTATTTGCCGTACTCGGCTTTCACATTGGAACGCGGGTCGCGCTCCACGCCGAGCTGTTGCAACAGCTGATCCTCCGGTCCCAAAAAACCCATTGCCAGGAGCACGAGCTGCGCGGGAAAAGCCTTTTCGGTGCCGGGTAGCTCGCGCGGCGAGATCCGGCCATTATCCTTCACCCACTCCACGCGCACTGTATGCAACTCTTGCACGTGGCCGCGCTCGTCCCCGACAAACTGCTTGGTCTGAATGAGATACTGGCGCGGGTCGTCGCCAAAGACCGCGGCGACTTCCTCCTGGCCATAGTCGAGCTTGTAGACCTTGGGCCATTGCGGCCAAGGATTGTCTGGGGCGCGCTCGAGCGGCGGCTTGGGCAGAATCTCAAATTGAATGAGACTCTTGCAACCATGGCGCATGGCGGTGCCTACGCAGTCCGTGCCGGTGTCGCCGCCGCCGATGACGATGACGTCCTTGCCCTTGGCGGAAATGTAGGCGCCGTCTTGGTGGTCCGAATCGAGCAGGCTCTTGGTGTTGGCGTGCAGAAAATCCATCGCGAAATGAATGCCTCGTAGGTCGCGGCCAGGCGCGGGTAAGTCGCGCGGCTTGGTCGCGCCGCCGGCGAGAACGACGGCGTCGAAATCAGCGAGAAGCTTGTCCGCCGGCAATTGCACGCCGACTTCGCAGTTCGTGACAAACGTGACACCTTCGTCTTCCATGAGCGCGATACGGCGCTCGACGACAAGTTTCTTGTCGAGCTTCATATTGGGGATGCCGTACATGAGAAGGCCGCCGATGCGGTCGGCGCGTTCGAAAACGGTGACGAGATGACCGGCGCGGTTGAGCTGGGCCGCGGCGGCCAAACCCGCCGGCCCCGATCCAATGACGGCGACCTTTTTCCCAGTGCGGACCAAAGGCGGCTCGGGGCGCACCCAGCCGTTCTCAAAGCCCTTGTCGATGATCGCGTTTTCGATGGACTTGATGGTCACCGGCGGCTCGTTGATGCCCAAGACGCACGAGCCTTCGCAGGGGGCCGGGCACACACGGCCGGTGAATTCCGGAAAGTTGTTGGTCTTGTGCAAACGCTCCAACGCCTCTTGCCACAGGCCGCGGTAAACGAGGTCATTCCATTCGGGAATGAGGTTGTTGATCGGACAGCCGGACGCCATGCCTTCGAGGAGGGTGCCGGTGTGGCAAAAGGGGACGCCGCAGTCCATGCAGCGCGCGCCTTGCTTTTGCAGCATGACGTCGTCGGCGTGATCGTGGAACTCATCCCAGTTGCGGATGCGCTCGGCGGGCGCGACGGCAAGCGGCAACTCGCGTGGGAAATCCAGGAATCCGGTGGGTTTGCCCATGTCCAACCTCAGCGATCAGATCAGAAACTGAATTCGTCTTCGTCTTTTTCCTTTTCGATCTTCTGTTTCACTATTTCCTTCCATGCAGCCCTGACTTCTTTGGTGGCATCCATGGCTGTCAGTCGATCACTTACTTCACCGGTTTCCTTTTTTAACTCGGGAAACGTCAACAACAATAAAGCCAAATCTCGCCAATCGGTCCCTGACTTCGGCTGGCCCTTGCGTCGCACCCATGCGGACACTTTTCCAGCGATGAGTTCCGGCGGGCTGACGACTTGGACTTTCTTTACGATTTGAAAGGGTGGAAGGGTCTCAACCGGGCGAACGTCCACCAGGTGGCGATTCTCCGGTTTGCGCACTTGATAAACACGATAGCCCAGGCCCTCGCGGATTTCCCGCACGCGGACAGCGATGTGAAATCGATTGTTCAAGAACTTTTTCAATTCTTCAGCAAGCTCCAGCCCGCGCGTCGTCATGACGTCCACATCCTGAGTCATGCGCGATTCTTCAACGTAGGCATTCACTGCTTGAGCGCCGTACAAAACGATGTCCTCGCGGCCGCGCAGAAACTCCAATACCGCGTCGTGGATCGTCGCCAGCGGCAGCTTTTCGCCCATGGCAAATTCCCGGAATGTCAGTGCGCCGTCGCCGAACATGCTTGCCTCGACCTATTCCTTTGTTGCCGCCGCGGGATGCGGACCCGCGGCCACAAGCCGCTTTTTACGTGGATCGACGAGCGCGCCGAAGCCTTCTAGGGTTCGCGCGCCCAAAATCGTCAAGTCGCCGGGTTGTCCAAA
>JAKEFD010000132.1 GCA_022616245.1 Gemmataceae bacterium
AATGAACCGGCTCGCTCCAAACAGTGACATTCCGGAAGCGAGGCCCGCGAAATTCGCCACGGTATTACCCAGATTGGCGATAAGCAGGAAAGCCATCAGGATGAAAGTAATACGAAAGCCATATTCCTCGCGAATCAGGTCGGCAAGGCCCTTGCCCGTGACGACGCCCATGCGCGCCACCATTTCCTGGACGATGATCAGCGCGACCGTAATCGGTATGAGCGTCCAGAGAAGCGAGTAGCCGTAGCTCGCGCCCGCGGCCGAATACGTGTAGATGCCGCCTGCGTCGTTGTCAACATTCGCCGTGATAATCCCCGGCCCAACGACGGCGAAGAAAATCGCCATGCGCTTGCGCCAATATACCCACCGTTCGCGGTTCAGAAGAGCCATGGAATCCCTGGCAGCTTACTTGCGGTTCACGACAAGTTCAAGAACGTCGTCCGCTGTCACCACGCCCAACAAGTGCCCGGGCTCATTGACGACGGGTAACGCGACAAGGTTGTATTTATGGAACAGGTCTACAACTGTCCGATGGTTGGCGTGCGAAGGCACGTAGATGAGCGGCTCGGCGACCAGCGTCTTAAGCGGAGTGCCGGACTCCGAGAGCAGGATTTTCGCGAGCGGCACGACGCCGGCAAGCGCCGCGTGAGCATCAAGCAAATAGATTTGATGGATCGATTCCAGCGGGCCTTCAAAATTCCGCAGCGCGGCAATGGCGCCTTCAACGCTCGCGACTTCGCCGACGAAGACGAATTGGTTGGTCATCAATGCGCCCGCGGTATTCTCTTCAAATCCCAGCAGCTCGCGAACTTCCTCAGCCTCCTCCTTCCCCATGTCGGCCAAGACTTCGGCGGAGGTTTCCGGCGGCATCACCTGCAGCACGTCGGCGGCTTCGTCCGGCGGCATCTCCTCGACGATGTCCGCGGCCTTTTCGGTCGAAATGCTTTCGAGCAAGGCGGCCTGCATGCGCGTGGGGATTTCGGAGAGAGCATGGGCGGCGGTCTCATAGTCGAGCGATTCGATCACGGCCTTCTGCTCGTCCCTGCTTAGCTCTTCAAGAATCTCGGCGATGTCGGCCGGGTGGAGTTCGGCGACGCGCTCGTATGAAATACGCAGCCGGACCCGGCGCGCCGGATCGGATTCGATCAGATTGATGAATTCCCAGGGTATAGTTTTGGAGGGAAATAGCTCGGAGAAACCCCGGATCGTGTGCTTGGCCGTCAAGCCCTGCAACAGACGGCGGACCGCAGCTCCCAGACCCACGTTGGCGGCAAGAATCCTCAGCTCGCTGTGCCCGTTACTTGGCTGAATATCGAAATCCACGTCGTTCACGCGCACCACCTTGCGGTGGTCGACGTCAATCACCTGCTGGTCGAGCACGTCTTTCTTGACGCGCATCAGCGACTCGTTGGGAGCGTAACATTCAACCTCCGCGGCCGGAACACGCGTCTGAATCGAGCGCACCGAGATGGACTGCACCTGATCGTAGGTGATGCAGAGCAGGCCCTTCTTCGGCGTCTTCACCAGATAGGACGCGACGCGCAGCGCGTTCTGGCTGGGATCGACCCCCAAGTCGCTAAGCCGCCCGAGGAAATCACCCTTCACATCAAATGTCGGAAGGTTTTCGAGTTCAGTGAAAAATATCATGGTGCACCACCCTGCCTTTTGAGTTGCGGAATGCAAAATGCCAGCGTCAATTCGCGGTTGGAATTGACTGCAGGTTCGTCAACACGGAAAAAGCCCACGGTCATCCGTCAGCCGACGGACTGACCGCGGCTGCCTGCCCCGCAAAGAGCACTGTCTCCTAATATGAAGGCGTGTAATTTCTTGTCAAGAAAAAAGGGGAGGCGGCGACGTAGGGGCAGGCCCCTGCGCCTGCACATTGTGCTCGCGCAAGGAAACAGCTCGTCGCGGCACGAGGGCGGGCACAGGGGCCTGCCCCTACAAACCCGTTGGCGGGTAGCCTCGGCGCGCCTTTTATGCCGTGGGTCCGACGTTGTAGGGGAGGCCGCCGGTTGGCGGACTCCCGCTCGCGCCAAACTTCAAGCGGGAGGGCAAAGCCCTCCACTACACAGGAATCCCCCACGGCAAACAACCCGTGCCGTGGTTACGCGCTAACGTATCACGCCCCAGCGCAGAGCTGTCCTCTGCGCCAGCCGCGCCGACTAGCTTATAGATGGGTCTTCCGCGGTAAGCTGGTCCAACAGTTTTTTGCCTTTTGGCGTCACATAAAACCAAAGGTCGTCAACACGCTCAGGGGAAAACTCAGTGGGTTCTGCAATATTGGGCCGCTCAGGCGAGACCGCTAAAGCTTGCCCATAGCCTTCTTTAATGACCTCGCCCAGTTTTTTGAGGATGGTCTGGCGGTCGACGGCCATTCCTTTTTTGGAAGCCCATTGGGTCACTTCAGTTACAATGGTCGCGAAATCCTCGTCCGAGTCTGCCATTGCCCTAATTACGTATTCGCGGATAACTTGATCCCGATTTTTCATCAGTCGCCTCCGCCAGCCACGCTTACGACATCCGCAACAGCCAGCGCACGGCGTTCTGCTGAATCT
>JAKEFD010000011.1 GCA_022616245.1 Gemmataceae bacterium
ATGCCCGCGAGCGCGCCGAAATGGCGCGGCTCCAGTTTGACGGCCTGCTTGATGTCGGCCATCGCGCCATCCGTGTCGCCGGTTATGTACCTCGCCGCCGCCCGCTGATTCCAGGCTTCGGCCCAGTCAGGCTCCACAAGGACGAGCTTGTCAAAAAGCGAAAGGGCCAGGGAAAGTTGCTGCGCGCGCATCGAAGCTGTGGCGCGCCCCATCAGGAGAGTCGCCGTGTCCGACGGAGATTGCAGCCAGAGCTTCTCGATGGACCCCGCGATTTGCTGTGCCTCTTCCGCGGTGCTGGCATCGCGCAGGCGCTCGAACAGCACGTCCAGAGCTTGTTTGCGCTTAGCCTCGGGCGCGGGCTTGGGTGCCAAGGCTTTTTTGAGGTCCTCGTCCTTTATGGCGGGGGATTTCGGTGCCGCCCGTGAGTTTTGCCCCGGACGGCCAATGGCCCCCGCCGAGTCGGGGGGCATCGCTCTCCCCTCGTCCAATGTTTTCTTGTCCTTGCCTCCGCGCAGGCGGGGCTGATACCAATTCCGTCCGTGGTTGGTGTCCGTGGACGGTCCTCGCTCTGCTGGGGTGTCGAGGACATCGCCGTCATCTGAACCCATCCTCTGAGGGCGCCCAACGGCATCCGCCCTGGCCTGATTAGAGCCAAGGTCAGCCCCCGCCAGCAATGCAGCCAAGCTTGCGGCACAAATTAGATGTGCTCGCCTAAGCTTCAAACTGGCAATCCGTGACCGGTGAGGCCCCATGGCGTTGTCAGCCTTGCCGGGCCTTGTAACGCTTTTGCACCTTGTTGATAATATAGACCTTGCCCTTGCGGCGCACCAGCTGGTTGGCGCGGTGGCGCGTGCGCAGCGATTTTAGGGAATTGCGGACTTTCATCGATAAGATCCCAAAAACAACCGGCCCTTGGAGCCGGTCCGAAATCAACCCGCGACCTATGCCCTATTTGCGCTCCGCGATCAACCTGCCGCGATCCCATGGAATCTGAAACCAGCTCTACATTCTTGTTTTGTCGCGATTTCGCGACGCGAACCGGATTCCACTTCGGTGGAAATCGCTCTAGATCGGGCAGCTCACGGTGGAGCGGGATTTTTTAGCCAGGAGATCCGCGAGCGGCTGCGACGATCGCTCAAGCACGAGGACGTCTATCTTAAAGGCTGCGCCGGCAGCTTTGAGGCGAGGCCCGGCGTCGCGGCGCGAATGGATTTTCCAACGAGCGGCGCCTGCATCAGGCGTTGGGCGATCGCGCGCCGATGGCAGTGTGGCGCGCGCAAATCGCGAACGCCCAAGCCGGGGACATGATCGACAGCGCGTCGCGTTGCCCACAGAAACAGCAGCAGACACCGCCTTGGGGTGCATGATAAAAGGACGAAGGAGCGGCCAAGCTTCCACCGATGAAACCGCTTCGAGTGATCCCGCCTCGCGGGCCGATTGCAGTGCGGAGGGTAGCTGTCTAACTATGCCGCACGTTTTGGTCATCATGCCTATCTTGTTCACGGTTTTCAGCGCCGCGACACTCGTCTTTGTAGTAGCGCTCTTAATATACTCGCTATTCGTTTCTGACAGCGATTTCGCCAACAGAAAGACTTCCATCATGATATTTCGCGCAATGGTATCGTCTGCCCTCGCCGCGCTGGCGTTCGGCCTCGCGAGCATACTAATCATACTGTTGGAGTAAACACGGAATGCCCGGCCCGCCTGCGGCACGGAGACCGCAGAACTTCAAGAAACGCCTCTCGCTCAGTAGCAAAAGTCAAGGCGGCTTCCCTCTAGGTCTTGGAACTCGCCGCAGGTGACTTCCTCGCGGTAACGGTCTTGATGGCCAGGCGCTTCAGAAGCTTGAACGACTTTGGGAACGTTGTCTCGACGGCAAGTATCGAACGATTCAAGAAGTTTGCCAGATCTTTTGGATGATGCACGCTCATTCCATTGATTGATTTGAGCTTTAACGGCTTGATCACGCTTTGGAACTGAAGAAAGCGATGCGACTCTGGGATGTAATGGCCCGTGAACGACCGCCGCGAGAAATGTCCATCGGGCGTTTCCAGGCTTCCATGAATGGTTTTTCCGTTCCAGAAGAGCACGTCGCCCTTCGCCAGCGCGGGTGCGCGGCACTCAAAACCCTCGTCGTGGATGATCTGCTTAACGAGGTCCTTGTAACGGCCGTGATTGAACGCGATGTCGAAATCGCCGCCATTCTTCACCATGTCGACGAGATGCGACTTGGGATAGACATAGTAGCGGCCTGCGCCAGGCTCGATATTCTCGACGGCGAACCACGCCGCGGTCATTGCGCCAATCCGTTCCGAGTCGAGGTAGTACGTATCTTGATGCGCCCAAGTTGCCGGATTGCCTTCGAAATACATGCTTTGGACGAGTTTCCCAGGTTCGCCGAACAAGATCCGCAAAACCGCTTGAAGCCCAGATGAGGTTATGATCTCGAGACCGGAGCGGCGAAATTCGGGAAAGTGGTTCGGATCGACGCTTTGGACATTGACAATCGAGTTGAGCATGAAGCCGTATCCGGTGAAGACGTTGCACTCTGGATCAGCGCTTGCCTGCCGGTAGATGTAACGTTTCGACGGCTTGACTTCCCGCTCAAAGGCCGCGTGAGCGTGATCACAGGCATCCGGATCGATCAATCCGCGAACGACAACATAGCCTTCGCGATCATAATAGGAACGAATTCCCGTTGCATCGGCCAGGTTGAAATAAGCAAAGTCGTCTTTGACCGATTTAGGGATCGTGATGGTCTGTCCCAAAGGATCTGTGATCGGAAAGCGCCCTTGCAACCGGGTCGCAGCTAGATCTTGGCTCATCATCGGTGCCTGTCAGATTCAAAAACGAAAGTTCACTTTTTGGAGCGCCGTCTCCGGAGTGCGTTCGACTTTGGCTTGTGGGGCGGTCTCCGCTTGCCGCCTGTGCGTCGAACGTGTTCACCTAAAGTGACACCTGGTGTTATCAAAAGTGACACCTGGTGTTACGTCCGGACACGCGACACAACACAGCATGCTCTTGCCAGGGGAAACGGCGATATTCGGCACGCCGGTTCTCTCGCCGTATCGGTTTTTCATCTCTGAACCGTGAGGCGATATGCAGAGCATCAGAGATGGAGAATATTGGGCCGGCTGTTACTTAGGGCGGCTAACGAATCGAGAAGGACCACTTTAGAGAACACGGCCCACGCCGGCCGCACTTGCACGGCACGGTATCAACATGGCTGTACTCTACACTAAACCCTCTTATTCGATCTGCATTTCCTGGCTATCCCGCATTTAGGCATAAGTCAACAACATGTATTCGACCGCGCCCCGTGACTTGTACCAAATTACAGCTGGCGTATAGACGTCTGTGCCGGCGGTGAGTTGGGAGCGATCAAGAAAAACGCGTGCTTTTGGGCTCGGCGTTCACAACCTACATTTATGGACGCGTCTCTCGTAGAATTTGCTCACATCAATACTCCCTCGACGTTATCCCAAACTTGCAAGGCCCGGAAAATTCTGCAGCAGCCAAGCGGACGAATCCTGAATCGAGCCGGTCAAAAATGCAATACCAGTCGCCACGAGCAAGACGCCAATTACCCGCTCGATTGCACCGAAGTAGGGGCGGCACTGCTTGATGACGCGCACAAACGGTTCAAACGCGAGCGCTGCCAGCAAAAACGGCACACCCAATCCGGCCGAATAGACCGTGAGCAATGAGATACCCTTGCCGATGGTCTCCTGCGAACCGGCGACCGCAAGAATTGCTGCGAGAATTGGCCCGATGCAAGGCGTCCAGCCGAAACCGAAGGCGAGCCCCATGACATAAGCGCCCCATATTCCAGCTGGCCGCTGCACAT
>JAKEFD010000133.1 GCA_022616245.1 Gemmataceae bacterium
CCGACCTCGCTCGCTTTGATTGGCCGGCTGCACGGCGACCGGGATTTGACATCGAGTTGCCATCCGACGTTGCGACGGCGGCCCTCCGCTCGAGCCAGCAACTAACTGGGAAGACCGCGTGTCCGGCGCGACCGCGCCGCCGGAGACGTTCGCCCAGGTCCAGCCTGCTCGCTTTGATCGGCCGAGCGGGGGCACGGCAGAGTTTCTGGGGCGCGTGCCAAGCACGCCGCTCGCTCCGCGAGCGGCGTTTTTCGGCAAGCAGCCGCCGCGCCGCAAGGCGCGACGACCCGACCCCCTATATGTGTTTGGTGCCGCCTTCGCGCGGCAACCGCAACGACAGAAACCTCGCGGCGCCAACGAAGCCTCGTCGCTGCGCGACTCGCCAACGCTTCCGCACAGGCCCTCAGACAAAAAGAAAAAAAGAGGGGAGGATCAGACTACGCGCTCTTGACAGGAGGGGCCATATATGTGTTCGGCGTGACTGCCGCTCCCAACCGCTGCACTCGCGGGGCCGATGGCTGGACACGTTCCCCTCAGGGGCACTAGTGCTCTGTCACTTCTCGAAGGAGGGATAGAGCCGCTTGAGCTTGATGCGGGCATCGGCGGTTGTGAAACGCCAGTTGATGCGAGAGCAAGCTTGGTTGCGGTTCTCTTCCCACGTGGCTACTTCTTGCTCCATCAGTTCCTTGCTTTCGATGCGGCGATCCAGGCATTGGCGGGACAAGACGCTCAACTCCGTTTCGGCCATGTTCAGCCAACTGCCGTGTTTGGGCGTGTAATGAATCTCCAGGCGCGCCGCCAAGGCCCGCGCGGTCTGGGCATCGAACGCCTCGTACAGGCTGGCGATGCTGTGCGTGTTCAGGTTGTCCATCACCAAGATCACCTTGGCCACGTCCGGATACATCGTTAGCAGCAGCAAGCGAATGAACTGCGCCCAATCCACACGGGTGCGTCGGTCCGTGACGCGCACCACCCGTTTGCCCGCCAGCGGTTCGACCGCCATGAAAACGTTCGCCGTGCCGCGACGCTCGTATTCGCTGTCGTACTTGGCCACGTGACCGGGCTTGGGCGGCAACGGCGCACGCACCTCGCCGATCAACTGCTTGCTGCATTCGTCCATGCACACCACAGGTCGCTGCGGGTCATACGGCTGATGATAGACGTCCAGCACGTCTTCCATGGCTGCCACAAACTCAGCCGAGGGCCCCTCCGGCAAACACCAGCCTTTCTTCAGCCAAGGCTTAAGCTCAATACCGTTCGTCTAAGCGCAAGTCACAGCCTTCTGATACCTTGTGTTTGCTCAAAACCGAGGTTTCAGGGAGGCTGTGACAATGACGCGGCAAGGATGCTGCTCGGTGCCGGCGCAAGATGCGCTCGACATTCTGGATCGATTGGAGGGGCTCAGCAAGGTTATCGCCCCGGAGATTATGGAACAAGCCCTGTTGGAAACAGGGCGCGACAAGCAACGGGCTTGTCGGCTGTCGCATCGGGTGATGCTGTGGGTCGTGCTGGCGATGGGTCTGCTTACTCATTTGCCGATCCGTCAGGTTTTCAAACACGCACGGCGGAGGCGAGCGGGCGAAAAGACGCCTTCGCGCAGCAACCTGTGCGAGGCCCGCCAGCGGCTGGGCGTGGAACCGGTGCGGCGCGTATTCGACTTGGTCGTTCGGCCCTTGGCGACGCCGCAAACGCCGGGAGCTTTTTACAAAGGATTGCGTCCGATGGGCATCGACGGCACCGTGCAGGATGTGCCCGATACGCCGGCCAACGCCGAGCGCTTTGGTCGCAGTAGCGGGGGTCGCGGTGACGGCGCCTTCCCGCAAGTTCGGAAAGTCAGCTTGGTGGAATTGGGCACGCACGTGGAGGTGGCCATGGCCATCGGCGGCTGGCACGACAGCGAGCAGAAGCTGGTCAGCCAACTGTGGGACAAAATTCCCGCCGATGCCTTGCTTATCGAGGATCGCGGCTTTTTCAGCTACGAACATTGGAAAAAGCTGCATTTGCGTGTCAAACTGCTGGTCCGCGTCAAAAACAACATGATCCTCAAGCCGATCCAACGCTTGCCGGACGGATCGTACTTGGCGAAGATCTATCCCTCGTCGTACGCGCGCGACAAGGACCGCGACGGTATCCTTGTACGGGTCATCGAATACACGCTGGACGATCCGCAACGGACCGGTGACGGCGAGAAGCATCTGTTGCTGACCAACCTGTTCGACCACGAAACGTATCCGGCGCTGGAGCTGGCTTGCCAGTACCATGAACGCTGGGAAGAAGAATTGGTCTTTGACGAGCAAAAGACTCACCAGGACCCGCGTCGGCCCGGCAAGCCCGCCCAACTTCGTAGCCAGACGCCCGAGGGAGTCGAACAGGAGTTGTATGCCTTGTCTTTGGGACACTTCGTCGTGCGGGCGTTGATGCTGGAGGCGGCCAAGCAGGAGAATCTCGACGTTGATCGCTTGTCGTTCACGGGTTGTCTGCGCATTCTGCAAGCGCGCTTGCCAGAATGCGACAGCTCGACCCCGATGAGTTTGGACCAATGGTATCGCCTGCTGTTGGAGGAGATGGTGCAAGAGCGCATCGAGCCGCGCCGCAACCGGGTGAACCCGCGCGTCATCAAACGCAAGATGTCGAAGTGGCTCAAAAAACGCCCGGAGCATCGTCATCGACCGCCCTTGAAGAAAACCTTTGTGGAGACAGTGGTTATCACTTGACGAACGGTATTGCGTTTAGCCCTCTGGGGCCTGAGATAGTCCCGGCACGGTCGTAAAGATCAAAGTTATAAACTACTATTCTGCAACGGGTTACTATTGCGAATCGACCGTGTCACCAGGTGGCACGGTCGAGGGACGTGGCACGGTCGGGGCTCGCG
>JAKEFD010000134.1 GCA_022616245.1 Gemmataceae bacterium
AGCTTGAACGGCTTGGTCACGCGGATGAGCTCGAGCACGCCCGGCAGCACCTCGAGCGTGCGCGGATCGACCGCGCCGACGTTGCCGGTAATGCCGATCGCCGTGCGCGTCGCGCCCGGCATGGGATGCGCCGCCAGGTTCATGGCCCGGATGGCGCGGACCACTTCGTCCACCTGATCGGGCGTGGCATGACTATCCATCACGACAAGCATGCGTTATCCTCTTTCCAGCTAGTCGCTCTCATTGTACTTTACTCTATCTTGACGCCTGATACATCGACCGCCGGCTGAAATGAAATCGTTTATCAACTACCTGAAGCTGCTCGGCCCCTTCCTCATCACCCTCCTCATCATGTTGTGCGCGGTGACCGGCATTTGGGCGCTTCTCTTCTACAACGCTCTCTTGTTCGCGATGGGTTGCATTGTTCTGGTCATTCTGTTCTCGGTGCTGTCGCGCTTCACGTCGCGCTGGTGGATGCACGAAGCCGCCGGCCGGCGCGCCTTCGAACAAGGCAAGTTCGACGAATCTTTACAGAAGTACCGCTTGGCTTTGCAATCTCAGGAGGGAATGGACGCCAACGACGTGCGCCGCTGCACCATCTACGACGGCTTGGGCCAGGTCTATCGCGCCTTGGGGGAAGCCGAGGACGCCGAGCTTTTCGGCAAGAAGGCAGTCGACGTCTCGGAAATCGCCTGGGGACCGGACCATCGTCGCACGCTCATTCATCTCAACAACTTGGCCAACATCTACCTCGACCTGGCCCGCTTCGACGAAGCGGAAAAAGTCTATCGCAGCGTGCTCGAAAAGCGCGAGCGGAAGTCCGGCCCCAACCACTTCGACCTGGCGATCTGCCTCAACAATCTGGGCAAATGCTACAGCGACCGCGAGCGCTATGCCGAGGCCGAGCCGTATTATCGGCGGGCGCTCGCGATCATGGAGAAAAAGCTGCGCGCCGGCCATTGGATCGTGGGCCTGGGCTGCAACAACCTGGCGCTGATCTTGAGCCATTTGGACCGGGCGGACGAAGCAGAGCCGTTGGCGGAACGGGCTTGCAAGAACATGGAAGCCAAGCTCGGCAAGGAGCACATCAACACTGCGAACGCGGTCGGCACGCTTGGTGTTGTGCGTTATCGCCAAGGACACTTCAACGAAGCGGAAGACTTGCAGGTTCGCTGCGTGGAGATTTACGAAAAAAGTGTGGGCGAGCATCACCCCGGTTTGGCTCATGGACTGTACGAGCTGGCCCTCGTGCAGCACGCGCAAAACAAATTGTCGCCGGCGGAGACCAACTGCCGCCGCGCCCTCCATATATTGGAGGATTTCTTGCCGCCCAACCATCCCACGCTCGCCAGAGCCTACGAGATTTACGCTGACATCATCTCGGCGATGGGTCGAGCTGAGGAAGCACCTGCTTTCCGCCAACGTGCGGAACACATCCGCTCACTCTATCGGCCGGTGCCAAATTGACAGCGTAACGCCGGCTTCAATTAACGTGCTAACGGCGAAGAGCCCACATCTCTAGAAAATGCGCAGTCGTAACTTATTGTGCGAAAAGAACGTGCAACTGTGAGTTCGTAGTCGCGAATCCTTCGGCACGCGCGTTGCATGTATTTTTTGCGAACAGAAAAGGCTCGCCTCAATTCCAAAGCGAGCCGCAAAGTGAAACAAGAAACCATTGCCATCGCGACAACAACTGCGTGCTCGGTGCGCGCGTTGGTTGACATTTTTCAAAGGAGGTTAAGTATGTTTTGGACCCGCTTCAATCCGTTCAGCAATCGTGTCTGGAATGACCTGCAGCAACTGCAAGGCGAAATGTTCCGCTGGTTCGACCGACCCCACTGGGGCGTGGCGGCCTTTCCAGCGGTCAACGTTTGGGAAGACGGCGACTCCTTGCACGTCGAGGCGGAGTTGCCTGGTTTACAGCTCGAGGATCTCGAGATTTTCGTGACCGGCAACAACCAGCTTACGATCAAGGGCGAGCGCAAGCAGCAAACGCCGGAAAAAGCCTCTGAGCACCGACTCGAGTGGCACTACGGTTCGTTCGTCCGCACGCTGACGCTGCCTTTCCCGGTCGATGACCGCAAGGTCAACGCCCGCCTGGAAAACGGCGTGCTCCGCATCGAACTGCCCAAACACGAAGCGGCCCGGCCGCGCCGCATTCCGGTGAAGGCATAATCCAGATGTGTCACGCCCGCAGGCGCGCGCACCGAGCCTGCGGGATGAAACCTTCCAAAACCACAAGAACAAAAGGAGATCCATCCATGGCTGAGAATAATCTGACTGTCGCACAACGCACCGACACCACCAATGTTGAAACCACGCGCAACGGCAAGTACTTCACGCCGCGCGTGGACATCTTCGAAACCGATGGCGAGCTATTGCTCCTGGCCGATCTGCCCGGCGTCGCGCCGGGCGACATTGACCTGCGCTACGAGAACGGCGAGCTCGTCGTTCAGGGCAAAGTGCAGCCGCATGAGCACAAGGGCCATTTGATCCTGGGCGAGTACGAGGAAGGCGACTTCTACTGCGTCTTCCAGATTCACGAATCGATCGACGCTGCCCGGATCGAAGCCGAGTGCAAGAATGGCGTCTTGACCGTGCACTTGCCCAAGGCGGAGGCGGCCAAGCCGAAACAGGTGACGGTGAAGGCCAAGTAACTTTTCCAACGTCAATAAGCGACCCTGGCAAGTAACCGGGGTCGCCTTTTTCTGGAAACGAACTGGCTGCGCGTCTCAATCTTGACGAACGCGCGTACGATTTTCGTGCAAGCCTTTGCTCTTCACGGCTGCAAACTCCGGCTCTGAATTTGGCGAATGTGGTTAACGGCGCAACTTCTTGATTTCTTCCGGCGTGAGTTCGCTGACGGACCGCAGTTTCGTCGCCGTGAATTTCAAGCCGGTGCGCGCCAAATGCTCGACCGCTTCGGCAGGCACAACAATGGATCGGCCATCCGGCGTGTCATGGGGCAGTGTTCGAAACGGCTCGGTCCACAATAGATCGATCGCCGCGTGCAATTCTTCCTTGCTTGCAAAGCGCAGCAACTGCTTTTCTGGATACGAATCCAAGTGGCATTTCCAAGCTGGAATGGCGCTCTTGGGAGTAAGCTCGCCGTTCTTGACTGGTTTGCTCGGTAGCCTGGCACTCATGCGGACCTCCCGTATGCATTTTACAGCAAGAACCGGCATGGACTCCCGCCCAGTTCTGCGCGCGACTCCCCTTAGTCCCGCCACGGATCGTCGCCGTGCTTCCACCAGTCCGGGTCCTGCTCCCACGGCGCGCGCGGCTCCGAGCCGCCCTCGTCCCAGTCCGGCCCGGCGCGTTTCAAGAAGTATAAGAGCTGCCCGTTTGCAAGTGCGAGCAATGCGAAAAACAGGACGGAGAACAGCGAGTCGCCGAGCGATAGGAAGGGGATAAGCGGCTTCTTGGTAATCACTTCGAACAGCGCCAGCAGCGCCAGTCCCGCGGCCACGGCCAGCGAGATGATGAGTGCCAGCCGCAGCCCGTCGCGGCCGCGATAGTGCTCGCAGGTTTCCCGGCTGATCTGGCCGCCGTCCAACGGCCAAATGGGGAGCAGGTTGACCAATCCCCAAAAGATGTTGATCCACATCAAGTAAAACATGCTCGAGAAAACGTACTCGGGCGGCACATTGAAGATATCTGGCCCGGACGGAATGACGATGATGCCGAAGAGCAAGCCGAGGATGGCAAGCGTCCATGACGGGTAAATGAGCCAGAATACACCGATGGCGAGGGCGGCCAGGAGAAAGCCGGCAGCGGGCCCCGCCAGCGACACCAGATTGCGCTGCCAGCGCCGCCTGAGGTCGGCGCTGCCAATCGCCAGTCCGCAAAACCCGGTCAAAACGATATGGCCGCGGACGCCGAACCAGCGCCCCATGAGCACGTGCCCGAGCTCGTGCACCAGGATCGACACGAACACGATCGCCACCCAAATCAACAGATGGATCATCTGGTCGACGCCCGAGCCGCGGTTGTGCAGTCCCAAAAGCGCCGTGGTCAGCCAAAAGAACGGATGAATGCGGACCGGAATGTCGCCGAGTCGAAAACACACGTCGAACCGGGTCGGCGGGGCAATGCTTTCTTCGAGGGTGTTCACAGAGTATTAGCGCTCGTTGTGCTGTTGGTAATTCTACTCTCCAAGTTCAGGTCTTGTACAACCGGGCCCAGAAAATCCCAGACGAACACCAGCGGCGTCTGCCCGGCGTCGCCGTATTTGGGTGGCACGCCGACGCCGGTCACCGTGACCCGGAATGTCCGTGGCGGCAATGCGAAGCACTCGTAGCGCCCCGCATCATCCGCATCGATCCTTGCGTAGCCGCGCAACTTACCACCGCCGTTTAACCGCGATCCAGCGGGGAGCGCGGACCCGTCGCCCACGACGATGTAGAACGTAATCTCCGCCCCCGGCACCGGCGCCCCGTCGAGGTGAACGACACCCGCAGGCAGCACACCGTGGTGCGGCTTGCGGCCGGGATGGTAGTGCATGCACCACGTGGTAAGTGGAATCATGCAGAAACCCGAGAGCACAAACGCCCCACCGCCCATCGCGGCGGCCCAGAACACGCTAATATAACTGCCGTCGGAAAGCTGCCCGTGCTTATTGATCACGCGCAGCCCTTCGGAGTAGGCGTCCCAGCCGTGCATTTCAATCACTGCCAGGGCCTGCATGGCATATGAGGGGAAAAAAGGCATGCCCGCGCAGGCGAGCGGGACCAACACCGTCATGCCCAGCCAAAACGTCGACCGGGACCGCCGAAGCGGCAGAAAGCGGTACGCGGTGAAGCTAAGGATGCCGATGACAATGAGCCACAACAGCATGCCTACGCCGGCCATCGACAGGCCGAGCATGCCAACCCAAAAGCTTTCCGGGTGCGTCAACGTCGTCTCCGTTCACCGCGTCACCTTAATCCTACCGGCGCCGGATTGCGGAAGACAGGCCAGAGGCGTGGGCAGAGTGCTTCGATTCCCGTTTCCTTTTCTGCTTCCCTTTCTCCGTCTTGGCTGGTAAAATACGTTCCTCACCGAAAGTCACGCGCGTTCGCCTCTTTTCCAGGAGATCATTATGGCCCGCCTGCTTGGCTCTCTTACTGCAATTCTCGTCTTCGGCATCGCGGTCGCTCAGGAACCTACGCCGCCACCGCCGAAAGTGGACGTCGGCACGAAAGCTCCGGAATTCAAGTTCAAGGACCAATCGGGCAAAGTAATCGACCTTGCAGAACTGTTCGCGCGCGGACCGGTGCTCGTGCGCTTGACCTGCGGCTGCTCCGGCTGCGATAAGGAGCTGGCCTACTTCCAGGAAATCGACGCCGCCTACAAGAAAGCCGGCCTGACCAGCGTGGCCATCTTCCGGGAACCCGACGCCAAGGTCGCCAAGTACGCACAAGAGCGGAAGATCAACATGCTCTACGGCGTGGACTCGCAAGGCGCGAGCTGGCAGGTTTTTCAAACCAAGACCATGCCCACCAACTTCCTGATCGGCAAGGGCGGCGAAATCCTGGCCATCGCCGCCGGCTGCGATCCCAGCGGCTTGTTGGCGAAGAAGCTGTCGGAGAAGATCGCCAAGACTGTGGATACGAAAGCAGTGGACGTGCAGAAGCGGGTGGTGGAGCAAAAGAAGTAATCCAGGCGGGAACGACCGGGTCGGGTGATGTTTCCGAAATCGACCTCCCGACCCTTTTCTAACTCGTTCCCAAACTCCCGTTTGGGAACGCACTTCCTCGAAACTCTGTTTCGATCCTTTCACGCAGCCAGCGCGATCTATCAAGTTCCGCGTCCATTGCCGA
>JAKEFD010000135.1 GCA_022616245.1 Gemmataceae bacterium
AATCCGAAATCCGCAATCCGAAATCCGCAATCGAATGCACCCTATGCACATCCTCGCCCTCGTCGGCGGGGTCTTGCTGCTTATCGCTTGGGCTTTGTGGGCCACCGTAAGGCGCTGGGATCGCGCTAACGCCGTCGTCACCGCCGCGGCGCCCTTGCCCATCCCGCTCGTCAACGTTTGGGACGCCGTCTGGATTCGCGGCGAAGTACAGTGCGATCAGCCCTGCGTCGTGCCGCATTTCCGCTTCACCAGCGTCCATTTCAACTACACGCTCGAGGAACTTGTCACACGCGTCGAGCGCACCAGCGACGGCAAGACTCGCACCACCACGAGCTGGGTAACGCGCGACCAGAAGGACGGCCAATCCCGCTTCCGCATCCGCCAGGGCAGGGCGGAGCTGTCGGTGTTGGCGGAGAAAGCGGAGTGGCATTACGAGCAAGCGCATTCCGAAACGAAGGGAGTCTGGCGGCATAGCTGCCACTACACGCCGTTCCCCGGGACCGTGAGCGTCATCGGCGTCGTCGGCGAGACAAAACAAACGCTCGAGCCCTTAAAGCATGTGCCGCTCATCGTCACGCCCATGGAGCGCAAGCCCTATGTCGCCCGCATCGAAGGCGCCGAGCGCTGGGCGGCGCGCCTCGGCTTGTTCTTTCTGTTTTTGGGCGCCTGGCTGGCGTTCTATGGGCTTTGGCGCAAAGCCGAGCAAGAGGCGCTGCCCCACGACGAAAGCTGGTGGAATCCAACGACGGCGCTACTAGCCGTCGCGGTCGCGCTCGGCGTCGCGGCGGTTTTCTGGGCGCTGCGCAATTACAATAGCCTCGTCGTCTTTCGAAATCGCGCGGAGATGTCGTGGAGCCAGATCGATGTGCACCTCAGGCAGCGCTATGACCTCATACCAAACCTGGTCGAAGTCGTCAAAGGCTACGCGGGCCACGAGCAAAAGTCGCTGGAAGACCTGACCGCCGCACGAAGCACGGCCATGACCGGCGACCGGGCGGCGCGCGTCGGCGTGGAAGCGGACGCGGTGGCGGGTTTGTCGCGCGTCTTCGTGCTGGCGGAGTCCTATCCGAATCTCAAAGCGAATGAACAATTCCGCAAGCTTGCCGAACAGATTACCGCGCTCGAGGACAAGATCGCCCACGCCCGCGGTTTCTTCAACGATTCGGTCGCCGAATACAACAAACACACCGCTGTCTTTCCCGCCAGCCTCGTGGCGACGCTCTTTCGTTTCAAGCCTTTGCCCTTGTTTGCGGCCGAGCTCGAGGAAAAGAAAGCGCCCAAGATCAAATTGGCAAAAGGCTGAGGCGCGCTTGCTGGCAAACGCTCCATTTCTCGGATACAGTATCCCCTGCTTGATTCGCAACCGTGATTGTGCGAGGTTTGTATGCGACGCGTTTTTGTCCTTCTCGGCGGTATGATGATCTTGGGCCTTTCTGGTTTGGCCTTGAGCCAGGCGCCGCAGGATACAAAGAAACACGCTATTCCCGACAAGGCGGCTCAGGCCAAATCGCTCGAGTTGGTGCGCGACATTTTCAAAGACGACTACGCCACTGCCACCACTCTCGAGGCGAGAGCGAAACTTGCACAGAACTTGTTGCAACAGGGCAAGGAAAGCCGCGACGATTTTTCCAATCGCTACGTTCTCTATCAAGAAGCCCGCGATCTGGCGGCGAAGGCGGGCGACGCCGTGCTGGCGTTGTCCACGATTGAAGAATTGAATCGCGATTTCGAGGTGAATACGTTCGACCTCAAAGCGAAGACCTTGGAAGTCGTCGCCGAAAACGCGCCCACGAAGGAAGCCGGCAAGGCGCTCGTCGAATTGCTATTGCCCCTGATGGCGGACGCCGTCGACGCCGACAACTACGAAGCGGCTCTCACTTTGGGCAAAGTGGCCGAATCCGCCGCCCGCAAGGCCCGCGAAGTCAATCTCGTGACCGCGGTGCAAAAGCGCAACGACGAAATCCGCGTCGTGCAAAAGGGCTTCGCGCGCTTGCAAGGGTTCATCGATCGGCTCAAGGCCAATCCCAACGACACCGAGGCCAACCTGGAACTTGGCAAATACTACGCGCTTCTAAAAGGCCGGTGGGAGAGGGCCCTCAAGATGCTCTCCCTGGGCAGCGACGAAAAACTAAAGGCGCTGGCCACTCAGGATTTGACCAAGCCCGAGGAACCCAAGGCTCAGCTTGCTTTGGCCGACGGCTGGTGGGATTTGGCGAAGTCTGAGAAGGACCCGGCCAAGTTGCACCTGGAGCGCCGGGCCATGCACTGGTACGAAAAGGCGCTGCCCAATGTGACGGGCCTCTCACGGACCAAAGCGCTCAAGAGAATGGACGTGGTCGCGGCGCGGCTTGCCGGCCAGGCCGCGGACGGACCGGTTGGGCCCGTGGGCGAACTCAAGAAGTTCGAGGGTCACACCGACGAGGTGAAAAGCGTGGCTCTGTCCAGCGACGGCCGTTACGCAGTCTCGGGCAGTGTCGATCAATCCGTGCGTGTCTGGAATCTGGCGACCGGCAAGGAAGAAAAACTTTTCCGCGGCCATACCAAGCAAGTCTGGTCGGTGCTCTTTCATCCCAACAATCGCCAGGTCTTTTCCGCCAGTTGGGACGCCTCGGCCCGGCTTTGGGACATTCAGAACGGCAACGAAGTCAAACGCTTCACGCATCGGCTTGACCTCAACGGCCTGGCCCTGAGCCGCGACGGCAACATCCTTTTGACAGCGAGCGACGACCAAAATGTCTATCAGTGGAACGTGTCGAGCGGCGACGAGATGAAGCGTTTTCCGGGGCACACCGGCTTTGTCTACTGCGTGGCGTTCGCGCCCGATGGCCGGCAGATCGCCTCAGGCAGCGTGGACAAGACCGTGCGCGTTTACGATTTCACCACGGGCAATCAGGTCAAGCTTTTCGAGGGGCATCTGAACGCAGTCACCAATGTCGCCTTCAGCCACGATGGCCGTTTTGTCTTATCGAGCGGCGACGGCGTGATTCACGTCTGGGACATTTCCACGGGCAAGGAAGCGCGCAAATTCGAAGGCCACACCGGCCCCGTGCCCGGCATGGCGATCTCACCGGATGGCCGGCGTCTTTTGACCGGCGGCGACGACAAGACCATCCGCTATTGGGACCTGGCCACCGGCAAAGAACTGCACAAGTTGACTGGCCACACCGACACAGTCACTTGCGTGGCGTTTTCCGCCGACGGCCGCCGTGCCGTTTCGGGCAGCCTGGATCGCACGGTGCGGCTGTGGGGACTACCGGCGCGATAGCCATGCATACGTCCGCAAGCATTCTCCCTGTTGACACCTGGCCCAAGCCGAGTGACCAGATTCATAACAGACACGCGCAACCTTTCCGTTACCGTAACTTGTTTCAGGGCAAGGAAGTTGTGGGTTTGGTTGCGCGACACACCCACACCCCCCCCGTCTGTTACCAATCGTCAACCGTCATGTCGAAACGCCGTGCAGCAGGCCCAGGTGTCGGCCACGAACCGCACCAAGACATAGACGGCCACGAAGGTCGCCCACGCCAACAGTCGTCGCATGGTTCTACTCCAGTACCTTCTTCGCCTTCTTGACGTCGTCCGGTATGAGCGCCAATTCCACCAGGTTGCCGTCGATGCCGGTCAGGTAGACGGCTTGGAGATTGATGCCGGCGTTGGACAGCTTGTCGGCAACGTTGGCCAGTTCGCCGGCGCTATTCTCCAGGAGGACCGAGACGATTTCGTTTTCCTCGAAGCGAATATTGGCCTGCGTGAGCGCGTTGCGGGCCGCTTCGACGTCGTCGGCGATGATCCGCACCACGCCAGTTGTGCCGAAGTTCACGCCGGCCACCGATTTGATGTTCACGCTCGCCTTGGCCAGCACGTTGGCCAAGCGTCCCAATTCTCCCGGTCGATGTGTCACGTGGATGGCGAAGTCGCGCATGGTTGCACCCTCGGAGTTGTGAGGAAATCTCAACCACGGATGACACGGATTAGCACGGATAAGGAAGTCAGTCCAAGTCTATATCCGTGCTATCCGTGTAATCCGTGGTTAGAAACAAATGCGACGAAAGTGATAGCGCATTATGCCGCGCCGACAACCAAAGACAAGCTTTTTCATTGCGGGAATATTCGCCGCGGCGGCGGATCATGCATTGGGTGGCCTGCATGCCACTCGATAACCGGACTTTCGAGTAACCACTTCCTGTCCTCTTGCCGTGAGGTGAGCCATGCGTTCTGTTCCTCTGCGCTTGCGGTGCGCGCTGGTGTGTTGGGCCTTTTGTCTATTTCTCATCGCTACGACAGGATGCGGATGCAACAAGAAGCGCAGCGAAAAGCCGCGCAATCTCTCGAACATCGCCTTCCAAGCCGAAGCAGATGAAGACAAAGCGACTTGGCAGCAAGAGGATCCGGCCGGCGAATCCTATGAGCGCATCTTCGACAACGCTTTCCTCCTCGCCGCCAACCATCCCCTGTCCACGTTTTCCATCGACGTGGACACCGCTTCCTACAGCAACGTCCGCCGCTTCCTCGACATCGGCCGGCTGCCGCCCAAGGACGCCGTTCGCATCGAAGAACTCGTCAACTACTTTCGCTACGAGTATTCACAGCCGCGCGGCGAGCATCCGTTGGCCGTCCACAGCGAAGTGGCCAAGTGCCCTTGGAATCCGCAACATCAGCTCGTGCGCATCGGCCTGCAAGGCAAACACATCGACGAGGAACACATGCCGCCGCGCAACCTCGTCTTCCTCTTGGATACCTCCGGCTCGATGAATGCCCCCAACCGCCTGCCGCTATTGCAGCAAGGCTTGCGCCTTCTGGTCGAAAAGCTCAACCACCGCGACCGCGTCGCCATCGTCGCTTACGCGGGCACCGCGGGTCTGGTACTGCCCAGCACGCCGGGCCAGCGCAAGGACCTCATCCTGTCGGCCATCGACCGTCTTCACGCCGGCGGCTCGACCAACGGCGGCGAAGGCATCGTCCTCGCCTATCGCCTCGCCCAGGACAGCTTCATCCCCGGCGGCGCCAACCGCGTGATCCTCGGCACCGACGGCGACTTCAACGTCGGCGTCACCAGCCAAGGCGAGCTGGTGCGGCTTATCGAGGAAAAACGCAAAACCGGCGTCTATCTTTCGCTTTTGGGCTTCGGCATGGGCAACGTCAAAGACGGCACGCTCGAAAGCCTTGCGCGCCACGGCAACGGCCAATACGCTTATATCGATTCCCTCGCCGAAGCGCGCAAAGTGTTCGTAGACGACGTCGCCAATCTCGTCCCCATCGCCCGCGACGTGAAGGTGCAAGTCGAATTCAATCCCGCCTGGGTGCAAGCGTATCGTTTGATCGGCTACGAAAACCGATTGCTCAAGGACCAGGACTTCAACGACGATGGCAAGGACGCCGGCGACATGGGCGCAGGGCACGCGGTCACCGCCCTTTATGAGATTGTGCCGCCGGGCGTGAAACTCCATGCTGCAAAGATCGATCCATTGCGCTATCAGAAAACGCCGGCGCCAACTGTCAATGCCGACACTCCGGAACTGTTGACCGTCAAAGTGCGCTACATTCCTCCGGAAGGAAGAGTGAGCAGTTTGCTTGCACAGCCGCTTCGAAACAGTATGCGTTCCGTCACCGATGCCTCAAGCGACTTCCGATTCAGCGCTGCCGTCGCGGCCTTCGGCATGCTGCTGCGCGACTCGCCGCATAAAGGCAACGCTACTTTCGACATGGTGCGAGACCTGGCCGGATCGGCAATGGAGTTTGATCCCAACGGCAGCCGTGCGGAATTCTTGCGCCTCGTTGGAACCGCGCAGGGGCTTTCGAAGAAGTAGAAGTAGAATCCCGCGCAAAGACGCAAAGGAAGACTCCAACAGTCAATCTTTGCGTCTTTGCGCCTTTGCGCGAGAAGGTGTGGATTAGAATCTTGCAAGCATGGCGAACGACTCTGTAAGATATTTGCGGTTTGCAACTAGCCATGAGGAGTCTCGTCCATGACCGCGCAAGAAATCGTTGAAGAACTCAAGACGCTTGGCAACGACGGGTACAAGAAAACCATGTTGACGCACGGCGCCAGGGAGCCGTTCTTTGGCGTCAAGATCGGGGACATGAAGAACATCCAAAAGCGCGTCAAGAAGGACTACCGGCTCGCGCTCGACCTCTACGACACCGGCATCGGCGACGCCCAATACCTCGCCGGCCTGATCGCCGACGACATGCGCATGACCAAAAAGGACCTGGAGCGCTGGCTGGAAAAGGCAAATTGGTCCATGCTCAGCGAATTCACGGTCCCCTGGGTCGCGTCGGGCAGTCCCCACGGCCGCGAACTGGCGCTCAAGTGGATCGACTCGAAGAAGGAGGATGCGGTCGCAGCGGGCTGGGCCACGCTGTCCAGCCTGGTGGCGATCAAAGAGGATGCGGACCTGGACATTGCCGAGCTGAAAAAGCTTCTCGAGCGCGTACGGAAGACAATCCACAATGCCCCCAACCGCGTCCGCTATCTCATGAACGGCTTCGTCATAGCCGTCGGCACTTACGTCAAAACGTTGACGGAGGCAGCCCTGCTGACTGCGGACAAGATTGGCGCCGTGCACGTGGAGCTGGTCGGCGACTGCAAGCTGCCGAACGCCCGCGAATACATTGAAAAAGTCAAAGAACGCGGCGCTCTCGGCAAGAAACGCAAATCGGCGAAGTGCTAGAAGCCGGCTAGCTCATACAGTAAACATAAGTTTTCGGACCCCAGCCCTCTCCCCAAGCCTTCTCCCGAGGGCGAGGGGAATCTGAACGGAGCCCATCATGTCGCCCGAGGAGTACGCAAGTCGCTACTTGAACTTAAGAGCGCTATTGGAGGACTTTTCCATTTGCGACGTCAGTATCGATCGATATCTGAACGCAGGCGCCATTTACTCCGCTGATGCCAAAACACGAGCCAAGGCGCCCGAGCGTGCCAAGCGCGCCCAGGCCGCCTACTCCAAGATCATGTCGGCCATCGCGGCGGAGTTGAAGACGAGGAAGGGCGTACCGTTGACGTTCATGCTCGGCGGCATGTACCTGGAGCGTATGGGCATCAAGCGCTGCTTCGACGGTAAGGGCTCGCCCGGCGAGATCCGGGACGTGCTTTGGCTTGCTTCGCGCTTCGGTCACACAAGTTGGGAGAAAGCCCAATCGTATTGTTACAGCAACCTCGGCCTGGACTGCAATGGCTTTGTGGGAAACTATTGCGGCCTCGTGCCGGATAACCTGGACACGATACTTTTCGACAAGAACCCGCGCAAGAGCTTTGACGACATCGAGTGCGGCGACATCATCATCTTCTACAAAACTCTTCCCAAGAGTCCCAAACCGAATTGCAGCCACGTCGCCGTCGTCGGGGAGAATCCAAGCGTCTCCGGCAACACGCTCGATTTCACCATCGTGCAATCCTCCGGCAGTGAGGTCGGCCTGAACACGACGTCAGGGCACCGCTGGACGCTGAAGCGGGACAAGTCCGGCGCAGTTTACAGCGAAGACACTTCGTCGGAGCGGCGCTACCGCTTTTTCGCAGCCGGCCCGGCGAAAAGGGGGCCGCGTTAGAGCTCGGCGGCGGGTCGAGATCTCAAGGGCCAATCCATGAATTGCATTCAGTCTCTTGCTTCCGCAAGTGGCATTCCACTAATTCTGCTCGGTTTGGCTCTGGCGCTGAGCGCAAGCCAAGCCCAGCCTACGCCCGCGCAGCAGTTCAAATCGATCCTCAAGGAATACGGAACCGCCAGCCTCGATTTCCGTGCGGCCACCACCGACGCCGAGCGCAAGGCGGCGGTGGAGCGATTGGACCCGTTTGCGCTACGTTTCGTGGAGCTGGCCGAGAAGCATCCCAAGGACCCGATAACTCTCGAAGTTCTGCGTGAGGCGGTCCGGACACTGAACGCAGTGGATTCTCTGACGCAGACCTCCTGGGAGATGAACCAGACGGCCTTTCCAGCGCCGGCCAAGGACAGCGCGGCGGGCAGAGCGGTCGCGCTCTTGTTGCGCGATCACCTGAAGAGCGACAAAGCCGACCTGGTCTGCGAGCGGATGCGCTATGGCATGCGCAAGGAGTATGAGACGTGTCTTTACAAAGTGCTCGAGGCAAATCCGCACAAGCAAATACAGGGGATTGCTTGTCTGGTGTTGGCCCAGTTTCAACAAAACCGATTGCAGAAACTCGACGTGATAAAGGACCGGCCGGAAATCGCCCCGCGTTACCACGAACTTGTCGGCAAAGAGTACATCGAGGAGTTGCGGCGGACACCGCGCGACAAGCACGCGCATGAAATCGAAAGGCTGCTCGAATTGGCCGTCGCGAAATACGCCGACGTCAAGCTCCCGTTCGGCGGCACGGTGGGTGAACGCGCCCGGGCGGACCTGTTCGAGATGCGCCACCTGGCTGTCGGCAAAGTTGCCCCGGACATCGAAGGACCGGACCAGGACGACAAGCAATTCAAGCTGAGCGACTATCGCGGCAAAGTCGTGCTGCTCGACTTCTGGCAGGAACACTGACTCAACTGACGGGCGCAATGGCCCCACGAGCGGTCGCTCGTCAAGGAATTTGCAAAGAAGCCCTTCGCCTTGATCGGCGTCAATGTTGCCGGCCACGAGCCGAAGACCCTGAAAAAAGTGATGGACAAAGAGAAGTTGACATGGCGGACATTCGCGGACAAAGGCGCGATCAGCGCCCAATGGAACGCCGCCACGCCGACCTTTTACGTGATCGACCACAAGGGCGT
>JAKEFD010000136.1 GCA_022616245.1 Gemmataceae bacterium
ATGCAGCTTTTCAGCCTCGACCGCCTCATGGCTGAGGCGCTCGTGGACGTGCAATACATGCACCGTATCAAGGGCGACATGCGCGTGACCATCGAGCCGTCGCAGGAAACCGGCGAAATCTGGAAGTTCCCCAACCACGTCGCGCCGATCACCGCCGTCGCCGTCACCAAGGATCCCAAAGAGCCGCTCATCATCTCCGCCAGCGAGGACAAGACAGTTTGCGTCTGGCAGCGCTTTTCCCGCCAGCCGCTGCATGAATTTGTCCATGCCGCTCCGGTCCGGGCGCTGGCCGTCACCGGCCGCGGCGCCGCGCGCAACTTGTTGCTCACCGGTTGCTCCGACGGCAGCGTGCGTCTTTACGACCTCGAAGCGCCGGAAAAGAAGCTCGTCAAGGAGCTGAAAGACGCGCATCGTGAAGCCATTACCGCGCTGGCGTTCAGCCCCGACGGCAAGTTTTTCGCCTCCGGCGCGGCGGACGGCTCCATCAGGATATGGGACGTTGAAGCCGGCTTGGGGCTATACGAATTCGACAGCGCACATCAAGGCATGATCACCGCGCTGGCGATCACGCCGCAAGCGCGTTTGGTGTCGGCGGCGCGCGACAACAGCCTGCGCGTGTGGGCCCTAAAAGAAAAAGGCGCCGTCCCGGAAATCGAGCGCTCGGGCCGATCCGGAAACGTCCCGCAGCTCGGCGTCTCCCAAGACGGCCGCTGGATGCTCTTCGATCACGGCAAGATCCTGCAAATCCGCGCCGTTGACGACGGCAAGCTGGTCACCACGCTGCAGAATCCGGGTGGGGCCATTCCGTTCGAAACGCTGGCGGTGTTTTCGCCGGACGCTTCCTTGATGCTGACCGCGGGCGCCGCGCAAGGCCGATTGCAAATGTGGCGCGCCCCGAACGAAACCGAGCGCGGCTATGAAATCCGCCAGCTGGTTCCGCCGGAAGGCGCGGCCGTCACCTGCGCCGCCTTTTCGCCTTGGGCTGGCCTAAGTTCCAATGCCTCTTTCGCCGTGTCCGGCACGAAAGAGGGTCTAGTCTACATGTGGCCGGTCCCGACCAAGGAAGAAGTGCACACCCACCCGATTCGCGACGTGCGGGTCAAAGTCATTCAAGCCGGCCAAGACCCCAGCACCCGCCAGGTCCGCATCGGCGTCGAAGTCCCCAACCCGGTTACCGCTCTGTACCCCAAGGGGCGGCTCATTCCTGGTAGACCCGTGACCATTGTTATTGAGTGAGTATGCCCGCCGACGCGCCAGTTTCTGATCTTGAACGCCGCAAATATGTACGCCTGCGCCGGCGCGGCGATTTGTCCATCACCCCGCAGAAGTACGAGGGCCGGACGTACTATGTGGTGAAGGACCCGGTCAGTCTGCGCTATTATCGCTTCAAGGAGCAGGAGTACTTTCTGCTCCAGCTCATGGACGGGCATCACACGCTCGACCAATCGCAGAAGGAATTCGAGCGCCGTTTTCGGCCCGAGCGGTTGACGCTCGAGGATCTGGAACATTTCGGCCAGCAGCTCTTGACCGCGGGCCTGGTGCAGAATGAATCGCCGCAAGCGGGCAAACAGCTTTTCGATCGCCGCAAGAAGCGGCGCCGCCGCGAGCTGACGCAGCTCTTCACGAACATCCTGTACATCAAGATCCCCATCTTCGACCCGGAGAAGATCCTGACGCGGATGCTGCCCTACTTCCGCTGGATGTTCTCGATGTGGTTCTTGCTGTTCAGCATCGGCGTCATGTGCGCCGCCGTTTTCTTGGTCCTGTCGCACTTCGAGTATTTCTTGAGCCGGCTGCCGTCCTACCACGAGTTTTTCAGCTTCAAGACGATCATGTATCTGTGGGGCGCGCTGGCCGTCGTCAAAGTCATTCACGAGTTCGGGCACGGTCTGAGCTGTAAGGCGTTCGGCGGCGAAGTGCACGAAATGGGTTTCCTGCTCTTGTGTTTGTCGCCGGCGATGTATTGCAACGTTTCCGACGCCTGGACGTTGCCCAACAAGTGGAAACGCATCATCATCTCCGGCGCCGGCATCTACGTGGAGCTGATGATCGCCGCCATCGCCACCTTCATCTGGTGGAATTCGCCGGTCGGCACTTTCCTGAACAGCATCTGTCTGAGCCTCATGGTCGTGTGCAGCGTCAGCACCGTGCTCTTTAACGGCAATCCGCTCATGCGCTACGACGGCTACTATGTGCTCGCCGATTGGCTGGAGATTCCCAACCTGCGCGACCGCTCCAACCGCTATTTGCAGCGCGTGGTGATGGAACATTGCCTGGGAATCGAAGTGCACCCGGAGCCTTACATGGAGCTCTGGCGGCGCATCCTGTTCATTGGTTATGCGGTCCTGAGCTGGGTGTATCGATGGGTCGTGACCTTTGTCATTCTGGTGTTTTTGGCCAACTTCCTGAAGCCGTACAAGCTGGAAATCATCAGCAACATGCTGGCGTTCGCGGCCGCCGCTTCGATGTTC
Source organism: Gemmataceae bacterium (assembly GCA_022616245.1). GTDB lineage: Bacteria > Planctomycetota > Planctomycetia > Gemmatales > Gemmataceae > JAKEFD01. The sequence goes on from JAKEFD010000136.1 coordinate 2,472, forward strand.
GGCTGGCCGCTCTATCGCTTGGGAAAGAACATTCATCGCCGCGGGAGGCTGCCCGACATGAAACCGACGCGCGTGACCATCACCGGCTCCTTGATCGCTCTCGTCCTGTTGGCGTTTTTCTTCCTGCCGTTGCCCGTGACCCGCATCCGCCAGCCGGCCCTGGTCCAGGTGCAGCCGGCGGAGCTCGCGCACGTGCACGTCCGGACGGGCGGCACGCTGCAGAAACTGCACGTCAAGGAAGGCGAAGTGGTGAAGAAAGGCAAGGTGCTTGCGGAGTTCACCAGTCTGGAACTGGAGAAGCGGCATGGCCAGGCCAAGAGCGTGCTGGCGATCAAGGAAAAAGTGATCCAGCTCTACGACAGGCAGATTGATCAAACTCGAGACGTTCGGGAAAAACAACAAATGGAAAGCGCCCGCCTGAGCGCCCGTTCGGAGTATCTGGCGGCGAAGACCGTCCTGGAACAAGTGGACGAAGAACGCAACTGGCTCACGCTGTTCGCGCCGCGCGACGGCGTGGTCCTGGGCTTGCCGCTCATCGACGAGGTCGGCAAGCGCTGGGAGAAAGACGAAGGGACGCCGTTTTGCAGCATCGGCAACCCGAAAAAGCTGCGCGTGCTGACGCCGATTCCGCCGGCCGACTTTGAGCTATTGCACCAGAACTTGAAAAAAGTCGGAGCGGCGCAGCATCTGGACGTCACCGTGCGCGTCCAAGGTCTGGGGGACGGGACCTGGCAGGGCCACGTCGCCCTGGAGCATTTACCGAGTTCGGAGGCCAAGGAAATCCCGCTGGGCCTTTCCAGCAAAGGCGGCGGCCCGCTTGCGGTTCAACCGACCGGCGAGTCAAAACAACTTATCCCGCAAAGTCAGATTTTCCTCGTCGGCATTCCGCTCGACAATCCCGACGAGTCCATCATCCCCGGGACGCTGGCCCAGGTGAAAATTCACTGCGAATACCGCTCGTGCGCTTGGTGGGTCTGGCGGGCTATCTCGTCCACGTTCGATGTGCCGTTGGCGTTCTAGACTTGGGAGTGCGGTGACCGGTACAAAGTCGTCGTCCAACTTGATGCATTGTTCTTGGACTGCGGCGGTTTGACGCCGCTTTCTTTTTTTTCTTTCCTTTACAGCGAGCGCGGCAATCGCGGCGGGTTGCATTGAAGAATTGCCGATCCGAAGGGAAAGAAGGAAAGAAAGCGGCGTCAGATCGCCGCACTCCAAGGGTTGTTGTCTTATTTCTTGCGCTTGTAGTTCACTTCGAGCACCTTACGCTCCTTCGCGCTGGCGTCGGAAGGCTGCGAGTACATCTCCATGACTTCCTCATCATCGCTCACGAGCCGGATGATGGTGCGGCTTTTGGTCTTTTGGCCGGAGAAGGGATCGATGTCTTCGCTCTGAAAGGTGAACGCCTTTTTCGCGGAGTCGTAAGAGCCTGTCGACTGCATGATGCCGGTGCCCATGCTGTCCACCCAGATCGACACATAGGTCTTCTTCATGCGGTCATACCCCAAAAGACCGCCGCCCTCGAAGGGCATGCCCATTACCTTGCCTTGAAAGGCCTCTTGCAAAAAGCGCCCGCCCAGGATCAGCTTGCGGTTCATGACACCGGTCGATTCTTCCCCCTCCTTCTTCGTGGGATCGAACCACGCTTTGGAATGGGCGGCGAAGGTGCCGGCCATCTTCTCCATTATCTTGTGCTCCGGTCCAGGTTGGAGCATTTCGAAAGGATCTTTCTTTTCGCCTGCGCTGGAAGAAGTCACCAGCGCCAAAACAACTCCCAATACGATGCCGCCGCACAGGTGCCGTACCATGAAAAAACTCCTCAAGAAAGAGTGAAAGAGGGATCGCCTGTCAAAGTGTACAAATGTATAAAACACTTGGCAAGTGCTTTTTGCAATCAGTAAGATTTCTTTTCGTATTGAGCAGACATGTGCGTCGTCGCCCAGTGTGCGACTGGGCAAGTGCGGGTGGATGCTCATTTGGCAAGGTGATTGGTTCTTTTACAATCGTCAAGCATCTGCGCTCCACGCGCGCTCATTATGGCTTCGTTGCGATAAGTTCGCAACTATATTTAATATCAACAAGTTAAGCCGAAAACTGAAACGGACGGCGCCAGCATCGAACGCATGCTCAAAATCCTTCGTCTTCGGCCTCAATTTTGCACAACTTGTTTTGTCGCTCGCATTTGCAATGCCCACCTTGATCGGAGGGTCACCATGGCAACCACCATTCGCATGACCGTGTTGACTGGGCCACACATGGGTCGGAAGTTTTGTTTTTGCGGGCCTGTGCGTTGCGTCGTTGGGCGCGCTTCCGATTGTTGCATCCAGCTGGCCGGCACCACCAAGGACCAGCTTATTTCGCGGCGCCATTGCCAGATTCTCTTCGATCCGCCGGTGTTGCGCGTGCAGGATCTGGGCAGCCGCAACGGCACCTTTGTGAACGGCAAACCTGTGACACCCGTGGCGAGCGACGGATCGGGCGACCATGACGCCGTCGTTAACAACGGTGACCTCCTTACCATTGGAGGCACCACGGTGCGCGTGGACTTCATCGACTGCGCGCCGGAAGGCCGGCATATTGGCGGCGGGGCGTACTTCTGGCAGGAATCAGACACTACGCGCATCGATTATCCCGTGCGCTGCTAATGACCTTGTGTATTCGCCGGCGCTTTGCTATTCCCCCACCCTCCTTCGGATCGAACCCGATGCGCAAGGGACGGGTGTTGCATGGTGCGGGCCGCGCTGATTTCTGCCTCGCTATGTCGGCCGAACCGACGAGCTGCACTTTGGGGATTGCACTTTCTTGGTCCGCTTGGCCCAAAGCGAAACCGTCGCCATGAGATCCGGCGTGGGTCTCAGCTGGCTTCTCGACCGTTTCGACACGGACTTCGGCTTCAATTTCCACTACGGCGCCGACGTATTCCCGGTCCACCCCTTGGTCCTGTCCGGTTCCGCCGACCTGGGCTTTGTCGGCAATGCCGGCGTCGCCCATGTACGCGGGTCGGCCGGCGTCCTGTGGCGGAACTGGGAGTTCTTCGGCGGCTATGATTTCTTGCGCATCGGCCGAGTGGAATTGCATGGACCGATGATCGGGATCCGTCTTTGGTTTTAGGTCGTAGGACAGATTTTCAATCTGTCCGGACAGGTTGAAAACCTGTCCTACATCATTGCCCCAACCACCAAGCAGCAATTGTGGCCGCCGAAGCCGAAGCTATTGGAGATAGCACGGCGCACGCGCGTTTCGCGCGCGTTTTTGGGCACGTAATCGAGGTCGCAGGCGGGATCGGCGTTGTCGAGGTTGATCGTCGGGTGGATGACGCCGTGCTTGATCGACAGAATGGCGGCAATCAGTTCAACGCCGCCGGAAGCGCCGAGCAGATGTCCGACCATGCTCTTGGTGCTGCTGATAGCGAGCCTCTTGGCGTGGTCGCCGAAGACCTGCTTGAGCGCGCCGGTTTCGGCCACATCGCCCAATTCCGTGCTGGTGCCATGGGCATTGACATACTGGATGTCGCCGGGGGCGAGGCGCGCTTCCTTGAGCGCGAGCTGCATCGCGCGAATGGCGCCCGTTCCTTCGGGATGCGGCGCGGTGATGTTGTAAGCGTCGGCGCTGCTGCCCGCGCCCAGAAACTCGCAGTAAATCGGAGCGCCGCGTCTCCTGGCGTGCTCGTAGTCCTCGAGGATCACCAGGCCCGCCCCCTCGGCAAGAACGAAGCCGTCGCGATCGCGATCGAAAGGCCGGCTGGCCGCGGCGGGGTTGTCGCTGCGGTTCGATAGTGCGCGGGCGGAAATGAAGCCGCCCAGACCCATGTGCGTGATGGCTGCCTCCGTGCCGCCGGTGATCATGATGTCGGCTTCTTCGCGCTGGATGGTGTGAAAGGCGTCGGCGACGGCGTTGGCCGCGGAAGCGCAAGCGGTGGAGACGGCGGTGTTGGTGCCGCACAACCCAAAGTGGATGGAAATGTTGGCCGGCGCGGAATTCGGCATCATCTTGGGGATAACAAAGGGACTGATGCGCCCCGGACCGCCGCCGAGCAAGTACTTCGAATGCTGTTCCTCGTATTCGGTGAGTCCGCCGATGCCGCTGCCCAGAATCGCGCCCGAGCGGAAGGGGTCGAGCTTGGAAAAGTCCAGTCCGGCGTCGTGGACGGCTTCAATCGCGGCGGCCAAAGCGAATTGCGCGAAGCGGTCGATCCGCCGCGCCGTCCGCGCATCCAAAACCTTTTCGGGGACCCAGTCCTTGACCTCGCCGCCGAATCGGACTTTGAATGCGCTCGTGTCGAAGGCTTTCAACCAATCGATGCCGCTTCGCCCGGCGAGCAACCCGGACCAGTAGGTCTTCACGTCGCGCGCGAGCGGGTTGACCGTGCCCATGCCGGTGACGACGACGCGCCGCGTCATTTCTTCTCCAGTTCCTTGACGATGTAGTCAATGGCCTCTCCGACGGTCTTGATCTTCTCCGCCTCTTCGTCGGGGATGGTGATCTCGAATTCTTCTTCCAATTCCATGACCAGCTCGACGATATCGAGTGAATCGGCGCCGACATCCTCGGTAAAGGAGGTCGATTCGGTGACCTGCTCCTTGTTTACGCCGAGATTGTCGCAAACGATTTGAATGACACGCTCTTTTATCTTTTCCCGATCGACCATTGGCTCCTCCTCAACTCGGCCCATTCTCCGTTCGCGGTGGCCGCAAACCCAAGCCCGCGGCTACATATCCGGGCCACCTGTAGCAGCAAGCTTTTGGCTGCGGAGTTTGAAGCAGGCCGTGAACTCAACAAAAGGCCCCACAACTGCTTAGGGTTATGTACCACACCGCGCGGGGCCGGGGCAAGCGATTTTGCACTCTGCCTTTACCGCGCGGTTACACCCTCCTCACAGAATCGACACCGAAAAGAGAAATTATGCCGCAAACCCCTAAAAGAAAAGGGGGATTTGGAGATTTTAGGGAATCGTTGCGCTACACATTCCGGCACTCGATTTGACGGTCTATCCGTTTGAGCAAGCCCGCCAACACGCGGCCCGGACCGATCTCGTAAAACCGCTCGACGCCTTGCGCCAAAAGTTGACGCGCCGTTTGTTCCCACTGGACCGGCTGGAGCACCTGGCGAACCAGCAAAGCGCGGATCTCCTCCGGGTCGGTGTGCGGCTGTGCATCCACATTGGACCAAACCGGTATGCGCGGCGCTTGCAGCGTCGTGCCGGCGAGGGTCGCCCCCAGTGCTTGGTCCGCGGGCTTCATGATGTCGGTATGGAAGGCGCCGGCAACCGGCAGCCGGATCGTCTTCATCGCGCCGAATTCCGGGGCCAGCCTTTCGACTTCGTCGCAAGCCGCCTTTGCTCCCGATACGACGATGTTGCCCGGACACAACAAGTTGGCGATCTGTATCAACCCCGCAGTGCTCGCTTTGGCGCATAATTCGACAACCTTGTCCGGCTCGAGGCCAAGGACGCTGACCATGCCGCTCGGCGTGGCGTCGGCAGCCGCCTGCATGGCCTCGCCGCGTTTGTGCACCAGCCTGAGGCCGTCCACGAAACTCATGGCGTCGGCAAAGACCAGGGCGGTGTATTCGCCCAGGCTCAGCCCGGCCGCCGCCACACATTGGCTTTCCGCGTCCGGTTCGTCGTGCCGTAGTTTTTCCAGCGCGGCCAGGCTGGCCACAAAGATCGCTGGCTGGCTCACGGCCGTGCTATTGAGTTTCTCGGCCGGGCCTTGCGTGCACACGTCGATCAAGCTGTAGCCAAGCACGTCGTAGGCCACGTCAAAAAGTCGTTTCGCGGCGGGCAAGCTGGTGTAGAGTTCCTGGCCCATGCCGACGGTTTGAGCGCCTTGGCCAGGAAAGAGAAAAGCAAATCGCGGCACGAAGGTTTCCTTTGCAATGAGAATTTAGGGAATAAACCAATGAGCATTCTATCGAAATGGCCCGCGCTTTCCGCCCGTTGCGGATTGTGCACAACGCTCAGCGATGTTTACTGCCGACAATTCGAGATGGAGCCGGGCGACGTGTCGTGACATGACGTAAAACAGGATCCGCGAAATCCTCCGTCTTATTCTAACTATCTCGCTGTGTGTTCCACGAATTGCCTCTTCTCAGAATGCCGAAACTTGTTACAAGTGAGCCCAAGGAAATCTGCCCAAAAAAAATAGCGGCCCCGCAGCCATGCGGCGCCGCTATTCCTCAGGTTGGTCAACTCAATACACGATGTTCGGCAAGGGTGTATTCGGCATCCTGCCGCACATTTGGGTCGGACCACCCCTTGGCAACATCGGTACTATCGGCCAATGAGGGAAAAGAACTTCAGGGAAAGGATTCCCGAAAATGGAACCGGCAGGCCAATCCAGGAAGTACTGGGCGCTTGCGGTAACTACGTCGCTGCTTTTGCATGCGGGGTTGCTTGTTGGTCTCTCTTTTCTGCCTTTTCATGGCACATGGCAAGCGGATGCCGCTCCCGCGCGCGTCTATGGCATAAGCCTCGTGGACGACGACGGGCCCGGAGGCGAAGTCCACTTCATACCAAACTCGGAAAACTCAGAATCCCTTGCACAACCAGTACATCCCGTCTCGCAAACTCCCAAGAACGCGGATGCCGCGCAGATGACCGTGGCTTCGCAACACGCATCGGATCCCCGTCCAGCCGCGCCAATCGACAATTCCCCTCCGGGCGGGCGCGGCTCCAACAGCGAAGTTGGCGTGAGCGCGGCCGCGGGCCACGCCGACGGCACGGCGAAGTTTTTCGGCATACCGGCGCGCGGTTCACGCATCGTCTACGTCCTCGATTGCTCCGGCAGCATGGGCAAGAACGGGGCAATTGTCGTCGCGGCAAGGGAGTTGGTGCGCAGCGTCGAGCAACTGCCCGCGCAGGCGCAGTTCCAAGTCATTGTCTATAACGCCAGGCCACGGCTATTGCTCGCGCGTCATCGCGGTTGGCTGACGGCCTCGCCGCAAATCATTCATGAGATTGAGACCGCATTCAACTCATTGCCGCCGGAAGGAAACACGGACCACGGCCCGGCGCTGGCAATGGCGCTAGCGCAGCAGCCGGACGTCGTTTACTTCCTCACCGACGCCGACGATTTGAAGCAAGAACAACTGCGCCAGACAAATCTTGCCAACCGGGGCCGAGCCGTCATCCACACGGTCGAACTGACCCTCGCCAATCAACACCGCATCGGCATGCCCATGCAACTCCTGGCCCGCGACAACCGCGGCGCCTATCAAGCGATCGATTTGCAGGACTACCGTTAACTTCCACGTGTGAGTTTGCCCTTGTTGGTGCGAGTGCTCGTGTTTGCCCAAGCGCTTGCCGCGTGGCTCGTTCGGGCAGGCAGGTATGGGATGTTTGGGCATTTTCCCAAATTCAGCGCGAACAGCCGTTTGATCGGACGACATTTCGTCCACCGGAGGGGCGGTGTGGGTGTGTCGCGCGACCTATTTTGCAACTTCCTTGAAATGAAATGACTTACGGCGACAAATAGGTCGCGCTAGTCTGTCATGAATCTGAACTCGCTACAGGGACAAATCGTCCACTGAGAATAGCCGGATGAGAAAGTGTCGATGTTTGCCCCACAGAAATTCGGCTTGACAGAAAACTTGAGACAAAATATGAGTCCGCCCTCTTTTCTGCCAAGTATTCTCGCGGGCACAGGAGCCGTCCCTGGGGAGGGCCGGCGGCGATACGCCTGCGCGGTTGGGGGAAACCAGTCATGATGCGCGAATGGATCCGCAAGCAGTTGGGGACGGCATTGGCAACGACGACGCTGTGGCTGGGCCTCGGCGGAGGCGCGGCGCTTTGGGCGCAAGCGACACCCGCCCCGGCATTGCCCAAGATCACTTACACCAAGAACACGAAGTTCCATCTGCCCGTGCAAATGGACGCCGGCTTGCGCACCAACCTCCGCGAAGTCTGCCTGTTCGTGAAGGTCAATGGCGGCGACTGGATCCGCCATGAATCCGGACTGCCTAACACCCAGCACTTCCTCTACAACGCTCAACGCGACGGCGAATACTGGTTCAACCTCGCGACTGTGGACAAAGCGGGCAAGATGACTCCCGCCGACCTCAACAAGGAACCGCCGGCCTTGCGCGTCGTCGTCGACTCGCAGGCGCCCAGCGTGGACGCGCAGTCCTTGACCAATGCGGACGGCGAATTCTGCGTTCGTTTTCAAGTGCAGGACGCGCACTTTGAGCCCAAAGGACTGAAAGTCACGTTCCGCACGCCGCTCGGCGACAAGACCTGGGAGCCCCTTGCCGGCGAACCGATGCTGTTCAAAGTCACCGATCGCCAGGTACTCGAGCATCCCGTCAAAGTGACCGCCACCGACCAATGCGGCAACGTGACTAGCCGCGACGTGAACGTGAAGGAGATGCTGGTCGCGTCTTTGGCGAAAGAACAAGCCGTAAGAACCGTGAGCGCCACCGCGGAATCAAAGCCCGCGCCGACACCGCCCGCGCCGCCCATCGAACCGGGCAAGCTGCCCGACTTCATCAAGAGCGAGGCGCTCAAGCCGGCGCTGCCCCCAGCGATCATGGAAAAGCCCGGAACCGTGCCGACGCCCAACGCTCCGCCGCTGCCTCCTATCAACACGAACGCGACGCGCGAGCAAGGGCCCGTCCCGAGCGGACCAGCGATCCCGGTCGCGCCGCCCACGACTCCCGAAACGTCGGCCAACGTCGCTCCGGTATCAGCCGCGGCGGGGAGATTAATGCTGAACACTACGCGCGCCGTCCTTGACTATCGCATCGACCAGGTCGGCCCCAGCGGCATCAGCCGGGTCGACGTCTATCTGACATCCGACGCGGGCCAACAATGGCAGCGCATCCAGGAAGACGCTGATCGCAAGAGCCCGGTGGAACTAGAACTGCCCGGCGAAGGCGTGTTCGGCATCCGCCTGGCCATCACCAACGGCAACGGCTTCGGCGGCTCGGCGCCGGCCAAAGGCGAAGCGCCGACCTGCACCATCGAAGTGGACACCACCAGTCCCTTCGTGCAGCTACGGCCGCTCGATCCGCCCCAAAGCGGCATGATGGAAATCCGCTGGTCCGCCAGCGACAAGAACCTGGGCACGGAGCCGGTGTCCATCTTCTACCGCACCCGCGCCGACGGCCCCTGGCAAGTCGTCGCTCGCAACATGAAGAATGAAGCCATGTTTCGCTGGAGTTTCCCCAAGGACCAGGGCCACACCTTCTTCTTCAAGGTCGAAGTCACCGACCTGGCCGGCAACGTCGGCCGCGCCGAAACCGCCAACCCCATTATCCTCGACCTGACCGAGCCGCGCGCCGCCGTCCTCGGCGTCACGGGCGCGCCGGTGATTCGCCCGGTGTCGGGGCAAGGCAACAATTGAACACTTTCGAGCTTTAACTGCCCCGGAGCGAACTTTCGTTCCGGGGCATTTTTTTTTGACGGCTGGTCTCACGCCGGCTTCTCTGCTCCTCATTGCGACATGCCGTATAATGGAATAAGTCCGATTTGCAGCATGTCTCGCCCATTCTTGCACAGGAGGAGCAGCTCATGACCGCGACGCTTACCGCCCATCCCACTGCTTTGACCGTGTCTTCACGCATTGTCGAAAAACTGCAGCACGGCGAACTGTCTCCCGAACAGGTCGAGGACTTTCGCCATTTCCTGGGTGAAGTAGATCGCTACTTCTTGCAGCACCGCATTATCAAGAACAACGAATACACGCGCTGGTTTCAGCAGGGTTCGGCGACCGACCAGGAATTGCGCCATTTCATCCGCCAGTTTTCGGTGTTCTCCAACCAGTTTCTGGTGGCGGCGCTTTTGAAAGTGATCAACTCGCCGACGATCGAGCAATCGCGCGCCGGCCGCGAGATCTTGATGAACGAGCTAGGTGTGATTTACCGCAAACCCGGCTCGGCTGTCGGGGCCCGCGCTAACCTGAGCGACACCGACAAGGACCGCGAAGGCGATCCCGATCTTGTCAGCACCGAAGGCACCGTGGACGGCGGCGTATGCCGGTTCCGAGCCGCCCATTTCGAGTGGCTGACTGGCGTTGCCGAAGGCGTCGGACTTAAGTACCAGGACATCGGCAAGCGGCGTCATGGCCGGCCCAGCACGCTGCATTTTTGCGATGAGCTGGCGCGCCTCTACGGTTCGGAAGACGCGCAAATTGCCGAAGGCGCGAGCTTCGCGGTCGAGAATTGGGCCGCCGCCGGTTTCTGGCAAGAGTTGGAAGACGGCTTGCTCAAAATTCAAAAGGCACGGCTGCCGCACCTCAAGCTCGCGTTTTTCACCTGGCACAACCGCGTTGAGGGCCAACACGCCGGCCACACGATGGAGGAATTGGAGGAAGTCTACTTCGATCCTGATTTCGACAAACAGAAGTTCTTCCAGGGCGGCCGCGAGGTGCTGGAAGCTATTGCGGCGTTTTGGGAAGGCTTGGAGAAAGATCGAGTAAAGAAGATCTATCAGTAAGCGTGGAGAGCCTATGGCCAAGGAACTTGTCGCCCTGCGGCGCATCGATCATGTCCGCTTCTTTGTCGGCAACGCCCGCCAGTCGGCGTACTTTTATCGTAACGCGTTCGGCTTCGACGTGATCGCTTACGCCGGCCTCGAAACCCGTCAGAAGCACGAAGCGGGCTATGTGCTGCGCCAGGGCAATATCACCTTTGTGTTGACATCGCCTCTCTCCGATGCCCATCCCGAACGCCAACGCCTCGTTCAGCACGGCGACGGCGTCATGGACATCGCCCTGGAAGTGGACGACGTGCGCGGCGTATTCGCCGAGACCGTGCGCCGGGGCGCGACGCCCGTGCAGGAGCCCGTCGCCCTCGAGGACGATCTGGGCGTCTTCGAATTGGCGAGCATCCGCACGTACGGCGACACCCGGCACAGCTTCATCAACCGCGACCGCTACAAGGGCGTGTTCGCGCCCGGCTTCGAACCGCTCGACCCGGAACGCTACAGTCCGACCACATTTCATTCCGTCGGCCTAAAAGCAATCGACCATATCGTGGGCAATGTCGAGGAAGGCAAGATGGACCACTGGGTCGGTTTTTACAAGAACGTATTGGACTTCAATCAGCTCGTGCACTTTGACGACAAGGACATCAGCACGGAGTACAGCGCGCTAATGTCCAAAGTGGTGCAGAACGGGACGGGGCGCATCAAGTTTCCGCTCAACGAGCCTGCGAAAGCCCGGCGGCGCTCGCAAATCGAAGAGTTTTTGCAGTTTTACGGCGGGCCCGGGGTGCAGCACATCGCCATGGCCACGGACGACATCGTCGACACGGTACGGGCGATGCGGCACAACGACGTCTCGTTTTTGCGCGTGCCGCAAACCTATTACGACGCGCTGCCCGAGCGCGTCGGTGCGATTCGCGAGAACATGGAAGAACTCGCCGAATTGGGCATCCTGGTAGACCGCGACGATGAGGGCTACATGCTGCAGATTTTCACGAAACCCGTCGCGGACCGGCCAACGCTGTTCTTCGAAGTGATCCAGCGGCGCGGCTCGCGCAGCTTCGGCAAAGGCAACTTCAAGGCGCTCTTCGAGGCGATCGAGCGCGAGCAGGCGACAAGAGGGACGCTGTGAAGGAACTCAGTGAATACATGGAAGAACTGAAAAGGGACTGGCCCGCGCTGGCCGCGGAAATTGGCAGCTTTCTGGGGCTTGATGCCGTCCTCGCGTGGATGCAAGCGCGCGGCTTTCCGCCCGGCAGCGTTGACATCGTCGCGCAAGACGAGTTCGAGCATGATTTCCTAGTTGAGCTGGAGCCAGGCGGCCGCTGGCTTGTCTTCGGCGTCACTTGATGTGGCTCTTTGACGGCAGTTGCTGTCTGGCCGCGCAAGCCGACGCCGGATGACTTATTGCAACGACGGCTGCAAGACGGTTGGCAGCCGACCGCGACGGAATTGCAGTCGGGGTCGCAAATTCTGGGACATGCCGCGTGTCTGGTCGCCAGCTCTTAAATCAATGATTGGCAGGTGGGCACATGCTACCTTATCTCCATCGCGGTACCATTCCTCCCAAGCGCCACATCGCACATCCCGCGAAGCCAGGCTTCAAGAACGAAGGTATCTATTACGAAGAAGTCGTCACACTCGCGGGCTTCGGCCGGGCGTACAGCATCTGCTATCACCTCAGGCCGCCCACGCGCGTGAAAAAGGTCGAGCCGGCGGGCGAAATCGCAGTCGAAGTCGTCGCTGAAAAAGCCCTGCGGCACCATCATCTAAAAAGCGCCGCCATCCCGAGTGCGGGCGATACCGTCACTGGCCGCGTGCCGCTCTTGGTTAACGACGACGTGGCCCTCACCCGCTGCCGGCCGGCCAAGCGCCAGTCGGAGCTGTTTCGCAACGCCACCGCCGACGAGGTCTGGTTCGTGCACAAGGGCAGCGGCATATTGCACACGATGTTCGGCCTGTTGCCGTTCCGCCCGTTCGATTACGTCGTCATTCCGCGCTGCACTACCTATCGCCTGGAGTTCAACGCCGGCGATCAGCCCGACCTTTTGCTGATCGAAGGAGCGGGCAACATCGAGATCCCAGCGAAGTACATCAATCGCGACGGCCAAATCCGCATGGGCGCCCCCTATTGTGAGCGCGATTTCCACGGCCCGCGCGACGTTCACGTCGTCGATGAGGAAAAAGAGGTCGCCGTCTTGATCAAGGACGGACAGCGTTTGACGCGCTACACCATGGCGTCGCATCCCTTCGACGTCGTCGGCTGGGACGGCAAGATGTATCCCTTTACCTTCAACGCGGACGATTTCGAGCCGATCACCGGCACGGTGCATCAGCCGCCGCCCGTGCACCAGACATTCGACGCGCCCGGCTTTGTCGTGTGCACCTTCGCGCCGCGCATGCTCGACACGCATCCCCAGGCGATCAAGATCCCTTACGCGCACTCCAACGTGCAAGCCGACGAAGTGCTCTACTACGTGCGCGGCAAGTTCGGCAGCCGGCGCGGCGTCGAAGAATCGTCCGTCACGCTGCACCCGCGCGGCATCCCGC
>JAKEFD010000137.1 GCA_022616245.1 Gemmataceae bacterium
CGCCGGCCGTCGCCCAGCTCGTACTTGTAGCTGTTGACGGTCTGGCCGAGGAGCGTGATCTCCTTGCAACCTTCGCCGGCAAGCTGTTTCACCTCCGCGGCGATGTGCTCGGGATGCCGGCTCTGCTCCGGCCCGCGCGTGGTCGGCACAATGCAGTAGGTGCAAAACTTGTCGCAGCCGATCATGATGCGGACGTAGGCCTGGAACGGCGTCGGCCGCATCGACGGATCGCGCATGGGGTCGTAGCTTTCAAAGCTGCGCTCGACTTCGTGGCGGTTTTCGGTGCGGTCAAGGCTGAGGGCTAATTGCAGCTTGCCGGTCTTTTTTACTTCGTCGATCAGCTCGGGGAGTTTGGCGAGCTGGCCGGTGCCGCAGATGATATCGACGAAGGGCGCGCGTTTGCGGATAAGCGTCTGGTCCTTCTGCGCCATGCAGCCCAGGACGCCGATGATCTTGTCCGGGTAGCGCTTCTTGTGCGGCCGTAACCGGCCGAGCTGGCTGTAAACCTTGTCCTCGGCGTGCTGGCGGACGCTGCAGGTGTTGAAGAGGATGACGTCGGCTTCTTCGGCTTCGTGCACGAGCTGAAACCCGTGGCGGCGCAGACTGCCCACCACGAGTTCGCTGTCGAGCACGTTCATCTGGCAGCCGACGGTTTCGATGTAGAGCTTTTTGGTCATTTCGATCCATTCGATTTCTTTTGCAGGCCGCGCAGTCGGCGCAATTCTTCTTCCATCGCTTTCATTTTTTCCTGCAGTGCTTGCAGCTCGGCCTCGGTCTGGCGCTGGGCTTTTGCGGATCGACGCGTTTTCTTCGCGAGCTTTTGTAACGCCTTCTCGGCTAACTCATTGGCCTTCCCAAGTCCTTCCGCTTCCATTGGGCGAACATACTTGTGGCCTGTGGCGGCATCGATCACGCGCAGCCCGTCTGCTTCGATGACAAGCCGGAATCCGAGTTCACTGGTGACGCCGCCGTCAAGATCGCACTGCGAAAGATATTCTCCGTCGGGTCGCAAGCGAAACAGCATCAGCATTTCTTCAAGGAATTTGCCCGTCTCATCCACGAGGATGTACTCTTTGATGCCCAGTTTGGCGCAGACGATTTTCTTTTCCTTAAGATCGCGCTGCTGAGCGGAGCGTTCGGACAGCACTTCGGTGACGGTCAGCGGCGCGGGCCCGTCCCGCCCGATCGTGTATGACTTCACCAACCCTTCCAGTTTTTGGAACGGTTCGACGATCATGTTGTCGGGCGAAATGTAAGGAAGCGAGCCGGTTTTTTTGTAGCGCGGCCCATTTCGGTAATACAGGTTCATGTTGGAAAAAACCTGAGCGCGCGCATGATACTTCGCGACATGGCTCGACAAACACACATGGAGGACCTCATCGGCGCCCACGTGAATGTTCGACTCCCCCATGTCGTCTTCCTCTTCATCCTCATACAGGATGGGCATGCCGTCGATGATGAGGACTTCGTCCTCGCGAAAACTCGGCATTGCTGTAAGCGTGCGCGTCATGTTCCACCTCTTTGCTCCGACATTGCGACAGCCTGTATTCTACCGGAAAGAAGTTCCTTTCGGAAAACCCATCAGGCCGTTTCCGCGCCAAACCGCCAGCCGGCCACAACGGGATGACCGCGCAGAAACTCGGAAACGGCCATGCGCTTTTTGCCGGCGGGTTGAAGCTCCAGCATCTCTACAAGCCCATGTCCCGTCTGCACAAGCAGCCGGTTGTTGCCGACCCCGCGGGACACAGTGCCCACTTCCGGCTGGAATTGGCCCAACACGTTGCCGGCCTCGTCCATCACATCGAACGCCGCGCTGAAACGTGAGGCATCGCTGCGTGCTTTGAACACAATGAGCCGCAACGGCTCATGCTCCGGCCGGTGCAAGTAAGTGTACGCCGTCGGCCAGGGCTGCATGGCTCGAATCTGATTACAGACGGCTTCAGCGGGTCGCGCCCAGTCAATAAGGCCGTGCTCCTTTTGCAGTTTTGGTGCTTTCGTTGCCTGCGACTTATCTTGCGGAATCGCTTGCACTGTTCCATTCTCGATCTGCTCAGTAACGCGCACAGCCAACGTCGCGCCGAGCGGCGCCAGCCGTGCTTCCAATTCGCCGGCCGTCTCCTCCGGTCCGATCGCGACGGCTTCCTGTGCCAGCATTGCGCCGGCATCAAGCGCAGCCGACATGCGAATGATGGTGACGCCTGTTTGGGTTTCGCCGTGGTAAATGGCCCAGGCGATGGGCGCCGCGCCGCGATACTTCGGCAACAACGACGCGTGCACGTTGATGCCGCCTTGGGGTGCAACCGCGAGCACATCCTTCGAGAGAATCTGCCCGTAGGCGGCCACGACGAGCAGGTCCGGCTTCAAGCCGGCCAGGGCTTGCACACTGTCCGGCGTGTTTATGCTTTCCGGTTGCAGCACGGGGATGCCGCGCTCCGATGCAAGATCTTTCATGCCGCGGCCGGCTTGGCGCGTGCTGCCGCGCTCTTTGCCCACGGCGCGATCCGGTTGTGTGATCAGTCCGACGACGGAGTGCGCACTTTGGAGCAGCGCCTCGAACGTCGGCTGCGCGAAATTGCCGGTACCCATCATCACGAGGCGCATACAAGTCTCTGTCTGATTCATCGAGCGCGAAACGTTAACACTAGCCCGATGCGCGAGCAAGGGACTGTTAACACTAGCCCGACGCGCGAGCGAGGACTGTTAACACTAGCCCGACGCGCGAGCGAGGGAACAGCTAAGGGTCAAAGTTTCTCAAGAATCTTTAGGAATTCTCAAGACAACGCGAAAAGTTTTCAAGTTTTCCACCGGAAAAACCGATTTTCTCCTTAGCGCCGATTCTCTTGCGCTCACGGTGCGGTAATCGGCGACGACCGGGGGAAATGGGCAATGGGGAAAAGCATAGCGGCCGTCTCGCTGACGTTGACATGCCTCTGTCTGACGCTCGGGCAAGCGCCCAACCACGCGCCGAGCGACATCATGCACACCAATCAGCGGCAATTGCGCATACCCATCAACTTTCAAGACGCCCGCCGCGCCGAAATGCGCGAGCTGATGCTGTTTGCCTCTTCCGATCAAGGCCGCAACTGGCAGCAAGTCGCCGCCGTCGCGCCCGATAAAACCGACTTCACCTTCTTCGCGCCTGCCGACGGCGCTTATTGGCTCAGGGTCGCGGTCATCAACCGACAAGGCAAACAGGAGCCAGAAAATCTGCAGCAAGGTCCGCCCGATCTCAAAATCCTCATCGACACCGTTAAGCCGACATTGCGCTTGGGCGCTCCGCAACGGCACGGCGACGATGTGACACTGGCCTGGGAAATCCAGGAAACACATCCCGATTGGCAGAACTTCCGCCTGGACTATGTGACCAAGGACGCTCCTTCCAGCTTCGGCACGGCCATCGCCGCCACCCCCGGCCTCACGGGGCAGGCGCGCTTCAAAGCGAGTGCGCCGGGCCCGCTGGTGGTTCGGCTTTCCGTTCGTGATCAGGCCGGCA
The DNA here is from genome assembly GCA_022616245.1 of Gemmataceae bacterium. Lineage (GTDB taxonomy): Bacteria > Planctomycetota > Planctomycetia > Gemmatales > Gemmataceae > JAKEFD01. Next base: position 3,494 of record JAKEFD010000137.1, read on the forward strand.
ACCAAGCGACGGCCACCGCGGAAGTCCCCGGCAGCATTGGCGTGTCCGCAGCGTCGCCGAATCCCATGCATTACAATGCGAGCCCAATTGGGCAGACGCCGTCAATCGCGCCGCCGCCCATCGCTTCCAGCCAGGTGTCAGAGATTCCGCCGCCTGCGCCCCCGGTAATAGCTAAGCAAGGGGCGTTGCCGCCCGCCCTACCGTTCGAATCTTCCAATGGCAAAGTGCCGCCTCCCGTCGGCAACGGCTGGACGCCACCTGCTCAGGGCGCCGTCGATCCCAATGTCCGGCTGGTCGCCGATTCGGGAGCGAATCCGCCGTCCACGCCGCCGATCGCGCCCGTTTCGAAGAAACCATTGCCCACCGTTCAATACGTGAATCAGACCGAGGTGACGCTTGAATATGAGCTGGCCAAGGTCGGTCCTTCGGGCGTCGGCAGCGTCGATCTGTGGTGGACGCAAAACGACGGCCATAGCTGGGAGCGGTTCGCCGAAGACCCGGAGATCAAGGGCACGACCAAGAGCGGCCGGCACAAACGCACGCTCGACTTGCCCGGCGACGGTCTATACGGCTTCGCTCTCGTGGTCAAGAGTGCGGCGGGTCTGGGCAAAGCGCCGCCCCGCGCCGGCGACGCCCCGGAAATTCGCATCGAAGTCGATACGTCGCAGCCCGTGGCGCAGCTTTTTTCGCCGACGCCTGACCCGGACCGCCCCAATGCACTGCTTTTGAAATGGGCCGTCCGCGACAATAATCTGACCGTGACTCCGATCACTTTGGAATGGGCCGAACGCCGCGAGGGGCCGTGGAATGTCATCGTCGCCAACGCCGGCAACACCCAGAAACACTCCTGGCAATTGCCGGAAAAACTTCCCGTGCAAGTCTTCTTGCGCTTGCGGGCTCGCGATGCCGCCGGCAACGAAGGCGTCGCCGTCACCACTGAGCCGCAGCTCGTCGATTTGAGCGAGCCGGAAGGGCGTCTGGTCAACGTGTTCGTGACGCCAAAACGCTAACACTTCGCTGGATTTCAGCCCAAACGTAACCTACATTGGAGTGTAGAAAACTGCCGCCAGCCTACCGTCCAGCGGCCCCACGCCCCGCGTGGAGTACGCTCCAGAGTAGACCCCACGCTCCGCGTGGGGACCCTGATGGAGAAAGTGACAGAAACTTGGGTTACGGCGCCCGAGCGACCGGTCTCTATGACCAATCGCGGCGCCTGCCTGGTGCACATCTATCCCACCGGGCAGGGTATGGGTGCGCGCTACACGCTCGGCGACGCCCCCGTCGTCATCGGGCGCGGCAGCGATTGCGAAGTCCGCATCAATGACCACTCCGTCTCACGCCGCCACGCCCGCATCCAACCCGGCGCGGACGGCTACTACGCCATCGACCTGCAAAGCACCAACGGCACCTATGTCAACGACACGCCCGCTTCCATGTGCCGCCTCAAGGACGGCGACTATCTCCGCATCGGCAACTGCATTTATCGCTTCCTCACCGGCGGCAACGTCGAAGCCGAATATCACGAAGAAATCTATCGCCTCACCATCATCGACGCCCTCACCGACATCCACAACAAGCGCTATTTCCTCGAATTCCTCGATCGCGAACTGGCCCGCTCCAGCCGCTACGACCGCCCGCTCTCGCTGGTCATGATCGACATCGACCGCTTCAAAGCCATCAACGAAGAGCTCGGCCACCTGGGCGGCGACTTCACGCTCCGCGAATTGGCCGGCCGCGTCAAAGGCACCGTCCGCAAGGAAGAACTGCTCGCGCGCTATGGCGGCGAGGAGTTCGCCATTCTCTTGCCGGAGACGACCAAGGAAGGGGCCGAGTGCCTGGCCGGGCGTGTGCTGGCGGTCGTCAATGAGCAACCCTTCAAGTACGAAGAACGCAGCTACACGGTCACCGTGAGCGCCGGCGTCTCCACCACCTGCGGCGAAAAAGAAATCACGCCTGTTGAACTCATCCGCCGCGCCGACGAACGGCTCTACCAGGCCAAGCACGACGGCCGCAACCGGGTGGCGAGTTAGTTTTCTCTGCGTTCCTCCGCGCCTCCGCGGTTACTTTCCCATCGATACGATTTGACCAACTCGCATAGGTGAGTTGGCCAAATCGTTGGCACAGCACAAGACGTTATTCACAACTAAGTTGCAATAAGCGACGCGCACGATTTGGGGCATGGTTCAAATGGAGGTAACAAAGGAGAGCGAGAGGTGGCGGAGGAAGCGAACTGCACTGAAACAAGGCTTCTGGCCGTAACTCCTTGGGCGACAACGACTCGCATTTCTGTGCAATTTGTGTGCAAATCGGTGACACCCCCCCCTCTCACTACGCTCGCCTGATTGTCACCTCAAGCCGCCCGGTTGTGAACCATGCCCGATTTGGCCAACTCGACGGGGGAGGGGGAGTGTCAGTTGTTACCATGTACTAACCTCTGCTTCAAG
>JAKEFD010000138.1 GCA_022616245.1 Gemmataceae bacterium
CGAGCGCGAAACGTAAACACTGGCGTAACGTTAGCGTCGGCTTGGCGTCAGCGGGAAGTAGGAGCGGGCCGGCGTGTTGTACGAGTAGTAGCCGCCGAAAAAGAGAAAGCTTGCAGTATGGCCGGTCTGCGGCAACATGGGCAGCAATTCGCCATGCTCGCTGATTGGCGGCTGTGACGGCGTGTCCAGCGGAAACGTCCCTTGGCTGGTAAGCGGCATATCCTGGCGTTCGCGGTCGGGGACCACGCTCATGTAGTAGTTCACCGCCGGGCTGCCGCCGCGCAAAAGGTTGAGATAAGGGCTGAGGGTGGTGCCGCGGTAGGGGTTGTAACCCGCGCGGTAGTCCTGAGCGGACGCAGAGCCGGCAAACCACAATCCCGCCAGCGCGAACAGCCATTTCTTCATGTCGTCACCTTATCCGTTTCACTTACGCATTGTACCACGCGGTGGGGCCCTCGCAATGCGAGTTCAAGTCCGAGCCGCGACCGTGAGGGAGCGGTGCTCCGCGGGTTCGCCGCTCCCTCACGGTCGCGGCTCGGACTGTTTAGTTGCGTCCCTCGCTCGCGCGTCGGACTAGTGTTAACACAAGCCTGACGCGCAAGCGAAGGAGTGTTAACGGAAGCCCGTCTGGCCGGTGCGGAGCGAGTTAGCCGTTTGGCTGCCTAAGAGTGTGATGCCCAGGAGGCGCTCGAACGGTTGCAGCACCTTGGCCAGGGCCGAATCGAAGGAACGCCACCGGTCGGCGCGGATATAGACGCGGTCGCCGGGCAAAAGCTGGTAGTTTGTCGCGGTGTGGCCGCGCTGGGTGATGCCGGTCCAGTCCACGGGGAGGATCATGTCGGAGCCGCCGTTGGGATTGCGGCGTGCAACCCAGATATGCTGCTTCGAAGAAACCACCGGCAGGCCGTCGCGGATTTGGCTGACGGCGTCCAGCACGAACTCATTGCCGGTGACCGGCAGACGCAGGATCTGGTCGGGCTGAAAGCCGGCCCCATCAGCGATGAGGTAATACACCTTGCTGTTGTAGGCGAGCACGTCCACGCTCAGGTTGTCGAAAACTTCTTCCAGTTTCAAAGTCAGTTTCGCCGCAATCACTTTGGCGATGGACTTTTTCGCATCTTCAATGGTCAGTCCGGCAACTTGGGCGGAACCATAGATACCCAGTCCGATCGATCCGTCGGGTCGAACAAGGTGCGGTCCTTTGATCGGTTGAGTTATGAGACCCTTGAGCGATTCAACATTGAGCACGTCGGGCGGCCCGATGATATAGGGCGGCAATTGCACCGGATTCATCTCACCCGGCGCGAGTGCGGCGTATTGCATGCCGTCGTGCGTCTTGCGCCCGTGCGGATGGCCCAGTTCCACCGGCTTCGCGAGAAACGCGCCGTAATGGTTCTTCGACCTTGCTTGGTGGTAAACGGGTTCAACGCAGTCTTGGCGATGTCCGACGCCGACCACTGGATTTTTCTGTGCGTCGTGATCGGTGATGATCGGCAGCCGCGCGCCTTGCTGCGGCACGGCCGGCACGACTTCGCCCTTGGTCGGCACGATCTTACCGGCTGGGAGCTTGGGCGGTTCGCTACCTGATTTATCCACGCGCGGAGCGAATAGACCACCCTTGTCCATTCGCGGAGCGAACGGGCCATTCTTGGCGTTGTCCAAACGCGGAGCGAAGGGACCGCTCTTGGCGTTGTCCGGACGCGGAGCGAACGGACTGCCCTTGGCAATCGGGGAACCGCCGATGGGACGCCAGGCCAGGTCTTGCGAGCTGACCGGCAGGGTCGCGGTCAGCCGAACCCTAGCGCCCGGGACAAAAGACGTGATTTGCTTCTCGACAGCCGTCGTGGCCTGTGCCAAGTCCATGCCGCCCAGCTGCAAGGTGCCATAGGGCCCGAAAACGACAGAGCCGTCCGGGCCGACGGTGGTCTGGCCGGTCTTCACGACGCCCGGTTTGTCGGCGGCGGTTTGCAAGGACCACTGCAGCTCCGTGCCGGGGCGCAGCTTGGGAGTGGGCTGCTTGGCGAGCCTAAAGCCGCCCGGCTTGAAGTTTTCGGTCAAGCCGAAGCCAAGCAAGCCGCCTGGCCGGGAAAAGGTGGGACTGCTGCTCTGGCAGCCGGACAACGCGACACCGGCAAGCAAGATGCCGGGGAGCCAAACACGGCGAGGAAACATGCGCGGACTCCTTCCGAGCGAAGCGCGATTATTGCGCAGTCAGCCCGCAAAGCGCAGGCGGCCTTGGTCTTGCCCAAACATCGGAAATGCGACAGTTGCCGATTGAACCTCCCTTGCCGGCTTTGTCGCGGTCACGCCGTCCGCCCATCTTACAACTCCTACCACGTTCAAAACGCTATCTTGCGTCCCGGCTTACCCAGATTCTCGCTGAAGACGCCGCTTGCGGCTTTGCGCTCGCAGGTAGTGAGCTGAATTGAAAACCAGAACCAGCGAGCGCAAAGCCGCAAGCGGCGGCTATCGGGGGCGCGGCTCTGATCTAACAACTTGCCCCGTCTACCGCGGATCATAAGATGCATCCCATCCTGGAAAAACGGCGAAACTGGCGAACGTTTTTCCCCTGGGTAACGTACAATCACCAGGAATTCCTTCGCTTGCGCGTCAGGCTTGTGGCAGATACAAGCCTGACGCGCAAGCGAAGGAATAGCGGAAGCCCGAAAGAACTCATTCTCTTCCTACACGCAACTGAGGTGGCCGCATGGCCGACCAAGACGTCGTTGTCGAAACACGAAAACTCACCAAGATTTATCGCGATTTTTGGGGCCGGCAAAAGAAGGTCGCCCTGCGGGCCTTGAACCTGAAAGTCTATCGCGGCGAGATCTTTGGTTTGCTGGGGCCCAACGGTTCCGGCAAGACCACTACCATCAAGCTCCTTCTGGGCCTCTTGTTCCCGACCGACGGCGACGCCCTGGTATTCGACCAGCCCGCTGCCGAGGTCCGCAAGAACGAGCGCATCGGCTACCTTCCCGAAGAATCGTACCTCTACCGGTTTTTGAACGCTGAAGAGACGCTCGACTTTTATGGCCGTCTGTTCAAGCTCGACGCGGCCACGCGACGGAAGAAGGCGGCCGAATTGATCGAGCTGGTGAATCTTGGCGCCGATAAGAAGCGGATCTTGAAAGAGTACTCCAAAGGTATGCGGCAACGCATCGGCCTGGCCCAGGCACTCATCAATGATCCGGAGCTGGTGATTCTGGACGAGCCAACATCCGGCCTGGACCCTCTGGGCACGCGTTGGATGAAGGACTTGATCGTCAACCTGCGCAACCAGGGCAAGACGATCATCATGTGCAGCCACCGGCTGGAAGACGTGCAAGACATTTGCGACCGCGTCGCCATCTTGAACGAGGGCGAGCTTCAGGAGTTGGGCAGCGTTCGCAGCCTGCTGGAAGACGTGCAGCGCCTGGAACTGCGGGCCAGCGGCGTGCAACTCAACGAAGATCTGCGCAAGGATTTGGAGTCGGTGCTGGCAAAGCACGGCGGCGTCATCGAATTCATCGGCCACCCGACGACCACGCTGGAAGATCTGTTCCTGCGCATCGTGGCTCAGAGCAAGGCCCATCCCGGCCGGCGCTATTTGCCGGAAAAAGCGGCAGCCAAGCCGGTGGAAGTGAAGGACTCGTCGACACACGTGTCGCGTTAACACAAGCCTGACGCGCAAGCGAAGGAATGTAACACAAGCCTGACGCGCAAGCGAAGGAATGTAACACTAGCCCGACGCGCGAGCGAGGGACTAATAACACGAACCGTTTGCTATCGTGCGCGGCTCTGTTGTTGTGAGCCCGACGCGCCGGCAAGGGATTGTTTGAGGTTTCGCAGCAATGTTTGCGACTTTCTTCTTGGAACGCGACCCGATGAGCTGGGCGGACCTGCCCCTCGCGGTTCAGAGTTGGCTGCAAAACGCCGGCGGCGTCGCGGCGCTGGCGGTCGCGCTCTGGTGCATCTCCTGGACCGTGCAAAATCGCGGCCGCGTCAATCCCTTCGCCGCTTACCCTGCCTTTGTCGTGCCGGCTGCACTTGCAGGCGTTTGCTACCTGATCGTGGTGCTCTTGTTCGCCGGCAAAGTGCTGGGCATGTCGTTTGTCGATGATCTACTGCCGACCACCGCCGGAGCGCTGCGCGCCAGTGCGGGCGATTGGCTGCTGACCCTTGGCGGCTTGCTTGCCTTGGCGGCGGTCGTTGGGCCGATCGCGCACGCGTTTGCGATGCGGATACGCTGGGGCCGCATCTGGGCCATCGCGCGCCTCAGCGTCAAAGAAGCAGTTCGCAATCGCGTCGTCCTGCTCTTCGCGGCCATGGCGATCGTATTCCTGTTTGCGGATTGGTTTGTGCCCTACAAGCCGGAAGATCAGGTGCGCAACTATGTCCGCGTCGTGTACTGGTCGATGACGCCGCTGTTCTTGATGACGGCGAGCTTGCTCGGCGCCTTCAGCATCCCGACCGACGTCAAAAGCCAGTCCATTCACACGATCGTGACCAAGCCGGTGGAAAAGTTTGAAATCGTCGCGGGACGGTTTCTCGGCTACGCCACGCTCCTGAGCGTGGGCCTGGCGGCGGTGGCCGGCCTGAGCTTGATCTATGTGGTCCGCGGCGTCAACCCGGACGCCGCGCGCGAAAGCTACAAGGCGCGCGTGCCGATTTACGGTCAACTCACCTTCTCCGGCACCAAGAGCATGTACGAAGGCGAGAGCGTCGGCCGCGAGTGGGGCTATCGCTGGTACATCGGCGGGCCCGTTCTGGAAAGCGCCAAGATGCCGCGCCAGTATGCGATCTGGTCCTTTGCCGATTTGCCGAGGGATATGGCGCGCGTGGACGAGACGAGCAGCGAAGACCCCAAGCTGCGCAGCGTACCGTTTGAGTTTACCTTCGACATTTTTCGACTCAACAAAGGCGAGGAAAACAAGGGCATTTACTGCACGTTCGTGTTCATGGACGGGCGCTTGAGCATTCCGGACTTGGAGCGCGTGCAAAAAGCGGCGTACGAGGAACGCAGCCAACTTCAGACCAAAGCCAGCACGCAAATCGCCGACCCGTCGGAGCGACAAAAGCGACTGAAGGCCATCGACGAAGAGCTGGTTCGCAAGTACGGCTTGTTCGAGGCGCCCGGATTTGAGGTCACCGATTATCACACGCAAACCTTGAGAGTGCCCAGCCACCTGTTCGAGCGCCTGGCCGAATTGGAAAAAGAGCGTCCGCGCGAAGGCTTGCCCGGCGAGGAAGCGCCGCCCATGATGCGGGTGGTCGTGAGCGTGGACCACACCAGCCCGACGCAAATGCTGGGCGTGGCGCGGCGCGATTTGTACATCCTCGCCGCCGAACAGCCTTTTTGGATCAACTTCCTCAAAGGCATCCTCGGCATGTGGTGCACGGTTCTTCTGGTGCTGGGCGTAGCGATCGGCTGCAGCACGTACCTGAGCGGCATTATTAGCTGGTTGTGCACCGTGTTCCTGTTCGGCGCCGGCCTGTTCAAGGATTCCATTCGCCAATTGGCGGAAGGCCAGTCGCCCGGCGGCGGCCCGCTCGAATCCGCCTACCGGGTTTTCACACGCACGTCGCAGGGAGCGCCGCTGGATCAATCTCCGACTGCGTCCCTGCTCCAAGGCGGCGACGACGTATACCGCTGGTGGATGCGCCGCTTCCTCAACTTGATCCCCGACGTCAGCCGCCACGACTTGCACCAGTACGTCGCCAACGGCTTCGATATTTCCTGGGGCCAGGTCTTGCTTACCGACAACTTGATACCGCTCGTCGGCTATTTGCTGCCTTGGGGCATCCTGGCGTTTTACTTGATGAAATTCAGGGAGATTGCCAACCCGCGCTAGTGGGCGCCGTTCGCGCTAGGACAAAGGACACGACCTATGGCTGCCTCTTTGCAACAACGCGCTTTAGTGCGCAAGTTCATTTACACCGGTTTGATTCTGGCGCTGTTTACCGTCTCGCTCTTGCACCGCCGCTTCGTCGTCGAACCGCAAGCCAACAATCTTCTGTTGCGCGAGGTCGCGCGCGGCGAAGTCGAGTTGACCAGCTCCGCCGTCCGCCTGCTGTTGACCGGTTCGCGCGGGCTGGCTGTCACGTTCCTCTGGGACGCCGCCATCAAGAAGCAGGAAAAGCACGAATGGAACGAGCTGGAGTTGTTGGTGCGCTCGATCACCAAGCTGCAGCCTTATTTCGTCACGCCCTGGCTGTTCCAAAGCTGGAATCTGGCGTTCAACGTGTCCGTGGAATGCGACCGCCCGCGCGACAAGTACTACTATGTCAGCCGCGGTCTGAATCTGCTGGCAGAAGGCGAACGCCGCAATCATGCGGCCAGCGCGGACGCGGACCCCAAGAAGCCGCGCTTTCCGGGCAATCCGGACATGCGCCACAGCATGGGGTTTTTCTACCAGCTCAAGATCGGCACCAGCGACGAAAAGAACGTCATGCGCTGTCTTCTGGAGATGAGCGCGATCGATCCCTTGGAACGCGACCCCGTTCGTCTCTGGATCGCCACGCCCAGAGGCCGCGCCGTCGACAAAACCAGATTCTTCGAGTTGTGCCAGAGGTACCCGCGGCTCATCAAGCGCATCCACGACAAGTTCGGCAATTCGCCGGATAAGATCGTCAAGTTCCTGGAGGACAATCGCGACGTGCCGTCGCGTTTCGATCCGCCGGCGGGAGGATTGGAAATCACGCAATCGCCGCTCAAGAAGCCGAGCGAGCAGTTCCCGCTGCTGCCGCCGCGCATCGAGGAAAGCTGGCCTAATCCGGAAAGTCCGGTCCTCACGAACGAAAACTTGGATGTGTTCCTGGTGTCGCGCACCTGGTATCAGTATTCCCAAATCCCCCTGCCTCCGCCGACACGCGATCTGTCCACAGATCCCGCGGTCAATTCCACAAAGCACCGCGTGCCGCGCTACATGTCCATCACCATTTTTCGCGGCTATCCCGCGCGCGCGCAATCCTATGTTGCCGAGAACCTGCAGTTGGACGGCTGGTTCGACGATGAGGGTTGGGTTATTACGGACTGGTTTGGCACCGAGGACGTCCGCGTCGGCACGGAACCCAAATATCATTCCGGCCTGGCATGGGAAAGAGCCTATCAACAGTACATGGACTACGGCCGCCAAAACGGCCTGTTCTATACCCGTGCCGAACGCGCCGAAATGGAGGCCAAGGCCAAGCTCGTGCGCGACAAGTACGGCGCGCACGTTGCCGACCGCAATCAACTTTCCCAAGCGGACTTACAGAACGACAAGATGCGCGAAAGCGTACACAACCACTTGATGCTGTACTGGAGCGCCTCCTACCGCAACACCACCAACTACGACGGTCAAATGCGCACCGCGGAGGCGGAGCGCTTGCCGGAAACCGTTTATGCCCGCAAGCTGTTCTTCGACGCCGAATACCAGCGCCGCTTCGAAGACCCGGAAAGGGCGCTCAGCCTCTATGATGAAGCCTGGCCGATTTGGATCGATGTCGTGCTGAGCAATCTGGAATTTGGGCGCATTTCCACCGTGCAGGAAGACGTGTACGAGCTGTTGCTCGAAAACTTGCGCTTGATGCAAAAACAGCGCACGCTTACTTTCAAGAAACTGGCCATGGGCATGGCGCAATGGGGCAACTGGCCTTATCCTCCGTGGGAAGAGGTGCTGGATACCGGCGCGAAGATCAAGATTACTCCGATTCGCACGTATCGCGGCATTCTCGATCAAATCGCCTACTACAACGGGCCCGAGGCCGACGCACTCAAAGCGTTTGTGCTGCAGTGGACCCAAGGCGCCGCCGGCCCGATTCGCATGATCTATCCGGGACAACTCAGCCGGACGCTGACGACGACGGTTTGGCGCGGAACCATGCTGCCCCCGTCGTGGGCGCCGCTCGCGGATCCCATGTCGATCATGTCCGTGCGTGAACGCCTCGGTTTGATGCGCGGCATGCCGCCGCCTGGCGCAATGCCTGGCATGCCGCCTTCGGCCATGCCGATCCCGCCGTTGCCGAAGAATTGATTACGCGCTTTGAAAATGCGCTCGCAGCTTGTGAATGGCCTTGTACTTCTCGTCGCTGACGCGCGCGGGACTGGTCGAGAGCTCTTTCGCCATGTCGGCCACCGACCAGCCAGCACAAGTCAAGTTTACAATTTGTTTCTGGCGCGGCGTCAGCACCGCGTCCGCGGCTTGACGCACTGCATCGCGCTCCTCTTGCAATTGCCGCTCATGCGTTTCGCGCGGGTCGGCAACAGCGTCGTTGCATGGGCTCCAGCGCCGTTCGCGTTGCGTCCGCTTCTTGACCGCGTCGATGGCCCGCATCAGTTCGCGGCGCTCCGCGCTTTCGTCCAGCAGCACCTGGTTCCAGGCCGCGGGTTCCAGCCGTTCGAGCAACCGGCGAAACACCTCCTGCGTGCAATCTCCCCAGCGATCCACCGGCAAACGCGCGTTGCGCCAGCACGCGGTGCAGTACCGGCTCACGTCCGCCATGGCCTGTCCGGGGATCTCCTGTGCCGACGCGCTGTCGCCGCCCAGCGTAGCCAATGCGGTCCCCAGGACGACCGCAGCCAGGTAATGACGGTTTCGCTGTTTGAGATTGGTTATCATAACACAGTCCGACATTTTCTCAATTATACAGACATCGGCATACCTCCATCTCGCATTTGGAAAAAGAGGTGCTGCTAAATGCGGCCAATTGCGACTTAACTAGTTATATTAATTAAACTTGTGGAAATGCACGCCAGAGAGAGTGAAAAGTCGATTCGCTGCGGCGGTTCAATTCGTCAAAATGTGCTGATTATGCGGGATAGCGCTTCGTCAAATATTACCGAGTTTCACCATATTGCCTTTGACTATCAATTTGACGCTTCTTATCCTTGTTATCTAGATACCCAAATCAATGAATAAAGCGTCTCTCCTGCCCAGCGACAGGTAGGCGTCGGACACATTTGCAAAGGGGAACATTGATGTACAGCGTGCTCATGGCGGCCATGTTGACCGCCGGTGGCGACGCCCAAGGCAATTGGTTCCGGTGCCATGGCGGCGGCGGATGCCACGGATGCCACGGGTGTCACGGAATAATTCGCAATCTGTTCAATCATGGCTGTCATGGCGCCCGGCGTTGCTCAGGATGTGGAGGCTGCGCGTTCACAGCCTGTGGCGGCTGTGCCTTCACCGCCTGTTCGGGATGCTCCTGCTCCGGATTCCGGGGTTGCCATGGCTGCAATGGCGTCGTCGCCTGTCATGGTTGCGCGGGATGCCACGGCTGTGCCGGGTGCGGCGGCTGTGCGGTCCAGCCCCAACAACAGCAGAATTTCGAATCAAGGAACACGACAGAGGTGTCCACCAGCAACACGGCCCGTATAACCGTGACGCTACCGGCCCAGGCCCGGCTTTACGTCGATAACGTGCCGTGCCCGCTGAACTCCGGCGAGCGCGCGTTCAACACGCCGGCGTTGCAACCGGGACAGCGCTATTATTACATGTTGAGGGTGGAACTCGACCAGGACGGCGACACCATCACGGACTCACGGCGCGTGCTGATGACGGCCGGCGAGAACATCCGCGTGGATTTCAGCAGCATTTCGCTTGCGGCACAACGCTAAGCCCGCTTCCATTCGGCGCGGCACTCTTGACTTCTCCCCAAGGCCCGCGGTCAATCTTGACCGTGGGCTTTTTGTTTGCGCTAAGGCTCCATGCTCTTCATTTTCGACCTGCGGCGTTGACGCGTTTCCCCTGGCGGCGTACCATCAAACCGGCTGGTTGCAGAATCGCTGGGTTCAACGTGACAATGCTATCGCGCGTCGATGACGAATGACATCAGGCGTATCGACTTGCTGGACCGTAATTCAAGGCGCTGCCGCGGGGCAGACGGAGGATCGCGAACACTTCGCGCGCCGATACGCTCCGGTCCTTCAAGCTTATCTGGCGGCAAGGTGGAGGGGCTCGCCCCTGAAGGCGGAGCTCGACGACGCGGTGCAAGAGGTCTTCCTCGAGTGCTTCAAACAGGGCGGTGTTTTGCAGCGTGTCGACCGGGATAGGCCCGGCGGTTTCCGACCGTTCTTGTATGGCGTGCTGCGCAACGTGGCTTTGCGCACCGAAGCAGCTCGGGCGCGTGGCCGGGAGCGCCAGCCGGAGTCGAGTTGCGACCTAGCCGACATTGAAACCACCGAGGCCAGCCTATCGCAGGTTTTCGAACGCGCCTGGGCGCAGTCGCTCATCCGCGAGGCGGCGGAGCGGCAGGCCGAACGCGCCACGCAGTCGGGTGAAGGCGCCCAGCGGCGGGTCGAGCTTTTGCGACTGCGCTTCCACGAGGGGCTGCCGATCCGGGAAATTGCCCAACGCTGGCAAGCCGACCCGGCCGATTTGCACCACGAGTACGCGCGCGCCCGGCAGGAATTCAAAGCCGCGTTGCTTGAAGTCGTCGGCTTTCATCAACCAGGCACTTTGGCCGAAATCGAACAGGCAAGCGCCGAGCTGCTGGCCTCGTTGGGCTAATTTCGTCGAATCGCCGCGCGAAAACTCCCTGCCCTGCGAACCTGAAACTGTCCCACGCCGTTTTTTAAGGAGTCTGCCATGTCGGATGCACGCCGACCCGGCGACGTGCCGCCGCCCGACGATCGCGTCGAAGCACTGTTAGACGCGGGTCTTGCGGCCGCATTCGGCCAAGCCAACGGCTTGCCCCCAGGAAAAGACACTAACCCATTACAAACTCCCGACACGTCGTGCATTGGCTGGCGCGGCGGCCAATCGGGAACGACCGAGCCGGCAAGGGAGCAGGAGATTGCCGGTGCTCCCAACAGGCTTCGGCTGTTTGACGAGATTGCCCGCGGCGGCATGGGCGTCATTCACCGCGGCCGCGACTATGACCTGGGGCGCGACCTGGCGGTCAAAGTTCTTCTTCCCGAGCACCATGGCAATCCGGCAGTCCGCCAACATTTCGTCGACGAGGCCCAGATCGCCGGCCAGTTACAGCATCCGGGCATTGTGCCGGTCTACGCTTTAGGTGAGTTGGCGGACCAGCGCCCGTACTTCACGATGAAGCTGATCAAGGGGCGTACGCTGGCCGCCTTGCTGGCCGAACGGGGCAACCTTTCGCAAGCGCAGCCGCGCTTCCTCGCAATCTTTGAGCAACTCTGCCAGACGCTGGCATATGCCCACGCACGCGGCGTGATCCACCGCGACCTGAAGCCCTCCAATATCATGGTTGGGACTTTTGGCGAAGTGCAAGTCATGGACTGGGGGACGGCCAAAGTGCTGCCGACCCGCGACGCCGGCGCCCGTTCCCATCCCGACGGCCGCGCCTCGGACTCCGTCGTCTGCACCGCACGGCATGGCGCGTCCCGCGCGGCATCGCTGGTGGGCCAGGTCATGGGAACGCCCGCCTACATGGCGCCGGAACAGGCGCGCGGCGAAGTAGTTGACGAGCGCTGTGACGTGTTTGGGCTGGGTGCCATTCTCTGTGAAATCCTTACCGGCCGGCCGCCGTTCACCGGAGACGCGACGTGGGCGGTTCTGGAACGAGCGGCCCAAGGCGATCTGGCCGACGCGCTGGCGCGTCTGCGTGCCTGCGGCGCTAACTCCGATTTGGTGGCGCTAGCGATTCGCTGTCTGGCGCCCATACCGGACGACCGGCCCCGCGACGGCGGCATCGTCGCACAGGAAATGACGGCGTATCTGGCCTCGGTGCAGGAGCGGCTGCGGCAGTCGGAATTCGCGGCCGTTGCGGCCAGAGCCAAAGCCACCCAAGAGCGCAAGTAGCGCCGGCTGACGGTGGCGCTGGCTCTGTCGCTCACAGGCCTGGTGCTCTTAGGAGCGGGCGGCTGGGTCTGGTCCGAACGGCAGCGCGCCAATCGTATCGCCGAAACGAACGCGCAAGTCCATCAGGCTCTGGCCCAGGCAAATACCTTTCGCGAGCAAGCCCGTCTGCCGGGCGGCGGCCTGAAGCAGTTGGAAGCAGCGCTGTCCGCCGCCGCCCGCGCCAAGGCGGCCCTGGACGCGGGTGAGGAGGAGCCGAACACTCGGCAGCAAGTGGAGTCGTTGCTCGCCGCCTTGCAGCGTGAGCTGCCGCCGGCGCGCGAGGCCGAGCGCGACCGCAGTATGCTGGTGCGGCTGGACGACGTCCGCGATCTGCAGGCAGAAGTCGATGTCAAAAGCAGCCGCTTCGACGAAGGGCGCGCCGATCCAGCCTACGCCGACGCCTTTCGCGAGTACGGTATCGACGTGGACGCGCTTGACCCGGAAACTGCTGCCGCCCGCATCCGCGCCCGTCCCATTGCGGTCGAATTGGCAACGGCGCTGGACCACTGGGCTTTCGTCCGCAGCAAGCATCCGAAAAAAGGCGCGACGCCTGCGGACTGGCAGCGGCTTATCGCGGCGGCTAAGGCTGCCGATCCCGATCTGTGGCGCAACCGCCTGCGCAACGCACTGGTGAACAACGATGCTTTGGCGCTTCGAGAATTAGCGGCTCAGGCGGAAGCTCTTGCACAACCCAAACCGATCCTTGTTCTCTTGGGTAGCTTCCTCGGGGAGCAAGACAGCCCGGCGGAAGGAGCGGCGTTTTTGCGCCGGGCTCAACGCCGGCACCCCGACGACTTTTGGATCAATCATAAACTGGCGGTATTCCTGGGCCGAGTGCAGCCGCCGCGCCGGGACGACCAGGTTCGCTTCTATGCCATCGCCACCGCGCTGCGCAAAGAGAGCCCCGGCGCCTGGCTGAACCTTGGCCACGCACTGGCCAACATCGGCGCCACGGATGAGGCCATCGCGGTCTACCAACAGGCCGTCGCCCTCAAGCCCGACTACGCCATGGCCCACAACAACCTAGGCAACGCCTACCTGGATAAAGGGGACCTGCCAAAAGCATTGGAGGCCCTTGAGGAAGCCCTGCGTTGCGACCCAAACCTTGCGCTTGCCTACTTCAACCTGGGCAACCTGCGCTTCCGGCAAGGACGCGACGACGAGGGCATGACTGCCTATCAAACGGCGGTTCGCCTGGACCCGACCCATTCCACCGGGCATTACAACCTCGGCAATGCCTTGGTGCGTGTGGGACGCCTGGCGGAGGGCATCGCCGCCTTGCGCGAGTCCGTCCGCTTGGCGCCGCAGCACGCCGAGTCGCACTGCAACCTTGGGCTGGCCCTCTTGGACAATGGCGAGTTTCCCGAAGCGCTGACCTGCCTTAAGCGCGGCGACGCGCTGGGTATGCGCAACCCGCGCTGGCCGTACCCCTCGAAGAACTGGGTAGCTCTTTGCGAGCGCATGCTCGACCTCGACCGCAAATTGCCGGACATCCTCGCCGGCCGGGAGAAGCCTGCGACTGTCGCCGAACGCTTGGAGTACGCCCGGCTGTGCCGCATCAAGGGGCTCTACGAGAGAGCGGCGCGGTTCTGCGCTGAAGCCTTGAGTGTCGCGCCGAAGTTGTCGGAAGATACGAGCGCACGGCACCTGTACAACGCAGCCTGCGTGGCGGCGCTGGCTGCCGCCGGTTGCGGGCGTGACGAGCCTCCTCCCGATGCCGCGGCGCGGTCGCACTGGCGCCGCCAGGCTCTTGATTGGCTGCGCGCCGAGCTGAACTACTGGACGAAAACCCTCGCTTCGAAGCCCGCCGCCGCCCAGGCTGTTGCCGGCAATCTCCAGCACTGGCAGCGCAACCCGGACCTCGCCGGCCTGCGGGACGACGCCGA
>JAKEFD010000139.1 GCA_022616245.1 Gemmataceae bacterium
GGCAATTCATGACCGGCAATGGAGTCTGTCCGACAAATGTATTGGAAGCATGGTTGTTCCGCTCCTTGAAGTTGTAGCGATTGTGAAGCGCCGATTCCTCGATATAGGGCAGGATCTCGATGCCCCAGCCTGCGAACTCGCGGTTGTTGGTGTCCACCACCTTACCCGGCGGAAAGGTCTTGCGGACGTTGTTGTAGTTCAAAACGGCCAGGCCGAGGTTCTTCAAGTTGTCGATGCACTGCGTGCGGCGAGCGGCCTCACGGGCGGCCTGCACCGCCGGCAACAACAGCGCCACCAGAATGCCGATGATGGCGATCACGACCAATAACTCGACAAGTGTGAAACCGCGAACTCGAGTGAGCATGATTTCACCGTTCTGGATGGGCGAGGATGAGACCGGCGATTGCGAGGCGGTCGCACAAACGGCGACTGCTTGCCTAGAACGATAACTCCTGCGGCCGGTCTCGTCTACGAGGGATGACGGCGACTGACAAGAAAGTGCAGCCCGTTATGGCATTTTCGCCAACATGGGCGAAACCGAAAGGGCGCGAGGGATTCAGCGCAAGTCGATAGTTTGCATGCTCGCAATGAGGCGGTAAGATCGGGCATTGATGGCCGTTTCCCTCGCTCTTTGGGCCTCCAATAGAAAGGCGGACACGATGGACCGTCGCAATTTTCTGCAATCGACATCGGGCGCCGTGGCCGGTTTGGCAATGAGCGGCGCTTTGGCAGGCGCAAAGCGCGCCGCCGGCAGAAACCTGGCCAACGACCGCATCACGGTCTGCGTGGCGGGCGTCGGCGGACGAGGGAACGGGCTTTTGCATACGTTTGCCGATATTGACGCAGTTGACCTGAAGTACGTCTGCGACATCGACGAGCGGATTCTGGGATCGCGAACCGACGCGCTGGCCAAGTCGAACGAGCGCGTGGCGAAGCGGCGGCCGGAGATGATCAAAGACTTTCGCCGGGCGATTGACGATAAGGAAGTCGACGCGCTCGTGCTGGGCACGCCCGACCATTGGCACGCCATCCCCACGATTCTGGCCTGCATGGCGGGCAAGGACGTGTATACCGAAAAGCCCGACGGGCACAACGCGATCGAAGGGCGCACGATGGTCGCGGCAGCGAAGAAGCACGGCCGCATCGTGCAGCTTGGCACGCAAAGCCGCAGCGGGCCGCACTTTCTCAAGGCGATGGAGTTCATCCGCACGGGGCAGCTTGGCCGCGTGGTGCTGGCCAAGGCCTGGGAGAGCTCCCGGCAAGGCAGCATCCCCCGCACGCCCGACAGCGAACCGCCAAAGACCGTGGACTACGACATGTGGCTGGGCCCCGCGCCCATGCGGCCGTTCAACCGCATGCGGTTCCACGGCAACTGGCGCTGGTTTTTTGACTACGGCACTGGCGACCTGGGTAACGACGGCGTCCACCGGCTGGACGTGGCCCGGTGGTCGTTGGAGACGGCGGTGGCCGCGAAGGGTGAAAAGCCGCTGGGGATGCCCGAGAGCGTTTCGGCGGGCGGCGGCAAGCTCTATTTCGACGACGCACAGGAATGGCCCGACACGATGATGGTGACCTACAACTACCCGGGGGCAATGCTGGTTTACGAGATGCGGATCTGGGCGCCGATGCGCATCGAGGGAGAAGCAGAGGGGGCCGCGCTCTTCGGCGATCAAGGCTGGATGGTGTTGGGCAACAGCGGCTGGCGCGCGATGCGGCCGGGTGGCGAGATCATCGCGCAGGAAAAAGGAGGAAGCTACGACCGGGCGCACGTGCAGAACTTTCTGGATTGCATGCGCAGCCGGACGAAACCGGCGGCAGATTTGGAAACGATCGGCCATCCTTCGAGCCTGTTGTGCCATTTGGGGAATGCCGCCTGGCGCGCCGGACGCACGCTGCGGTTTGATTACGAGAATTACCGCGTCATCGGCGACGATGCGGCCAACCAGTTCCTCACGCGCCCCGAATACCGCAAGCCGTGGGTGTTGCCGCGGATTGAGGATGTGTGAGCGCGAATCAGGTTGTTTCGGGATTTAATCGTTCGAGAATCCGGCAGATCTGATGGTCGATCTGCAGCAAATCGTCGAACGACCAGGTCGTGTTCCCCGCAAGCCGCTCGAAATGTTCGGAAAGGCGACGAAACTCTTCGGCCTGCGGGTTGTAGCCCTCGAAGAACTGCCAGACGGCAAGCTGGCTGTGCCCATATTGCAACGAGTCGTTCGTATCCATCGCAGATGTTCTCGACGTGTGACAGTGCATGGGCGCCAACAACAATCGTGTGAACGCGCAAGGGAAACCTTCGCTGCATGTGAACTGGAAAGCTTCCAGTCCGCAGACTGCGCAGATCGAAATGTTAAGCCGGTGACGATTCGCCCGCGCACAGATCAAGACCACTCGCGCGGGACTACGACTTGGATGAGCTGGCGTAACTTTTAGTCAGCTCAAAGCAGGCGACAGTGCAACCTCCAGAGGGGTCGCAATCTTCGGTAGCCTGGCGGTCCGCCGCGGCGGATCCATGGCTTTGCGTCCCGGCCTCGCGACCGGTTTGCCTTTGTCGGCTTGCTAAAAGTGGTATAAGTGGTGCTCACAATATCTAGCTCGAAATCGGAGCTTTGTCAAAATTCTTCTGCGCGGGATGCGGCAGTTTTGCTATTTGCCGCCCGCTTGCGTGCGGCGGCGCGGCGGAGCAAAATGGGCGAGCGGTTTGACCAACCTGGCACTATTCGTCCTCGATTCCCCATCGGAGGCTCCCATGATCCGCTACGGCGTGCGTTGTTTGGCTTTCTTCTGTCTGACCGCAGTGGGAGGTTTGGCCTGCGCCGCCGGGCCGGCGGTCACCGATCCGGCCAAGGCCGGACCCGACTTTGCGGCCCAAGGCGAATACGTCTGCGAGTTCGAGCGCGATGGCGAGAAGCGCAAGATGGGCGTGCAGGTAATTGCTTTGGGTAAAGGTCAGTTTGAAGCCGTGGCCTACACCGGCGGGCTCCCCGGCGACGGTTGGACGCGCGACGACGAGAAGCACTCCTTCAAAGGCCAGATGAAAGAGGGCACCGTGGTGTTCGAGGGGAATGACGGGGGGCGCGGCGAGCTCAAGGACGGCGTGATCAAAGTTGTCAACAGCGGCGGCGAGACCAGGCTCGAAATCAAAAAGGTCGAACGCAAAAGCCCCACGCTGGGCATGAAGCCGCCTTCGGGCGCCGTGGTCCTCTTCGACGGCAAGAGCGTCGATGCCTGGCGCGGCGGCAAGATCGTCGACGAGAAGTACCTCGCCGTCGGCACCACGAGCAAGGAGGAGTTTCAGGACTTCACGCTGCACTTGGAGTTTCAAACACCGTTCATGGCCGAAGCTCGCGGCCAGGCGCGTGGCAACAGCGGCATGTATTTGCAAAACCGCTACGAGGTGCAGATCCTCGACTCGTTCGGTCTGGAAGGGCTCGACAACGAGTGCGGCGGAATTTATCAGATCGCAAAGCCGATTGTGAATATGTGTTACCCGCCGCTGTCATGGCAGACGTACGACGTCGAGATGACTGGCGCCAGGTTCGACGCCGACGGTAAAAAAACCAGCCCGGCCAAAGTGACCATCAAGCTCAACGGCGTAGTGATTCACGACAAGCTGGAGCTGAAAAACAAAACGCCCGGCGGCGCCGACACGGAATATCCGGGCAAAGGTCCGTTGTTTTTGCAAAACCACGGCGATCCGGTGCGCTTCCGCAATATCTGGGTCGTGAGCAAATAGAACCGTCGAATTTCCGGGTGGCACTGACAATGCGCAGCCGGGTGGCA
>JAKEFD010000140.1 GCA_022616245.1 Gemmataceae bacterium
GTGCAGCTTCGGGAGATGAGGCTGATAGAGCGTGAGGAAAAGCGGGGGTACCAGGTGCGGGGGAGCAACGCCCCGGCAATCACAACGCCCCCGGTAACGAAAGCGCATCCGCTCTCAAAGGCGACTCGGGCACGCGCGGCAAAAAGAGCATCGGCGGCGCAGCGAACCTAGCGTTGAACGCCTGGGCGACGCGATCGCATCGGGGATCCTGAAGGTGCCGCCGCACTCGGCTCGGTAAGCGGTCAAGCAAGCGCCGCGCGGGCTCGCGCCGTTGTTATGGACATCGAGCGCAGTCTTGGCTTCGAACCAACCGATCGCGAGCTGGAAAAGCTTGGCTATGACATTGAGAGCCGGGTACCTGGCACCGGCAAGTTGTGCTTCGTCGAAGTGAAGGGTCGTGTCACAAGCGCCCCGACGATTACTGTAAGCCGCAACGAAATCCTCTATTCGCTTAACAAGCCGGAAGACTTTATCCTCGCGATCGTCGAGTTCATCGATGAAGAGGCGCACCGCGTCCACTACGTGCGAACACCTTTCCAGCGGGAGCCGGACTTCGGCGTGACGAGCGTGAACTACGAAGAGTTGTGAACGCCGCGACCTATTATGTGGATCACGTACGAACTAGGTCCGCCGGGGACGGACTCGACAGCTCTTGGTTTGGCGCAGGCTCCGCTTTGAAGGACAAGGCATGGGCGGCTGCTAGTATCTTGGTAGACTAGCTGAACTGAATAGTGAAATGCACGCATGACAAAACCCACAAGCAATGCGCGCAACAACTCTAGTTCGCGGTGGCTAGCGCGAGCGTACATGGCGGGAGTGGGTAAAGGATAAGGCAGTGCCAGGCCTGCCAACGTGCTCCACTGAGTGTTAAACCTGTCATGCCAAATGAACTGATAAGACTACCAATTGGACAGCAGGTGTGCCTACCTGGCCACTTCGACATTCCTGTTATCTTGGAAGCGGCCCGTCCGCTTGGCAAGGGCTTTGAGTGCCGTGTTCGCCTGCCTGACGGAACTCTTGACGAAGCAATCATTTCCACAGAAGAGGCAGAGGTGTTAGCGGGTTCAACACCAGCTTCTGAAACCAAAACGTCTCTAGCCAATGCCGACCAGCTTCGTTTGCTCGTCGAATCCGCTCGCATCAGGCTCGCCTACACGCACGACCGCCATTTTGCCGTCAGCATGTCGGGAATCCGCACGCTGCCGCACCAAATTGAAGCGGTTTACCTCAAGATGCTGCCGCAGCCGCGCCTGCGCTTCCTGCTCGCCGACGACCCCGGCGCCGGCAAGACCATCATGGCCGGGCTGCTCATCAAGGAGCTAAAGCTCCGCGAAGCGATTGAGCGCGTCCTCATCCTCTGCCCCTCGCCGCTAACAATCCAATGGCAGGACGAAATGCTTCGCTGGTTTGGCGAGTCGTTCGACATGATTTTTTCAGCGGTGGACCAGCAGCAACTCACGAATCCCTGGCAGCGTTCCAACCAGGTCATCGCCTCGATTGACTACGCCAAACAAGACGCCGTGCGCGAGCGCGTCTGGCAACAGCGATGGGATTTGGTCATCATCGACGAAGCGCACAAATGCAGCGCCTACACCAAAAGCTCATCCGGGCGCGGTGATGAAGTGGCGAAGACCAAGCGATACCAACTGGCCGAACATCTCACCGCACAACCCGCTGGCCACGTCGTTTTGCTCACGGCCACTCCGCACCACGGCGACGACGACCGCTTCGCCCACTTCATCCGCCTGCTCGACCCCGACCTTTTTCCCGAACCGCATCGGCTCGCAGCCAAGGCCGGCGAAATCCGCCGCGACATTCTCCGGCTGGGGCCGGATTGCCCGTGGGCGTTACGTCGGTTGAAGGAAGACCTAAAGGGCATGGAGGGTCGGCGGCTGTTTCCCGACCGCCACGCCCACACCATCGCGTTCCGATTGAACCGCGACGAATACGACCTCTACAAAGCGGTCACAGCTTACATCAATGAGTTCCTGCCCCAGGCCAGCGGCAGAAAAAAGCAGAGCGTCGCGCTCATCCGCACCGTCCTGCAACGCCGCTTGGCCAGTTCGACTCTGGCCATTTTTGAATCCGTCCGGCGGCGTCTCGAAAAACAACAGGCACTCCTGACAGAGTTGGAAGAGCTGCCGCCCGCGCAACGCGCCCGCCGCCTTGCTCAACTGCAAGGCCGCTTGACCGACGCCGAGCAGGACGAGGACGACCTCGACGAAGCCGAGCGCGACCACCTTACCGACGAGTTCACCGCCGCGCTTGAACTCGACCAGCTTCGCTCTGAAATCGCCGCGCTCCAGGAATTGCTTTCCCGCGCCCGCCGCGTGCGCGACCAGGCCGCAGACTCCAAACTCTCCGCGCTTCACGTATGCCTCACGCGCGCCGAGTTCAAGGAACTGACCGACGGCCGGGGCAAGCTGCTCATCTTCACCGAGCACCGCGACACGTTGAAACACTTGCGCCACCATCTGGAAAAATGGGGCTACACCGTGACGGAGATTCACGGCG
The DNA here is from genome assembly GCA_022616245.1 of Gemmataceae bacterium. Classification (GTDB taxonomy): domain Bacteria; phylum Planctomycetota; class Planctomycetia; order Gemmatales; family Gemmataceae; genus JAKEFD01. The sequence continues at coordinate 2,515 of JAKEFD010000140.1, forward strand.
GCATGAATCCGCACGAGCGCAAGCGCGCCCAAGAGGATTTTCGCACGGCGAAACAAGTCTGCGTCGCCACCGAAGCAGCGGGCGAAGGCATCAACCTTCAATTCTGCCGGTTGATGATCAACTACGACCTGCCTTGGAACCCCACGCGTTTGGAGCAACGGCTTGGCCGCATCCATCGCATCGGGCAAGAGCGCGACTGTCACGCCTTCAATTTCGTCGCGGCACAGTCTGAGGAAGGTCAGGACATTGTTGAGGGAAGAATCCTCACCCGACTCCTGGAGAAGCTTGAACAAATGCGCACGGTTCTAGCTGACCGCGTGTTCGATGTCATCGGCGAAGTGCTTTCGCTCAACGATGTCAATTTGCCGGAGATGTTGCGCGAAGCGGCCCACGACCCGCGCCGCCTTGAGGAATACCTCGACAAAATCGAGCATGTTGACCCGGCACGGCTCACCGAATACGAGCAAGCGACCGGCATCGCGCTGGCCCGCGCGAACGTGGACTTCTCTGGCTTCCAACGCGCCAACGTCGAGGCCGAGGAGTCACGCCTCATGCCGCGGTACGTCGAGGAACAGTTCGTCAAGTCGTGCGCCGAAATCGGTTTGAAGGTCGAGCCGCGCGCCGATGGACTCTGGCGCATTGAGCACGTCCTCGCTGACCTTCGTTCCGACCGGCTGGAAGCCGTCAGGCGCATGGGCAAGCCCGAGACAACGTATCGCAAAATCACCTTCCACAAAAGCGATCTGGAAGAGGATCAGCACCTCGACGCCATTTTGCTTGGCCCCGGCAACCCGTTATACGGCGCCGTGGACGAGCGGCTGAACGAGAAGCTCGCGCCGCTCATCGGCGGCATCGCCCTTTACGTGGACGCCGCCGCCGAAAAGCCTTGCCGCATACACTTTTTTGAAATCAGCGTCCGCGGCCAGAACACCAAGGGCGAAAACCAGACGCTCTATGGCGAGCTTGTCGCCGTCCGCGAGGAGCTGACCCCCGGCACGCCGGAAAAGTTTTCGATGGTATCCGCCGATTGTCTTTTGGATTTTCCGGCCCATCCGACTGCGCCGGAAACAATCGGGCGGCTAGACCCCGGCACGGCTGCCGACTTTCTCAAGAGCACATACCAAAGCGAGCGTCGCCAGGCGTGTCAGGAGGAACGCCGCCATTTCGTGCAAGTCTGCCGTGAGTATCTGGAAAAGTCCTTCAACACGCGATTGCGTGCGGCGCAAGACCGGGTGATGGCCTTGCGCGCCCGCGAAGCCGGCTCGCCCGAAGTCGCGCTGGCCCGGCAGCGAGCCGAGAACGACCTCGCAGACATTGGCCGCTCGCAGAAGGAACGCGTGGCCGGGCTTGACCGGCTCGCCATCGCCCGTCATGGCCCCGTGCGTCACATCGCCACCGCCGTTGTCGTTCCCGCGTCGGACGCGCCGAAGACGGCTATCGCCGACTTGCTCGACGACCTCGACCCCGAACTGAATCGCGCGAGCGAACTCGCGGCGGAAAACGTCGTCATCGCCTACGAGACCGCGCGTGGCTGGGAGACCGAGCGCGTCGGCCATCTCAAAATCGGCTTCGATGTCCGCAGCCTTGGCCCGGCGGACGCGCAGACCGGCTACCGTGATCCGGTGCATGGAATCCGCCGCATTGAAGTGAAGGGACGCGGACGCGGCAAACACATCCGGCTGACGACCAACGAATGGTATAAAGCGGTGCAGCTTGGCGACACGTATTGGCTCTACGTCGTGTGGAACCCGCTCGACAAGCCCGACGCCGAACCGCTCCGCATCCAAAATCCGGCCAAGCACCTTGACCACGCCAAGAAGGAAGTCGTGGCCGCGCGCTACTTCGACATTCCCGCCAACGCCATTCAAGAAGTGGCCGGGAAGCAGAAAGGATTGAAGCTATGAACGACGAAAAACGCCTCATCGAAGATTATCTCCCTATCCAGGCCATTAGCGCTGAGGCGTCGCGGGAAAAATCCGTACGCCAGGGTCACATCTCTACACTGCACCTTTGGTGGGCGCGGCGACCTCTCACGGCCTGCCGAGCGGCCGTATACGGTGCGCTTGTTCCCGCCGACCTTTTCCAGGCCAAGAACGGCCCAGAAGAGAAGCGCGTATCGCTTGGGCGCGCAAATGCCGCCAAGTTTATCGCCAGGCTCTGCCAATTTCCTGGCTCTCCCCACGTCATTAGCGAAGCGCAGTGCCACATCCTCAAAGCCCACGCGGAGCGGCTCACCGTCGAGACAGGCAAGAAGGTTACGACGGAGGATATTGTTGAAGGCCGCTCGCCGCGCCCGAAGGTACTTGATATGTTTGCAGGGGGCGGTGCGATTCCACTCGAAGCGCTCAGACTCGGCTGCGAAGCCTACGCAAACGACCTCAACCCAGTCGCCCACATTGTCCAACTCTGCACGCTGGTCTACCCCCAGAAGTACGGCAAAGCAGACACGGCCCGTGGCATGACCGGGCCGAAAAATACCAACGGCGAGACCACATGGGGCGGCCTCGCCCAGGAATTCCGTTACTGGGCCGAGCGCTTGCTGAAGCACGCCAAGGCCGAGATTGGCGACCTATACCCGCTCATTCCCGACCCACAATTCAAGGGCCAACGTGGGCAGGTCGCGCCGAAGCTTTGGAACGAAGATCTTGCCGAAGTCCCCTCCGGCTATCTAGTTCCTATCGCTTACCTGTGGACGCGCACTGTCAAGTGCAAGAACCCAAGCTGCGGCGCCATACTGCCGCTCGTCAGGCAAACCTGGCTCTGTAAGAAGGACGGCAGATCCGTGGCGCTTCGGCTGGTCGTACCCAAGAAAGGCAACCGCGTCCGTTTCGAGGTTGCGCATGCTCAAAGTGAAAAAGGTCTGGGATTCGATCCGGGAGCATTTTCGAAAGGCGGTAATGCTACCTGCGCTTTCTGCGGAACAGTGGCGGACAGCAATTACGTAAAGGGTCAGGGCGTCGCTGCACTAATAGCACAACAGATGATGGCCGTAGTTTGTACGAGGCCCGGAGAGAGAGGAAAGACCTATCTCTCATCCGATGACGTTCCAATAAGCGTCCCCAACTCTGAAGCCCTTGAGAAGCGCCTCCAAACTCTCCGAAGCGAAACCGGGATTACCACACCAAACGAACCGATTGTTACCGATGCGAAGAATAGTTGCTGGACCCATCTGTACGGCCTGAAGACGTTTGGCGACCTCTTCATGCATCGGCAGCTTTGCTACCTCCTAACCCTGTCCGCAGCCGTGCACGCAGCGCAAAAGGAGATCGATCGCGAGGGCTACGACGACGAGCGCAAAAAAGCCTTGGCAACATACCTAGCAGTGCTAGTGGATCGGCAGGCCGATTATGACAGCTCCCTTTGCGTTTGGGAGGCTGGCGGTGAGTTCATCAAGAGCACTTTCACCCAGAAGGGACTCCCAATGACTTGGGACTTCGTGGAACTCGCACCTTTCGGAGAAGCATCAGGATCACCAACCGGCGCAATAGATTGGATCGTAAAAGTCTTGGAAGCGGAAGCGGGAAGCGGCAAAGAAGCAGTGGTGCATCGAGGTTCCGCCGCTTCTCTGCCATGGCAGAACGAGTCATTCGACGCAGTCATTACCGATCCGCCGTACTATGACAACGTCCCATACGCTCACATCTCGGACTTCTTTTATGTCTGGCTCAAACGAACGATTGGACGACTTTACCCCGAGCATTTCGCCTCAGAGGCCACACCGACAAAGTCCGAAGCAGTAGCAGATGCGACCAGACACGGCGGATCCAAGGAAAAGGCCAGCAGGGCCTACGAGGCAACGATGGCATCCTCGCTGAACGAGGCCTACCGCGTTCTCAAGAGAAATGGCCAGGTTGTCATGGTCTACGCGCACAAAACAACACTGGGCTGGTCCACGGTCGTTGAAGCAATGCGCAAAACAGGTTTTATAGTGACGGAAGCATGGCCACTCGACACCGAAAGGCCCGGTAGGGTCCGTGCGTTGCAGTCTGCCGCCCTTGCATCGAGCATTCTGCTCATCGCCCGGAAGGGTGAAGTTGCCGGCACGGGCAGTTACGAAGGACAAGTCCGGCACGACCTTGAGGAAATTGTCCGGGAGCGAGTTGAAACTCTCTGGGACGCCGGGGTCGCAGGCGCCGACCTGGTTATCGCGTCCGTAGGTGCGGGGTTGCGCGCTTTCACCCGCTTCGCCCGCGTCGAATACGCCAATGGTGAGGAAGTGCCCGCCGAGGGGTTCCTCACCGAAGTCGAAACCGTCGTGCTCGAAACCATTCTCGGGCGCCTCTCCAAAGAGGTTGGCGGCAAGGGCGGTCAATACAGTCTCGCCAGCCTGGACACCGCATCGCGCTTCTACGTCTTGTGGCGCTACACCTACGGCGCGGCGGAACTCGACGCGGGCGAGGCCATCATCTTCGCCAACGGCACGCACGTCGAACTGGAGGGCCAGCACGGACTGACCGGCGGCAACGACGCGCTCGTCGAGAAAAAGAAAAGCAAGTATCACCTGCGCGACTACGCCGAGCGCGGCGAGAACGACAAGCTTGGCTTGGCGACGGAGAACGGCCAAGCCGCGCCGCTTATTGACATGCTTCACCGCACGCTCTGGCTTATGGAGAAGCGGCCCACGGAGCTTGCCGCATTTGTGAGCAAGGCCCAACCGAACCGCGAGCAGTTGCGCCTGGTGGCGCAGGCGCTCGCCGGCCCCGCCCTCAAAGGCGGCGAAATGGGCGACATCTCGCCCACCGCCGAGTTGTCCGCGCTTGGTAAACTGATGGCCAATTGGCAAAGCCTAGTCGAGGGCGCCGCGCTGACGCCGTGGGAGAAGGACGACCGGAAGACCGGACAACGGCAACTGATTTGATATGAGCGCAAACGCAATCAAGCCGTGGGTCGAAGTCGTCTCGCTTCACCCGGATGTTTTGTCCCCGGATTTCTCCGAAGACATCTTCGCCCTCGATTTGGGGCCGCTTGCTGACGGCAACAAGAACGTGCCCGCCGTCTATCGCGACCCCGAGCAGTTCTTCCGCGCGTCCTATCTCACCAACGGCTTGCGCTCGCTATTGCAAGACGTGCTTTCGCGCTTGTCCGGCGGTGCGGGGAATCGCGTGATGAAGCTGATAACGCCATTCGGTGGAGGCAAATCACACACGCTCGCTTCGCTCTACCACGCGGCCAACAGCCGTAAGGCGCTCGACGCGATTCCCGAAGGCAAGCCGCTGCCCAATCCCGGTAAGGTTCACACTGCCGTCTTCGATGGACAGTTTTTCAGCCCATCCAACGGCAAGGATTTTCCCGAAGGGAAAGGCAAGGCGAACACGCTTTGGGGATGGGTCGCCTGGTCGCTCTGCGGAAACGCCGGCTATGAGATTCTTCGCAAGGACGACGAGGCCCGCGTTGCGCCCGGCGGTGATGACATCATGAAATTGCTTGGCGACGCGCCCAACCTGATTCTGCTCGATGAAGTCCTCGAATATCTCATCAGCGCCGGCGGAATAAAAATCCACGACACGACATTGCGTGACGAGACGTTGAACTTCCTCAAGCGCCTCACGGTGGCCGTCGGCAACACGCCGAACAGCGCGTTGGTGTTCTCGTTGCAGTCGAGCAAGCGCGAATCACTCGACTACATCAACTTGCTGCAAACGATCGACCATCTTGCCGCGCGGAAGGACCAGCGACGCGAGCCAGTCGAGGGCGACGAAGTGCTCCGCGTGATCCAACGCCGCTTGCTTGGCCACATGCCCGCCGCAACGGACTCGACGCCGGCCGCGACCGCATTCCAGGAGGTTGTCACGCAAATGCGCCGTGCGTATGCCAAAACCCCAGCAGAGCAACAACAGGCCGAGCAAGAAGGCATCGAATTGCGCGAGCGCATCCGGGCCGCGTATCCCTTCCATCCGGCGCTCATCGACCTCATGCGCGAACGCTGGGCAGCCATTCCCGATTTCCAACGCACACGCGGTGCGTTGCGCTTCCTCGCCGTGTGTTTGCGCACCGCCCACGCCGCCGGTACCAGCCGAGCCGTATTGGGTCCGTGCGATGTTCCGATTCACGACCAGGCAGTGCGACTCGCCTTTTTCAAGGAGGTTGGCCAGCAATCCGACTTCCAGGCGTGCTTGGAGCATGATCTTGTCGGAGCCAACGCCCGCGCTCGCCGCATTGACGAGCAGCGGGCCAAGGAGTTCCCCGCCGAGGCGCTAAAGCGCCCGGCCACGCGGATTGCCACCGCCATTTTGATGTATTCATTTGGCGGACTCAGCCGCGAAGGGGCGAACGAGACTGAGCTTCTGCCGGCAGGCATCACTGAAACCGACTTGATGTCGATTTGCGTTGGCCCGGACCTCGACAGCACGACCGTTCAAGCGTGCCTGAAACAGTTGAAGGACCACTGCCTTTACCTCCATTTCGACGGCGTTCGCTACTGCTTTAAAAAAGATCCGAACGTAACACTTCTTGTCGAACAAGAGGCAGAGGCGGTCTCACGCGATGAAGATGCTGTGCGCGGCAAAATAAAAGAGATGCTTGAGGCGCGGCTCGCTGGGCACAATGTTGAAATCTGGCCGGCTAACTCCGGCGCGGTGCCGGACAAGCAGCCATACTTCCTTGTCGCCTACATGCCGCTTGAGTTCGCCGCGAAACCCAAGTCGGACAGGCAAGCAGCGGCAAAGGACATCTTCGAGAACTACGGCGACAAACCGCGCCTTTTCCGCAACGGCCTCGCACTCGCCGTGCCCACGTCTGACCAGATTGAAGCATTGCGCCGCGCCGTCCGTTATGTGCTCTCCATCGAGCGCGTTAAGACCAAGGCGACGCAGCACAATCTGACCAACGAGCAGAAAGGCCAGTTGCGTGAACGCGAAGCGACGGAAAAGGCCGCAGCGGAATCCGCGTTCCTGAAGCTCTACACGGAAGTCTGGCTACCCAAGCTGGAAAACTCTGCCATCGTGATTGAGTCCGTCGAAGTCGGCGGGATGCCACTGCAAACGACGCTCAACGAAAAGAAGGAAGCCCGCATCCACCAGCGGGTAATGGAACTCATCACACAATTGAAGAAGCGTGTGTTTGACAGCCTCAATCCGAGCAAAATCGTCGAGTTTTTTAAACTCGGCGAAGGCACGCCGGCCAAACTCGGCCTCGGCACCGGCGAAGTTGTGAGCGGTTTCTACTCGTTCCTTGGTTTTACGCGCCTGACCTCCGACACCATCATTCGCAAAGCCATCGTTCGGGGCGTCAAGGAGTGCGCCTTCGGCTACACAAGCGGCGGGGCGCCCGCGCTTGGCGCCGATGGAAAATATCAAATCACACCAGCCAAAGCGCGCTTCGACACGGTTGTTGCCGAGGACGAGATTGACCTCGAGTCAGGTTTCGTAATGATGCCATCAGCAATCCCGCAACCCATATCGATTACGACGGATGCAGGCGGGCAGCCGGGAACAACGTCAACACCCGGCCCGATTGTGGACGGCACGACGCTCACATCCACGCCCGGCCCCTTGCCTGTCGGAACGCCGGCATTGCAAACGCAAGTTGAACTGACGTTCAGCGCCGACCGCAGTCAGCTTTACACCGCATGGAACGCAATGGCGAACCTCGCCGACCTTGTCGGCAAGGTGACGGTCACGGTGAAAGCCGAAAAGACTGACGGCCTTGATAAAGCCAAACTCCAGAATGGCGTCATTGAGCCGCTCAAGGAAGCGGACTTGATTCCCTAAAACTTCACCCTGGCGCTAAGCCCACCAACTGAAAACTGGACGTTATCTCTTATGGCGACGTGGATCGAGCAGTTTAGTGAAAGCTATTGAACTATAGAGTTAGAGTATCGGACATGCCAACTCCACAATGCTAACGCATGCAGTACTTAAAAGGGCCCATAATTTCTACATGGATGGGCTATGGGAAAAATGGGCCTAATCAAAAGGGGCTGAGAATTCTCGGTAGTGGGTCAGTTTGATTCCTTCGCCTTCGGCTTGCGTCCGACCTTTTCCTGGGCGAGTTCGACCCATTTGAGACGTTCGAGTGTGGCGACGAAAGCGAGCCCTCAGCAGACATCCAGACCGGCCAATGCGCATCCTGTGATCGAACGGTCAGCCGGGTTCAGTTGGACCGGTGCCGGCCCCGGTCGAACTGATCGCATCGGCAATCTCTTTCAAATCGACGTTCGTCAAGATCAGTTGAGCAGCGTCGATCCAGCCGTCGATCTGCGCGGGAGAACGGGCGCCAACAATGGCACCGCTCACTCCCGGCCAGGCAAGAGTCCAC
>JAKEFD010000141.1 GCA_022616245.1 Gemmataceae bacterium
GCGATGCCGTCCCGCGTCACCAGGAACGGCCGCGGCGTGACCGGGTAGGCGGAGCGGTGGTGATCTTTTTTCAATGTGCGCGCGATGCGCTGTTTGAGCGCACGGCGATCGGAGTACACCACCAGCGTGGCCCGGTCCGGCACCCCGGCCCAGAACGGGCTGCCCAGGGGACCGGAGAATAGCTGGTGCAAGTCGGGGTGCAAGAGCCGGCTCGACGCCAAATCGTCCTTGGTCATGATGACGATCACCCGGCCGCCGTCGCGCTGCCGCGATCCTTCCATGCGGTTGGGCCAGGGCAGACGGGCCAGATTCTCAATCGCCCGTTTCTCCAATTGTTCGGCGGTGATGTCCCAGCGGCGAATGTCCCAGCCGGTGACAAACCGGTAAAACTTCTCGCGCTTGATTACATAACAAATCACCACGTCCGCCAGCCACTCCGTCGTGTGCAGATGCTCGGTCGGCGTGTTCGGTACGAGGTAATCCACCGGCTTGAGCACGGGCACAATAACGCCGTTCACTTCGTCCCACTCCTCCGTACCGACGTCGGCGGTCACCGATTGCGTGATGCCGTCGATGAAGCTCTTGACCAGTTCGCTCTTGCGCTTGGGCGATGCTTTCACCTGGCGATACAAGTTGTTCAGATTGATCCTCTGGCCTTTGCCGCGAATGCCTTTTTCCTCAAGCTCGAATTCCTCGTCGGGGAACTTCTTGCGCATTAGCTCCAAGGCTTCGGTCGCCGACTGGATCATGAGCAGCTCGTCGTCGCGCGTGATCTGCAGGCTGGCCATGACGCGGTCGAAGAGGGGATTCCACACGTCGCGCTCGGCGGGCGGCACTTGCGTGCTGGCGAACAGCACCACGTCGCCCCCCGCGAGAATCCAGTAATGCCCGGCCTGATCGTCCTTGAGCATGTCCGCTTTGAGCCCGTAATGCCGCAGCGTCGTATCGTGGCGCAGATTGCCTGCCTCGGTTTTCTCGAGGGACTGTTTCATGAGCTTCGGCAGATCATCCACCAGGCGCGGCGTGTCCACGCTGAACGGCATGATCGAGATCCACAAGCCGACGTCGTCGCGCTCCTTGGGGCCAAACCCGCACGAACGCGCTTCTTCCTTTTCCAGATGCTCCCATTCCGCCGGGTACTCCAGGCGATAAACCTCGTGTGGATGCAAGAAAGTTGTCCAGCGAGTGGGTTGCATAAGTTGCTCTCACAAGGGCAGCCGGCGGCACGGCCATTGTACCGCGTGTCGCGCGGCCTGCCGACAAGGAAATCACGGACGCGCCCGTGAGGAAGCGGTTGAGCGTGTCCGCTTCCTCACTCTGAGATTCCTCATGAGCTGTTAATTGCCCGCGCGATACCCTCCCGGTGGTTGTTGTCGATACCGGAGGTCTTCATGCAATTCGCACGCATCATCGTACCGCTGTCGGCGTGTCTTTTTGTCGGCATCGTCCAGGCTGCCGACTGGCCCGGTTTTCGCGGCCCCAACGGCAGTGCCGCCAGCGACGACAAGGACTTGCCCGCGCAGTGGACCAAAGAGAATATCCATTGGAAATTGAAATTGCCGGGTCCGGGAACTTCCAGTCCGATCACCACCGGCGACAAAATCTTCGTGACCGCGTATTCAGGTTACTGCACTTCTGTCAACAAAGGCAAAGGCGGCATGGGTTTTCCGGGCAAGGGTTTTCCAGGCAAAGGCCCGGGCGGCAAGGGCTTTCCCGGCAAAGGGCCACCGGGCAAAGGCGGCTTCAGCAAAGGCGGCTTCGGCAAAGGCGACGATGCCGACGCCCAAGAGCAAATGAAGCTTCGTTTTGTCCTGCTCTGTCTTGACCGCCATAAAGGACAAATCTTGTGGCAAAAAGAAATACAGCCCAAGCTACCGGAAACGCCGGCCTCCGGCATGATCCTCGAGCACGGCTACTCATCGAGCACCCCGGTCACCGACGGTGAATCGGTCTTCGCGTTCTTCGGAAAAACCGGAGTCGTCGCCTTTGACCTCGCAGGCAACAAGCTCTGGCAAGCCGATGTCGGCTCGGGCAAACACATGTGGGGCACCGCCTCCAGTCCCGTGCTGTACAAGAACCTGGTGATCGTCAATGCGGCCATGGAAAGCGGCGCACTCGTCGGCCTCGACAAGAAAACCGGCAAGGAAATCTGGCGCAAGAAAGGCATTAGCCCCTGTTGGACCTCGCCGCTCATTGCCGAGACGCCAACGAAAGGTCGCACATCGGGCAAGTCTCACGAGTTGATTCTCAGTCTGCCGGGAAAGATCGTTGGCTATGATCCGGAAACGGGCAACGAACTTTGGCATTGTCAAGGAATCGGCAAAGGAGGCGGCGCCGGCGGCGGATTTGGAGGTGGGGGCTTTGGCGGTTTCGGCGCCGGCTACACTTGCTCAACGCCGGTCGCCAAGGACGGTGTGGTTTATGTCATTGGCGGCGGCGGACCCAACGGCGCCCCCACGGCAATTGCCGTACGTGCCGGTGGTAACGGCGACGTCACCAAGTCTCATGTCGTTTGGCGGCAAAAGGCGGGCGCGAGCTTCGCTTCTCCCGTAGTCAGCGGCGATCGGCTACATTTTGTCGCAGGCAACGCCTATTGCCTCAAGCTCGACACCGGCGAGGTTGTCTATAACGAACGCCTCTACTCCGGCGGCAACGAATACGTGTCCGCCGTGGCTGCCGACGGCAAGATCTTCGCCCTGACCCGCACCGACGGCGTCCACGTCCTCGCGGCCGGCGACAAGTTTGAATCGTTGGCGCATAACGAGTTTGCGGGCGACAAGAGCATTTTCAACGCTAGCCCCGCTGTAAGTAGCGGCCGGCTTTACATCCGCTCGAACGAGTATTTATACTGCATCGGCAAAAAGTGATTTTTGTTCACTTCCTGCGTGCGGATACGCCGCCTGCGCGTTGTCCTCACCGCGGAATTGTGCTAGACTCCTTGCATGGCTGCTCGATACTACTTTGGCCACGAAGCGCAAGAGTTTGGTCCATTTTCCGCCGCGCGTATGCGCGAATTGGCGGCCGCCGGCGAGATTTTGCCCACCGACGTTGTTTGGCAAGAAGGCACCGAACGGCGTGTGGCGGCCGCCGCCGTCAAGAATCTCTTTTCGGAATTGCCCTCCACCGCCGCCCCGGCATCTGGGGTCGCCTCTGGGGACAAAGGCACTCCGCATGTGGGTGGGACTGCTCTTGCCGACAGCGTCATCGTGGACACCGCGGAGAATCAAGCCGCGCCGCCGCCGCCTGCCGATGAGGCGCCAAAACAACGGTACGTTTCCGAAAAGAAGTCACAACCCCAAGCGACGTTTCGCAAGAGACGCGTCACTTCCATCAAGGGCGCTGTGTTGATCAATCAGGACGGGGTCAGCCTCAATTTTCGAAAGAAATGCGACGTGTGCGGCTACGAAGACCTCTCCAAGAGTTCCGCCAAAATCCCCGTCGGCTCCACGCGCGTGAATTTCTTTTGCCGTGAATGCCGCAAGACGCGCCGCGTCGAGATTCACGGCTCGATTTAGAATGATCCCCCTCACCCCCAACCCCTCTCCCTCAGGGCGAGGGGCGACATTTCAAGCGTAGCCATTGTCCGCCATCCACTTCAGGTATTGCGCCGCACAGCGGTCCAAGTTTTCGAGACTGCCGCCGCCGCGCAAAGGGGAACACATCTCAAAAGTCGCCACACCGTCAAAGCCGCCCTCGCGCAGTCCTCTGAAGAACGCCGGGTAGTCGACGCAACCTGCCCCAAACGGCACGGCCTTCACGGCGTCGGGGTGCGCCGTGTAGTTGACAACGCTTGGCTGATACACAAACCGCGGCAAGCGAATGTAGTCGGCGTTGGTTGTGCAGACGGTGTAAGGCGCCAGTTTGCGTGCCGCATGATACACGTTTTCGCCGCGCAGGGTGGGCGACCAGGCATCGAAGGCCGCCTTGCAATTGGGCCGATCCACTTCGCACAACAGCTCGAGCATGACATCGGAATGCACGGCCAGATCGTGATGATTTTGGACCGCAATGGTGACGCCATAAGCTGCGGCGCGATCGCAGCATTCGCGCAACGCCGTCACGACGCGATCCCACAGCGAATGATACGATGCACCGGGAGCTTCATAGGCGGTGAAGACACGAACGATGCCCGCGTTGAGTTTCTTCGCCAGCCAGCAGAGCGATTCGACGGAACCGATTTGCATGTCGAGCCAGGGAACCTCCGCCGCGCCGCCTCCCGCGAAATCCGTATACGCGCCGATCACCGTGCATTCTGTTTTCGCGTCCGCCAGCGCCTTTTGAATCGTCGCGATTCTCTCCGACGAGGTGCAATCCTGAGGCGTCCAGTGCGGCCGTTTGCCCATGAGCATCACACCCGTGTAACCAAGCTGCCCGGCTTTGCGGATGAAGTCGACCAGGTCGAGGCGATCCTGACCCCAGAGTCCGGCGTAACTAACAGAGAAGAGCGAGTGTTTCATTAGAGGTTCCGAACCAATGCCGATTGTTGATAATCGATCGTTTACGTTTTACCCACGCTTCGACTTGCAACTGCAATCATTGATAGGATAACGTCCAGCCGCGAATTGTTTCGTGTTTTTTCCTGTTCTTGCGTGGATCATCCATGACACAAGTCCGCTACTGGGCCGCCGCCTGCCAGACCGACTTTGCCAATCCGCCGCACCGCTCCGGCATCGCCCCGCACGTGTCGCACATGCTCGCGATGATCGACCGCGCGGTTACCGGTTATGCTCCGTTCGGCGACGTCAAGCTGCTCGCCTTTCCGGAGTTCGCCCACGCTGCGCCGATTTATCCGACCGTGGAGGAACTCTTTGACAAGCTTGCCGTGCCGATTCCAAATGAGCACACCGAGCGCTATTGGATAAAAGCCAAAGAGCACGGCGCCTATATCCAGACCGGCAGTTTTCTGGAGCGCGACGACCGCTATCCCGGCCACGTCTTCAACACGACTTGCCTCATCGGTCCCGACGGCATCCTCTACAAGTATCGCAAGACGCATCCGTGGATCCCCTGGGAAGTACACGCCAGCCCGCACGACATTCCCGGTTACACGGACGAGATGTTCCCCGTCGCAGACACTGAAATCGGCCGTATCGGCGCGGCCACCTGCTACGATTGGCTTTTCCCGGAAGCGATTCGGCAACTCGCCCTGAACGGCGCGGAAGTGCTGGTGCGCGTGTCGGCGTACATGGACCCTTGGGGCGCGACCCCGCCCATGGATTGGTGGACCGTGGTGAACCGCTGCCGGGCGTTGGAAAACATGGCCTACGTCGTCGCTTCCAACCAAGGCGCGGCCGCGGAGCACTACCCGCCATTCTCCTGGCCGGGCGGCAGCATGATTGTCGATTACGACGGCCGCATACTGGCGCAGGCCGACCCCGGACCGGGAGAGAAAATCGTCGTCGCTCCGATAGACGTGGCAGCGCTACGCGCGGAACGCGATCGCAGACTGGGGCATCACCTGCTCGGGCACTTGCGAATGGAGGCGTATCGCGCCTATGGGAACGCCATATACCCTATGGGCCAGGCGCCCGACGCAAGTTCACTCACCATCGAGGCAAATCGGCGACTTATAGCGCAGGGGAAGGCGACGCTGCCTGCTTCCGCTTCCTCACGGGCGCGGCTCTGAATTCAACCGCGGCGACGCAGAGGAACGCAGAGAGAAGAACCAACTGAGCATTTTGCCTTTCCTCTGCGATTCTCTGCCCCTCTGCGGTTTTTCTGAATTCAACTCTTGGTCAATTGAGCGCCGTAGTCGTTGCTGGGGTCGCGAATGATCGTGTGAATGTGATTTGTGCCGCCTTGCGGCGCGTACTCAATCACGAGCGTGGGGCCCTGAACCCGGTAGTACACCGCGCTGCCGTTAGTAGTTGGCCCGTACCAGGCGAAGTAAGTGACGTCCAGTTTCGCCTTGAGCGCCGCCATTCGGCTCGCCGCTGCATCCTGAGGCAGGATATGAACCCAGGCCCCAATCAGCTCCATGAGCGCGGCACGCTGCGCTTCGTTCAAGGCGGCGCCCTTGATTCCTTCCGGTGCGATGGTCTTGCCGTCCTGCCCCGGGCCGAGCACGAGGTTTTTGGGCTTCGCGCCGAGAATGGCCTTTTTCTGCTGCTCGGCGTCGAGCATGTTGACGAGCTTGAACGCCAGATCGTTCTCCGGGCCCAGCGGCCGCACCGTCTTGCCGTCCCTCGTGAAAGTATCGGGCTGCGTGCCGGTGTGCGTCGGTGTCAGCACGGCGTTCTTGCCGACGACGGTGACGTTAATGCCCAAATGATGGCCGCCGAATTGCAGCATCCACGGCTCTGTCGCGGACGGCTTGCCGAACAGGGCGAGGTAGAAGTTGTCGGTGCCGAATTTCATCTTGTTGTCCTTGCCTTTGACGAGCTGGTCGTCGGCATTCATGATGTCGATGACCTTTTGAAAGCCTTGCTTGCTCAGCACCGCGGCCAGGACGTCCAGGGCAGCAGCGCGTTGTGCCTTGGTGAGTTCGCCAAGCGGCAGGCCATTGCGCGGCACCATCGTCACCGGCAAGTTGGACCAGGCGGGTTTCTTGGCACTGGTGTATTCCAACAGCGCCTTGCCGCGCTGCTGGGCGTCGAGCATTTCGAGAAATGCATTGGCCTTCGCCACCGCATTGGCCGTCGTCTTTTCGTCGCCGGTCGCCACGGCGGCGGAAGACAACGCCGGCCACAGCGTCGCGCGCGAGGCGTAAACCGATAAGCCGAGCAGCAAGACGACTGCCACGGCGGGCAGCAGTCTTGGGCCGCGCTTTCGACTCGCACTTTGGTGGGATGACTGTTGGAATGGGTGTTCGCTCATGGAGTTCCCCGATAGTGTTCGACTGTCGTTGTATCGAGTGACGAACAGTCAGCCAATCATGACCGTGGAATCCCCGCCTGCGATCACACCGCCGTGTTCCGTCAGGTCGCCCATGCGGGCAGCCGCCTGGCCGCCGATGATCACAGTGGCCGACCCGATGGTAATAACGTCCGGTGGTCCCGTACATGCGGCCCGATCACCCACGCGGGCAACGGGTTGGCCGCCGATCAACACAGTCGTACAGCAAGCCGGCAGGATTGGCCCGCCCACGTGCGGCACGACACCCGTCAGCGCCGGGCAGATATGGGGGTCGCCTAATCGCGCTGCGGCAGGCATGGCGGTTCTCCTGGTTCACGGCGCCGACTTCCAGCCGCTGCGGGCGTTGTCGGCCGGGTCCGGTTCGATGGGGTTCGCTTCGATCGGACACTCCGTTTGTAACGGGTTCATTTGAGCGTATTCGTGTTGCATGGGTGCGCCCCCGCTGTTAATCCAAACCATTTCACCCGAAATCACAATTCCGCTAGGCAAGATGTTGATGAAGCTGGACCCCACCTTGAGACACAAGGCAGCGCCAGCCTCCAAGACGAGAATGGCGCCAGCGTGGATGGCGACCTGTGTGCTCGCATGGATTTGAATCGCGCGGCCAGCCTCAACGTTGCAATCAATTCCAGTATGGGTTATTTGCGTACCTAGAATGTTCAGCGAATGGTCGCCTTCGATCGATACCTTGCGGACACCCTTCACGTGAAGGCAATCCTTTCCCTCGACCAGCTGCTTCCTTTCACCCTTCACGACGAGATCCTGATTTCCTCCAACCGTTCGCACATGGTTCACGCCGATCCGTTCGACCTCATTTCCCTTGACGTTGACCTGCTTGTCCAGGTGAATCAGTTCACGGTAGTCGCCGCTGCCTTCCTTGCCCACGATCAGATGTCGATTGCCCCCGACCGACTCCCGGCACTCGCCGTTGACGCGCACATCCAGGTCACGCTCGGCATGGAGAAATACTTGCTCCTTGCCCTTCGTATCGTCGAAGCGCAGCTCGTTGAAGCCCTCGCCGCCTGGGGTGGAGTTGGTCTTGATGCCGCTGACCTTGTTGTCATTGGCGTGGTTGGGATCGGGCCCTTCACCGAGATATGGCGGCATCTGTTCGGCGTTGTAGACGCTGCCCACGATGATCGGCCGGTCGGGGTTTCCTTCTTCGAACGCAATGACGACTTCCTGGCCGACGCGCGGCCAGAAGGAAGTGCCCCAGCGCTTGCCGGCCCACGGTTGCGCCACGCGCACCCAGCAGGAACTGTTGGCGTCGTAGCTGCCTTCGCGGTCCCAGGGAAACTGCACCTTCACGCGGCCGTATTTGTCCGTGAAGATTTCCTCGCCCGCGGGACCGACCACCAGCGCGGTCTGAGTTCCTTGGATGCAAGGACGCGGCGTTTTCAAGGGCGGCCGATACGGCAGCGCCAGCGGGATGCAGGAGAAGGAATTGTGATAGCTGAACTCGCCGCCTTCTGATCGGTAGCCGCTATTGCGGGCGGAATGGCTGACTCCCAGGACGACATACGTGCCATCGGCGTTGGCATGCCCGGTCAACGTGAACTTGTGCCCTGGAAAAAGGTGACGGCAATCGCTGGTCCCGGTCAAGCTCAAGCCGCCCACCGCTTCCTGCTGCATGCGGATGGCGACGGTCCGCTGGTTGTCTTCGAAGATTCTTTGCAATTCGGCCGACTGGTCGCCGCCGCCGCGGTTGACGCCGTCGAAGCGATGTGCATAGTCGCCGGGGTAGTCGTAGATCTCCAGCCTTTCGTTCGCGGGCAAGCGCAATCGATGATTCGTCTCGCCCACCTCAACGGCAGAGCGGATGACGCGTTCGGCTTCCAAATGGCGGCGTGGAAACTCAAAGTGCCGATCGTACAGCGTGTACTTGCCCGGGCGCAGCTCTTGGGCCTTTGACCAGGAATAGAAATTCCGGCCATCTTCCTCCGGCTCCTCGTCGCTGCCGTGGAAAACCAGAGTGCCCGGCTCAGGGATGTCCGGATGCGCCTGCGGCGTGCTGGCGAGCACGAGCTTATGAGCGCCGTCGGTGTGCTTGAAGAAATAATAGATGCCTTCTTCCTCCATGAGCCGGCTGATGAAGTCGAAGTCCGTTTCGCGGTATTGGACGCAGTACTCGCGCGGGTAGAAGGTTCCCTGAATCTGGTACTCGACGTCAAAGCCTTCGAGCACTTTGCGGAGGATTTCCGGTACGGACAGGCGTTGGAAGATGCGACACTGGGCGCGGTTGGTAAGCAGCCAAATGCGCGGCACTAACTCGAGATGGAACGAGGTGAATTCGTCGTCGCTCATCCCCTGGGTAATGCGGCTGACGATGCCGTTGAAATAACGGGATTGATCCTCAGCGTAATCGAGACGGACGGTCACCGGCTGGCCGAGGAGCCCGTCCAAAGCGATGTCCTGGCGGTTTTCAGCCAATAGGTCGAGTTGAAAGCGGAAGAGTTGGGAAATCCCCTCAGAGCCCGCTAAGCCCCTTACCGTGAGGACGTCCTGCCCCAACGGCGTGGTAACCTGCATGGGCCGGCCGGTCTGTGTTAGAGCTGGCGGAGACATGGGCTTTTCTCCTAGGGGTGATTGGCGGTCCAGTTGTCGCGCGCTCTTCTTTCCACCTGACGAAGGCGGGGGTGAGGGCGTTCAACCCCAGCCCTACAGACACCGGCGGCATCATAAGCTCCACCGGCGCAAATCCGGTGCGCGAACACACCTCGAATGGCATGAAAGACTAATTCATGAAACAAAACTATGGTGCTGTGTCGGTCAATCCAGATTCCAGGAGTGAGTCCTGCTTCTTCCCTCCAGGGAATCGGACGCAGAATTGGCCTATCCCATGTGTCAACAATATGCGGGTCAATGCCGACTGGTGCAAACCTTGTTGCATAGACGATTGCATTCTCACCGGATCGTCTCATTCTGTGGGTGCGGCCAAATACCCACATACCCAGGAATTCGCGAGGAAAGTCATGCGCGTACCCGTTGATTTCGAAGCGCTGGACATTGTCACTATCGCCGCGATTGAACTCCAATATCCATGCCGGGGCCGTTTGGTTATAAACGGGCACGGGCATGATGTGAATCGTCCGCTCTTCGTTACGTGTTTCTTCGATCAAGAGCCGGACATCTTCATGGATGGGTGCGCCCGCATTCATGTCTGGGTCTGTCAGTCCCAGCTGTCCGCGTCCATTAGGGAGGGGGTTTAACTCGAAGAATCGCTGCTCTTCCTGCGTTAGCCCGTCTCGGAAATCGTTCCAGGCAGCATCTCGAGCCAGTTGATTGTCGATCATCAGGGGAGGATCGACAGGGTTCGTGTCATTCCGAACTGTTCCACCGGTGAAGACGATTGCCATGGGAGTTGCCTTCTGTTGCGCTAGCGCTCGTCCAACGCAGCGCCAAATGCCGCCTAATAGGAGATTTGCGCGCGCGGGCGGTTCATTCACAGTGAAACAGGTCAACCCGAGGTGCGCTAAGGCGAGCTGGGACTTCGAATCCTCATCAGCCGACCACAAACCAGGCGCCAGGGGTTCATAGCTTTGTCCTCGTCTGGAGATTTCGGTTGCAAGAACTGGATTGGGTCCGTACGGAGCGAATACACGAGCGAGTCCGGTAGCATCACAGCGTGCAAGGGTGCTGCGACACTAGCGGCACCCCGTTGGCGCCGGTCAGCGCCAGCCAGCCGATCTGGTTGTACAGGTCGTGATTCTGGATCGCCTGCCGCAACGGGGCATACCAGTGCCAACTGATGCGAACGCCGCGTTGAATAATCTGTGTTGGCGGATCGATGATTCCGGATTGGACGGCGACGTCGTAAGCGGCCTGCAACAACGTGGAGGCAGAAAAGTTGCGCCGGCCCTTGTAATACAGATAGATGACCTGGGTGAGGTAGGCCGCGGCCTCGTCGCTCAGGCGCGTCGCCGCAACCACATTGCTCAGGTCCATCAGTGCGTGTACTGCTTCGTGCAGCACGATGGCTTTGCCGTTCCGGTCGCGCGGAAAGCGCTCCGAGTCAAGGCCGACACGGTTCGCTGTCTGATGGTACTGTCCGCCCGCACCGTGCGGCAGCGAGCCGCTGCATACGCGAATGCGTTGCTGCCGGATCGCGTCCGCCACCCGGGCTAGACCAGCTGCGTGAATGCGAAAACCTCCGCCCGCATTCTCGAACGAGAAATCGACGGCGTGGGTTTCCGCCCGATCGCTAAGGAATTCGGCCACTTTGCGTTCGAGTTCTGTCATGGCAGTCACCTCACTCGCGCCCCTCTGTTTCCTCGCTTGACTCACGGCTGTTCGCTGGAATCGCAGACCTAAGACTCCCAGAAAGAAACGGCCCATACCCAGGACGATGATCCTGCGACTTCACGGCACGCGGCACTCGGCGGCTTGATATGGCCAACGGATGTCGCGCACTTTGTTCTTGGGATACGACTTGTAGCAGACGCAGCCCGTGTTGCCGGGCAGAGACTGATTGCCGCCCAGGCAGATGATCTTCCGTGGATTGCCGGTATCGACGCCGCAATAGAACGAGGAGCCCCTGAAAGACCCTACTTGTCATTACTCCGCCGCTTTCGGCGGTTTCCGCTTGAGCTTCTTCCAAGTCACCGCCGAACAAATCACAAAGAAGGTGGCGAGGGCAACCGACAAGACGGCGCTGAAGAGCCGGTCCAGTGCGTCCTTACGGAGTCGAACCACCTCGCGCTTTTTCATCGCGCTATCGAGGCGGCTGATGGCGTCTTGGCCCAGTCCTCTGTCCTCGTCTTCGAACTCCTTCTGCCGCATCTCATGCAACTCCATTTGGCCTTCTCGGAGCTGCCGGCGGATCGCCTCTTCCAAATCACCGTCAACGGGTCGAACCTGGCCCTGTGGCTCGGCCAGCTGCGGTTGTGCCGGCGCCCTGCCGGCGAACGCTGTTGCCGTCAAGTACAGGCCGGCGACACCAAGGAATAGTCTTCCGCTCATGCGACTGGCTCCAACAGATGAAGTCGAAGTCCGTTTCGCGGTAGTGGACGCGGTACTCGCGCGCGTAAATCGTTCCCTGGCAAGGGTTACTACTTCCCCGCCTTCTGCTCCAGCGCTTGGGCCACACGCCATACCACCAGATAAGAGCCGCGCGGGCCGCCATTTGCAGCCAAGTAACGGTCGTCGGGTGAAAACGCTACGCAGTAATTCGAATAACCTCCATGGCTGAGGCTGGCCAACTCCCGCGCGCCGGCAACGTTCCATAAACGCACAATGCCTTCCACACTCGCCGTGGCCAAAAGCGTGCCGTCGGAATTGAAAGCTACCGCCCGGACAGACCGGCTCGTGTGTCGCAAGGTGGCACGCTCTTTGCAGCCGGGCACGTCCCACAATTTCACTGTCCCGTCGCCGCTTGCCGAAGCCAGCGTGCTGCCGTCGGGGGTCCAGGCGACGGCCAGCACGGATCCGTCGTGGCCGGCAAACGCCGTAACTTCCTTGCGCGTATCCATGTCCCACAAGCGAATTGTTTGGTCGGTTCCTCCCGTTGCGAGCGTCCTGCCGTCGGGCGAAAAGGCCAGACATTTAATCGGCCTGAGCCAGCCTCCCAATCTTTCCTTTGGGATCTTCAGGTTGCCCAGCTTCTTGCCGCTGGCTACATCCCAGAGGATGACTTGGTTGTCATCGCCGCCCGCCGCCAACGTCTTGCCGTGCGGCGAAAAAGCAATTTGCCAGACACCAATCTTGTTCATCTCAAATCGGAGCAACTGCTTGCCGGTGGCGATATCCCAAAGGCGAATCCCTTGGTCTTCCTTGTAATTGCTGGCCGAGGCCAGCATTTTGCCGTCGGGAGAGAAGGCGACGGCATGCACCGCGGCAAACACGTACTTCTTGTGTCCTTTCAGGCTCGTGCTCTTCCAGCCTTTATCCACTTCCCAAAGCTTCAGCATGTCGTCCCACGCGCCCGCCGTGGCCAGCGTCTTGCCGTCTGGAGAAAACCTCACGTCGTGGACTTGGGATCCGTGTGCCTCGCGGGCCAAAACGAGCAAATCGCCTTTCTCATCCGCGGCGTCCCTGGGGAAATTCACGTGAAAAGGCACAAGCTCCGCCAGAAGGGCCTTGCCCGCGCCGTTGACACACGACGCCTGGCAAAAAAACGAAACGACGCCGGGCGCGGCCGTCGACACTGTCAACGTTCCAGCCGCTTGTTGCTTTTCGACTTTGAGTTCGACCGTCTGAGCGCCGGACAATTCGGGCAGCGCTTGCTGGCCTTTCAAGGCAGCCATTTGGACGTGATGGATGGTGACCGTCTTGATCTTTTCCATGGGGTCAATCAACCGCACTTCGATTTGCACTTCGGCTGTCCCAATCCACGCCTTCTTGGACCCAATGACGCAATCCGCGATGCGGCCCTGCAGCATCCGTGTCAACAGGGATGCCGGGACGCCCAGGCCGATGCCGGTGATGGGTTCCTGGTCCTTGTCCCGCGCCTTGGGCCGGGCAAAGGCGATACCCACGAGCCGTCCTTTGGCGTCGACGATCGGACCGCCGCTGTTGCCCGGGTTCAGGTTGGCATCCAACTGAACGATCCCATCATCTCGGATGCTGGAGATCGATCCTCGGGTCACCGTGACCGGAGGGTTCTTGACGCGATCGAGCCCCGTGACCGGGAAGCCGAAGACCATCACAGGCATTGTTTCCACAAGCTCCCGCGGCTGGCTGAAGTCAATCGGCTTGGGCAGTCCCTTGACGCCGGTGACTTTCAACACCGCAAGATCGGGCTCACGCTGTGCGGCGAGCACCTCGGCACGGGCAGTGTGTTCTTCCGGGGTTCCGCTGCGAAAGACTACTGTGACAATCGGATAAGCTGCACTCTGCGGCTTCGGCGCGTCGGCGACCACGTGATGGTTCGTCACGAGGTAACCGGTTTCGCCATCTACCTTCATCAGCCAGCCCGAACCGGTGACAAGCTTTTTTCCAATGGGGACTTTGACAAAGACGGTTGCGCTTTTGATGGTGGTCAGCGTTTCGAGGTTAATGGCGTCCTGGCCCCAAGCCGTTGACGCGGTCGCACCAAGGCAAACCAGGGAAAGCAAGAGTTGTCGCATGGTAATGGTCCTCTTTTTCACTAAGAAGTGATTTGCGCGCCTAGCCAATGTCTTCACTGAAAAAATGGGGGCAGGACATTCCTAACAGGCAAGGTCCTATCCTCCACCATGATATTCAATGCATTCTTCCTGGACGTCCGGTTCGACGCTTGAAGACTTCGGCCAAAAACGATTCGTTGCACTCTCCCTTCACCTGTGAAATAATCTGCCGCATTGCAGTCCTTCCATTCGGAGGTCCAACATGGCCGCCGCATCAGCCGCGCCGGACCGGCAGTGGTACATCGTCTCGCGCTGGCAGGAATACGAAGGTGAAATGCGGGCCAACCTCTTGCGCGTCGTGGCCATCGCCTGCTTCTATATGGCCGAGTTGCTCATCTATTACTGGCTCGGAGCGGTGGAGCGGCCGTTTCATCTGGCGGTAACCGCGCTGGCCGTCGCCTGGACCATGACGGCTCTGGGCGTGCACTACTGCCTGCGCATCGGCATCTTCCCCCATTGGCTCAAGTTTCTGTCCACCGGTTGCGACGTGTTGTTTCTCAC
>JAKEFD010000142.1 GCA_022616245.1 Gemmataceae bacterium
CAACGCGAAGAAGCTGAAAAGAAACCCGAGACCGCGCCGTCGTACTATTCGGGGATGTGGGTGCCGGCGCTGGCCATCGTCGGCGGCATCCTGGGCGGCATTCTCCTGCTGTATTTCCTCTTCAAGGTCTTTCGTTAACAGTCCATCGCGCTAATGTTAACAGTCCCTCGCTCGCGCGTCGGGCTAGTGTTGACGTTCGCGCGTTACGCGCTGGCTGCGCGCCCGCTCCGCTGCGAAGCATGCAACGAGCGCGAAACGTAAACACGGAAATCGTGTTCTACGAGGTAATCGCCCCCTCCGACGCGGAGCGAACGGTGCGGGCGTATTTCCCCAGCACGCCGCGGGCTTCGCGCGGCGGCGGCAATGTCTTGCCGATCATGCGCTTGGCCAGCTCCGCCTCGGAGAGGGCCACCGACAGCTCTTTCCTGTCCGCATCGATCGTGACCTTGTCACCGTTCTCCAGCGCCGCGATCGGGCCGCCCACCCAGGCCTCCGGCGCGACATGGCCTACGACCAATCCGCGCGTGCCGCCCGAAAAGCGCCCGTCGGTGATCAGCCCGATCTGCTCGCCCAGACCCTGGCCCGATAACGCCGCCGTCACCGAAAGCATCTCGCGCATTCCCGGGCCGCCCACCGGACCTTCGCCGCGCATCACAATCACATCCCCCGGCACGATGCGCCGCTCCTTTATCGCCGCGAAACACGCTTCCTCGCCGTCGAACACCTTCGCGGGGCCGGTGATGCTTCGTTTCTTCAAGCCGGACACCTTGGCCACCGCGCCTTCCGGCGCCAGATTGCCCTTGAGAATGACGATGTGCCCGCGCGCGTGCATCGGCTTGTCTATGGGCTTGATCACCGGCTGCTCGCGTCGATAGATCGACGCCACGTCCTTGTGATTCTCGGCCAGCGTTTTGCCGGTCACCGTCATGCAGTCGCCGTGCATGAGGCCGGCGTCCAGCAGTGCGCGCAGGACTGCCGGCGTGCCGCCTACTTTGTGCAAGTCGTGCATGACGTATTGCCCGCTCGGTTTAAGATCGGCTAAATCCGGCACCTTGTCGCCCAGGCGGTCAAAGTCCGCGAGTGTCCAGGGCACTTCGGCTTCACGTGCTATCGCCAAGAGGTGTAATACGGCGTTCGTGGACCCCCCCAAGGCAAGCACGAACGTGTAAGCGTTTTCCAGCGATTTGCGGGTAATAAGGTCGCGCGGCTTGATGCCCCGTTCGATGAGCGGGATCAGGAATTTGCCGGCGAGGAATGCCTCGCGGTCTTTGGCGGAGGAGACAGCCGGGTTGCTGGCGTCGTACGGCAAGGACATGCCCATGGCTTCGATGGCGGAACTCATGGTGTTTGCGGTGTACATGCCGCCGCACGCGCCGGCGCCGGGGCATGCCTCGCACTCGACGTTGTGCACGCCCTTTTCGTCCATCTTGCCGGCTTGGAATTGCCCGACTGCTTCAAAAATTGACACGATGTCAATTTCTTGCCCGTGCGCGCTCACGCCGGGAAGAATGCTGCCGCCATAGACGAAGATGCTGGGAATGTTCAGCCGGGCCATGGCCATGACACAGCCGGGCATGTTCTTGTCGCAGCCGCCCAGGGCGATAAGGCCGTCGTGGTTCATGCCGCCACAGACGACTTCGATGGAATCGGCAATGACCTCGCGCGAGACAAGGCTGTAACGCATGCCCTGGTGGCCCATCATGATGCCGTCCGAGGCGGTGGGCGCGCCGAAGACCTGGCCGACGCCGCCGCCGGCGCGGATGCCTTCGATCACCTTTTGCGCAAGGCGGTTAAGATGGGCGTTGCACGGAGTAATATCGGAGTGCAAATTGGCGACGCCGATCATGGGCCGGTCGAAGTCGTCATCGTGAAAGCCGACTGCCCGGAGCATGGCGCGGTTCGGCGCCCGGCCCATGCCGCCGGTGGTCAGCAAGCTGCGGCGTTTCTCGGTTGCCATGATGCGCTCCTCGAAATCGCTAGCCAAGACTCAAGTCATGTATAGCAAGCTTACAAGAATTCACGTTGGGCAAACATTCCTGTTTGCCCGCAATCAAGAATGTCCCACATACTTTCTTAACCATTGCCCAGCACTCACAGGCTTTTAATGGCGGTTTCGCGCCTGCCGCCGCGACTTGACAAGTATGGCCGTTATCAGTCCCTCGCTCGCGCGTCGGGCTTGTGTTAACACTAGCCCGACGCGCGAGCGAGGGTGAATTAACACGCTGCTCGGTAGCGGCTACCAGAAAAGTGGAGTGCCCCATGAACGTGTTCTTGTTGGTTCTCGCCGGATCGGGTGTGATTCTGTTTCTCGCGCGGCAGTTCTGGATTCGCCTTCGGTCCACAGAAGAGGAGGCCTATTACTTTACGCGCTGTCATGCGTGTCAACAGAAAGTGCGCTATGCCGCCGCCAACGCCGGCGGCAAGGGCATGTGTCCGCGCTGCCTGCGGCCGCTATACCTTCCCGAGTCTTCGCAACCCTTGTCCAAACCGCTGTCGCCTCACCGCGTGGGCGAAAGACTGCTCCAGAAAACCTGATGTGATTTGATTTGGAGCTTCTTGTTATCATCACTCGCTCGCGCGTCGGGCTAGTGTTATAATCACGCACGGAACAATTCTTGAATTGGCGGCGGCAAAGCGCGCGCCGGCGTTACTAGTGCACTAGAAAGACAGCGCCAAGCGTGGAAAACCCGCAGACGCTTGAACAGTTGATCCAGGCCGCGAAAACGGACGGCGACGCCGCGCTCGGCCCGCTTCTGGAATCGTATCGGACGTATCTGCGCCTCTTGGCCCGCGTCGAGATCGGCCGGCGCTTGCAAGGCAAGGTGGACGCTTCGGACATCGTGCAAGACACCTTCCTCGAAGCACATCGCCATTTCGCCGGCTTTCAAGGCACGAGCGAACCGCAGCTTGTGCACTGGCTGCGGCAGATTCTCGCCGCCCGCGTCGCCAACCTCGTCCGGCATTACTTTGGCACGCAGGGCCGCGACGTGCGCTTGGAACAGCAGCTCGCCGCGGACTTGGACAACTCGTCGCGCGCTTTCGGGCAGGAGCTGGTTGCCTCACTTACTTCTCCCAGCCTGAACGCGGCCCAGCGCGAGCAAGCCGTGCTCTTGGCAGACGCCCTGGAACGCTTGCCCCAGGATTACCGCGAGGTGATCGTTCTGCGACACCTGGAAGGACTGACCTTTCCCCAGGTCGCAGAGCGCATGGAGCGCACGCAAGACAGCGTGGAAAAACTCTGGCTGCGAGCACTAGCCCGGCTGCGGCAAGTCTTTGGAGAAGTGGCATGAACACAGCGTCCAATGCTCCTCCGGACACCGCTGAATTGCCCGACGATCCCCGGCTCATGCAGGCCGTGCAAGAATACCTTGCGGAATTGGAAGCGGGCAAAAGACCCAGCCGCCACGATATTCTGCGTCGCTACCCGGACCTGGCGCAGCCGCTCGCACAGTGCCTGGATGGTTTGGACCTGGTCCACAAAGCCGCCCTGAGTGAACCATCCGCGCCGGGACGTCCAAGTCCGCTTGCCGAATCGGCCGAGGCGCTTGCCGCAAATCCTTTGGGCGACTTCAAGATCGTGCGCGAAATCGGCCGCGGCGGCATGGGCATCGTCTACGAGGCCGTGCAGCTCTCGCTGGGACGGCGCGTCGCGCTCAAGGTGCTGCCGTTCGCCGCCACGCTCGACGCCAAACACTTGCAGCGCTTCCGCAATGAGGCCCAAGCCGCCGCCCAGTTGCATCACACGAACATTGTGCCGGTTTACGCCGTCGGCGCCGAGCGCGGCGTGCACTTCTACGCCATGCAGCTCATCGAAGGGCAATCGCTCGCCGACGTGATCCGCGACATGCGCCGCCAAACCGGCCGCGGCGACGACGAGACCGCGACCGACGCGCCCCACAAGGACTCGCCCAAGCGTTTGCCCCGACCGGAACGGAATACTGCGGCAGAAGAAACGGTTTCGCGTGACGCCCGAAGAACGACGCCGCAAGTTCTACGAAATGGCGAAGGCGCAAGAAGCCGGCCTGGCCGACATCCTGCCCGCGCCGAAGCAGCAGCGCTTGCGGCAAATCGAGCTGCAACTGCAAGGACCGCGCGCGTTTCAGGATTCGTTCGCCGTCGACGCCCTCAAATTGACCCCGGAGCAACGACGCCAGATCCGCGATTTGAAAGACGCCACCATGATCGTCTTGTTCCGTGGCCCCTTTGACAAAGGACAACCGAAGAAGGAAGCCAAGGACAAGAGTTCCGCGGATTCTGGTCCACCGGCTTTCTTCAAAGTCTTCAAGGCTGAGACCGAGTCCATCCTGCAGATCCTGACGCCGGAACAAAAAGCCCGCTGGCAGGAATTGATCGGCCAGCCCTTCCACGCAAGGCCGCGCTTCCCGCACTTCGCCATTCAGAAGGCTCCGCCCTCGTTCAGCCCACGCTAATGTGCTCTGCAGATTCCAGTAGCGGAATTCGCCAGAATTCCGGCGGGTTCCGCGTCGGAACTCTGGCGAGTTCCGCTACACTACGGAGGCGAGGTGGGCAGAATCTCCTCATACTCGGAGTTGTCGTCTTGGTCGTTGTAGCGCGCCGGCAAGAGCAAGAGATCATCGTTCATCTCGTCGCGCGTGAAGATCTTGCGGAACTTGGTGATGAACAGGCCCGCTTGCAGATGGCCCGCCAATTGCTGCAACGCTCGCACATCATCCGTCGGCGCTTCACGCACCAGGTAGCCGAAAGGCCGTTCCTGCCGGGCTTTGTTCAGCCGCGCTTGAATCACCTTGTAGATGGCCTGGGCCCGCTGCATGTCCTTGAGGTCGGCCTGCGTGAAGCCTTCGTCCACGTCGGGCACTCTCTCGCTGTAGGGTCCTTCACCTTTCAACACCTTGATGTCCTCCGCGGTCAACTTGCGGGCCCACTCCATCGTTGTCGGGATATGGCCGTGCTTGTTGGGCTGCGGACGTTGCCCGCTCACGAAGTTGAAGCCCAGGTCGCGCGCACGTTGCAAGAGCACAGGCACTCGTCCTTCGATTGCTTTGAGCCAAACCACGCCCTTGCCCGGCAAACCGTCCGGGGTGCAACCCATGGCCGCTTGCAGCATCGGCACCCAGGTGTACTGATAGGTCATGTCGCCGGGCAAATCGACCTTGAACGGCGCTTGCACGTAGAACAAGGCCTCAGTCTTGTCCTTCACCGAGATTTGCGTGATCTTCAAGGGATACACGAGCTTGTCGGTGGTGAACTGGAAACGCGTGGGCGTGACTTCACCGGCGAA
>JAKEFD010000143.1 GCA_022616245.1 Gemmataceae bacterium
AATTTCGGGTTGATGATCTTGGGATCCACCACCTGCAACACTTTGGGATTGATGACCTTAGGATCGATCACCTGGGCGAATTTCGGGTTGATGATCTTGGGGTCAATGACCTGCAGCACCTTGGGGTCGATCACTTTGGCATCGACAACCTTGGCGAACTTCGGATTGATGATCTTGGGGTCAATGACCTGCAGCACCTTGGGGTCGATCACTTTGGCATCGACGACCTTGGCGAACTTCGGGTTCACGATCTTTGGGTCAATGACTTGAAGCACCTTGGGGTCGATCACTTTGGCATCGACGACCTTGGCGAACTTGGGATTCACGATCTTTGGGTCAATGACTTGAAGCACCTTTGGATCGATGACTTTAGCATTGACGATCTTGGGATCGACAACCTGAAGCACCTTCGGGTCAATGAGTTTGGCATTGACGACTTTCGCGTTCACGATCTTGGGGTCCGCGACTTTGTCGAGGACCTTTGGATCCAGAACGTTCGACACCTTCGGGTTGATGACCTTGCCGTTGACGATTTTCGCGTTGACAACGTTCGACACTTTGAGGTCAATGGCGTTGGAAACTTTCGGGTTGACCACTTTGGCGTCGACGAACTTGGGATTCACGACTTTGGGATCGAAGCCGCCTCCTTTGCCGCCGCTGAAGCCGAAGCTGCCGGAGGATTGCTTGGCGCTGCCGCCGTTGCTTCCGCTGGTCTTGCCGCCGCCGCTTTTGCTGCCGCCGCCCTTGCCGTCGGCCTGCGCGGCCGCACTAAACGCACCCATCAGGATGAATACGAACACATAACGCTTCATTGCTTGTCTCCTGCTGCCACGCAGCCTGTGAAAAACACGATGCAACACTTGCCCTGCCGCGGTCGTAATTGGCAGAAAGAGTGCCAAAAGCACAATCGGATCGGTGACTGTTGTCGTAAACTGCCTTCGGGTTGAGTTTTACGACAATCTTGAGCCGCCGACGCTTATCAGCGCGCTACGCGACGATTGTTATCCAAGTGATTCAATCGGAATCAATTTGATACAAGCGTTTGGATTGGTCGAACGATCCTTGAATGCGGATAATAGGGTGAGATGAACCTACTTGCGCAAATCCAGGAACGATTCCGCACCGCCTTGGCCGGGCTGGCCCCGGACGTGGAGCCGTTCGTCGCCATGGTCAAGCCGGCGCAGGATGCAAAGCACGGCGACTACCAAGCGAACTGCGCGATGAGTCTAGCGAAGTCACTCGTGAAGAAGCCGCGCGAGGTGGCGGAGCAAATCAAACGGCGGCTGCCCTTGGGCGACTTCTTGCTGGAACCGGAAATCGCCGGGCCGGGGTTCATTAACCTGCGCTTACAAGTGAACTGGATTGCCCAACAGCTCCGGGAGATGGCGAAAAGCGACCGGCTCGCTGTCCATGCGCAGGCCGCCAAAACGATTGTCATCGACTTCAGCTCGCCCAATGTCGCCAAGCCGCTGCACGTTGGCCACCTGCGCAGCACGATCATCGGCGACTCGCTCACTCGGCTCTTGCGCTTCCTCGGCCACAAGGTCATCACCGACAACCACCTGGGCGATTGGGGCAAGCAATTCGGCATACTGCTCTACGGCTACCGCCGCTACGTCGATGCCGACGCATTTCGCGCCGACCCGGTCCGCGAGCTGGCGCGCATTTACGTCAAGGTGCGCAAGGAGATGAAGGACGATGACGACAAGACTCCCGATCCCGTGGACGACGCCGCCCGGCTGGAAACCGCCAAGCTGCACGCCGGCGACGAAGAGAACCTGCGCCTGTGGAAGATGTTCATGCCGTTCAGCCTGGAGGAGATCGACAAGATCTATCGCCGGCTGGAAGTGAGCTTCGACCATATGCACGGCGAAAGCTTTTACAACGACATGCTGCCCGGCGTCGTTGCAGACCTCCTGCAAAAAGGCATCGCCCAAAGGAGTGATGGCGCGGTGATCATCTCGCTGGACGAAGATCAGCCGCCATCGATTATCCAGAAGCGCGACGGCGCGTTCACGTACACGACCAGCGACCTGGCCACCATCAAGTACCGCATGGAGACTTGGAGTCCGGACGCGATTCTCTATGTGGTCGGCGTGCCGCAGTCGCTGCATTTCAAGAACTTCTTCGCGGCGGCCCGGCACGCGGGTTACACGCTAGTCGATTTGCGGCACATCTCCTTCGGCTCCGTGCTGGGCGAAGATCGGCGCGTGCTGCGGACTCGCGACGGCGGCACGATTGACTTGGAAAAGCTGCTCGACGAGGCCGTCGAGCATGCCCGGGCGATTGTCGATGAAAACAGCGCCGAGCTGCCGGAAGCCGAACGCAAAGAGATTGCGGAAGCCGTCGGCATCGGCGCCGTGAAATACGCCGACCTGTCACAAAACCGCAACAGCGACTATGTCTTCAACTGGAAAAAGATGCTGGCCATGGACGGCAACACGGCGACCTACATGCAATACGCGTACGCGCGCAATCGCAGCATTTTCCGCAAAGGAAACGTCGCCGCCGTGCCTTTTCGCACCGATCCGCCGTTGCCCGTTCTGGATTCGCCATTCGAGCGCGCCTTGGCACTGCAGATTCTGCGCTTGGAGGAGACGCTCGTGGCCGCCGTCGAGGATTATCAGCCGAGCATCATCACTTCCTACTTGTGGGACGTGGCGAAAAGCTACAGCGGCTTCTTTCAGAATTGCCCGGTGCTGAAGGCGGAAACACCGGCCCTGCGCGACAGCCGGCTGCTTCTGAGCGATCTCACAGCGCGGGTGATTCAACTTTGTCTAGGGCTATTGGGCATTCGCACGGTCGAGAGGATGTGAGAATGAAAGAATTTCAGGTTTGCGGCCTGGGCAACGCCATCGTCGATATCTTCGTTGAGGTGTCCGATGAGGAGTTTCAGAAGCTCGGCTTCGAGCGCGGCACGATGCGGCTCGTCGATCTCAACGAGCAGAACGTCCTCCTCAACCGCTTTCACGACCGCGAGCCGCGCCTGGTGAGCGGCGGCTCGGTCGCCAATTCGATCATCGCCTTTTCCCAGCTGCGCGGCCAGGCCGCCTTCATCGGCTGCGTCGGCGACGACCGCTACGGCCTCTTTTACACCAACGAATTCGAAGACCTCAAAATCGACATCGGCAACCCGGTCATTGTCGGCCAATCGACCGGCACCTGTGTGTGCGTCATCACGCCGGACGCCGAGCGCACGATGCGAACCTGCCTCGCCGTGTCCAGTCACCTTGCCGAGCGGCATGTGGACGAAGCACGCATCAAGAACTCGGAGTGGTTGTTCATCGAAGGCTACGTGTTTGCCAATCCGGAAACAGGCCAGGGCGCCATCAAGAAAGCGATCGCGCTGGCGAAGAATCATGGGACCAAGGTGGCCATCACCTGCTCGGAGGCGTTCATCGTTGAGGTTTTCGGTGGACCGTTTCGCGAAGCCTTGGCACACACCGATCTCTTGTTCTGTAACGAGACGGAAGCCTGTGCCGTCGCCGGCGGCGCCAAGTCGGCGGAGGATGCATTCGCCAAACTCAAGGGTGTCGTGCCGTCGCTGGTGGTGACGGCGGGCCCGCGCGGCGCGTGGATTCGCCACGCAAGCGCGGAGTGCCACGTGCCCGCATTTGCGTGCGAGCCCAAGGACCTGACCGGGGCCGGCGACATGTTCGCGGGAGCTTTTCTCTATGGGCTGACGCGCGGCGTCGCGCCGCAGCAGGCCGGCCGGGCCGCGTGCTTTCTGGCCATGAAGGTCATTACTCAAATCGGCGCACGGCTGCACCATGGCACACGGCAATTCTGGGAAGAAATGCTACTCGCCGACAAATAGTCGGATTCATCGAACCATCTCAACTTGTCGGAATTGGCAAAAACGTGGAAACTAGTCGTATGAGCGATCCAGAGTTTTTCGACGAGCTGGCAGAATCTGATTGGGACGCCTGGTACCGCTTGACCCCTGAAGAGCGTTGGCGTGAAAGCGAAAAACTCTGGGATTACTTTCTGAGAGTGGGAGGTTCGCTTGATCCCGAACCCGATTCTCAAAGTCCTTTCTACTTTGCAGAATCACAGGGTGCGCTGCCTGCTCATGGGCGGGCAGGCGTGCGTATTGTACGGCGCAGCGGAGTTTAGCCATGACCAATGACACCCCGTCGCTGCATTTCATCCACCAGATCATCGAAGACGACAACCGCTCCGGCAAGCACGGCGGCCGCGTCTCTACCCGCTTTCCGCCGGAGCCCAACGGCTACTTGCACATCGGCCACGCCAAGTCGATCTGCCTTAACTTCGGCACGGCGCTCAAATACGCCGGCCAGTGCAACCTGCGTTTCGACGACACCAACCCTTGCAAAGAAGAGCAGGAATACGTCGATTCCATTCAGGAAGACGTGCGCTGGCTGGGCTTCGACTGGGGCGAAGGGCTGTACTTCGCCTCCGACTATTTCGACCAGCTTTATGAATGGGCCGTCCAGCTTATCAAGAAGGGGAAGGCCTACGTTTGCGACTTGACGGCGGACGAGATGCGCGACACGCGCGGCACGCTGACCAAACCCGGCAAGAACAGCCCCTACCGCGACCGCAGCGTCGAGGAGAACCTGGACCTATTCGAGCGCATGAAGGCCGGCGAATTTCCGGACGGGGCGCGGACGCTGCGGGCCAAGATCGACATGGCCTCGCCCAACTTCAACCTGCGCGATCCGGTCATGTACCGCATCCTTCGCGCCCATCACCACCGCACGGGCGACAAGTGGTGCATCTACGCCACCTATGACTGGGCGCACGGGCAGTCCGATTCGATAGAACGCATCACGCATTCGATCTGTACATTGGAATTCGAGAACCACCGGCCGCTTTACGATTGGTACATACAGGAGCTCGGCATCTATGCTCCGCAGCAGATCGAATTTGCCCGCCTGAATCTGACCTACACGGTCATGAGCAAGCGCAAGCTGCTCGAGCTTGTGCGCGACAAGCACGTCGCCGGCTGGGACGATCCGCGCATGCCGACGATTTCGGGATTTCGCCGGCGCGGCTACACGCCCGAAGCCATTCGCGCCTTCTGCGAGCGCGTCGGCGTTTCCAAGTACAGCGGCGTCATCGATATGGCATGGCTGGAAGACGCCCTGCGCGAAGAATTGAACAAGCGCGCACCGCGTGCCTTGGCCGTGCTGCGGCCTTTGAAGGTGGTCATCGAGAATTACCCCGAGGGCAAATCCGAAGAATTAGACGCCGTCAACAATCCGGAAGACCCGGGCGCAGGCACGCGCAAGCTCCCGTTCTCGCGCGAATTGTACATCGAGCGCGACGATTTCCGCGAGGACCCGCCCAAGCAGTTCTTCCGACTAGCGCCGGGCCGCGAAGTGCGCCTGCGCTGGGCCTACTTCATCAAGTGCACCAGCGTGGTAAAGGATTCCAAAACCGGTGAAGTGACCGAGCTGCGCTGCACCTATGACCCCGCGACCAAAGGCGGCAACGCGCCCGATGGCCGCAAAGTCAAAGGCACCATCCATTGGGTCTCCATCCCGCATGCTCTGGAAGCCGAGGTAAGGCTGTACGATCACTTGTTCAACCAGCCGTATCCGGAAGATGTGCCCGAAGGAAAGAGTTTCCTCGACAACCTGAACCCCAAGTCGCTGGAAGTTGTCCGTGGATTCCTGGAACCAAACTTGAAGAATGCCGCGCCGGGTAGTCGCTATCAATTCGAACGCCTTGGCTACTTCTGTGCGGACAGCAAGGATTCGCAGACCGGCAAACCCGTGTTCAACCGGTCGGTGACCCTGGCGGACACCTGGGCCAAGATCGAGAAGAAAGAAAAGAAGTGACTCAGCCGCGAAAAACACAAAAGGCACAAATAATGTGTGTGTCTCGTTTGTGATTTTTGCGTTTTTCGCGGCGACGAAATGTGAGTGACTTCGACTAATGCGCGCCGGTTCACTTCAAGTCCTTCACCGTGGTCGACCAGATATCCAGTCCGCCCTTGCCCCCGGGACGATCCGAGACGAAGTAAAGCCGGGCGCCGTCGCTCGAAAGCGCGGGCGACATGTCGCCGCGTTTGCCGTCCGGGTGGTTGAGTGCGCTGACCGGCTCCGGTTTGGACCAGGCCGCGCCTAGTTTGGCCCGCTTGGAGCGGAAAATGCCGATGCGATCGTTTTCGAGCGGCCCCTGCAAGTA
The DNA here is from genome assembly GCA_022616245.1 of Gemmataceae bacterium. GTDB lineage: Bacteria > Planctomycetota > Planctomycetia > Gemmatales > Gemmataceae > JAKEFD01. The sequence continues at coordinate 6,157 of JAKEFD010000143.1, forward strand.
CATCGTAAGGCCGCCGGCAGTCAGCGTGGCGTGATGGACGCCCGGCGGAAAACCGACTTCTTGCGCCTTGCCGATCGGTCCCGGGCTCGGCCCAAGCGCCACGAACTGCGTCCAGCCCGCCTCGAGCTTGCGGCTGAAATAAAACTCCTTGCCGCTTGAAGTAATCCAAGGATAAAGCTCGTCGGTCCGGTCGCTGATGTCGATGAGCGGCAGCGGCGCGAGCGTGCCGGTTTTCTTCACCAAGTCGAAATTCTTGAGGTCCTTCAACTTTTCATCGGGGACCTTGTTATGAGCAAAGTACAAGGTGTTGCCCATGCCGAACGGGCTGCGGTAGTCGGCTTCCGGACTGGACAGAAACACTTTGCCTGGGCCAAAGGGCTGCGCGGCGGACGATCGGGTGGAAACAAAGATCTCCCAGCGGCCGGCGCGGTTGCTGGCGAAATACAAACCCGCTGCGGCGGGAAACGGGTCGTCTTCATCCGCTGGACCATTTACTTTTTCCAGAAGGACGGCTTTCACCAGTTCGGTTTCACCGGCGTGCGTGGAGACCGCGGAACCAACCAGCGCAACGCTGCAAATTGCGAAGAGAAGCTGTTTCATCGGCAGGTCGTCTCCGGGAGATAGTTCTACTGGCGGGTATGCAACAACTATAGGCCACGATTGCAAAGTAGTAGGCACACTCCGTGTGCCGTTCTCGCGCAACGACACACGGAGTGTGCCTACTACAATAGACGTTATTACGGTCGTAGTTGCTCTTTGGTTTTCGCCAACTCTCCCAATTCGTCGAACCATTCCTCGGAGTAGCCGCACTTGCAGCAAATGTACCGGGTTGCCGGTAGATTCTGGGATTGGCCCCCGGAGTTGACTGAAAAAGAGATTCGAACCGGCAAGCGCAAGATGTCGTGACTGTCACACTTGGGGCAAAGCTTCGCGTTTTTCATTTTCTCATTTTATGGCATCAGCCTTAGTAGGACAGGATTCCGATCCTGTCCGCCATTTGGGACAGGATCGGAATCCTATCCCACGTAGGTTAGGATTCCGTTCCTGACCATGCGCCCGCGACGCGACCCGTTACTGAACGGACAGGATCGGAATCCTATCCTACGGGGAAGGCAGATAGCCGCGTGTCATCGTCTGGATGCGGTAAAGGGATTTGCCGGCCGTGACATAGAGAGTGCTGCCCTGGTCGCCGCCGAACGCGCAGTTGGTCGGGACTTCCGGCGTCGCGAGAAAGCCGATCTTCACACCCTTGGAATTGAAAATGTAGACGCCGCCGGTTTTGCCTTGGCCGGCGGTGGCGAAAATGTGTCCCTTCGTGTCGATGCACATTCCGTCGATGCCCCGGTCGTCCTTGAAATCGTAAAGCACTTTCTTCGGCCCGACGTCGCCGTCGACTTTGAGAGGATAAGCAAGCAGCAGTCGATCGCCTTTGGGATTGTTTTCGGCCAGGTACAGTGTCTTCATGTCCGGCGACAAGGCGATGCCGTTGGGCTTCTTCACGTCGGCGATGATCTGCGCGACGGCGCCGTCCGGATCAATGCGATAGACGCTTTCGGTGTCGATCTCGCGCGGCTCGTCGCCGACGTAGCGTGGGTCGGTGAAATAGACGCGGCCCTTTTTGTCAATGATGAGGTCGTTCGGGCTGTTGAAGCGTTTGCCTTGCCACTTGTCGGCGAGCGTGCGGACCGTCCCGTCTTTCTCGGTAAGGGAAATGCGTCGCCCGCCGCCGGTGTTGGCGCCCTCGCAGGCTACGAGTCGGCCCATGGCGTCGAACTCCAAGCCGTTGGCGCGGCCGCTCGGCTTGCGGTGCTCGGTCGTCTTGCCCGTCGCCGGGTCGAACTTCATGATGCGGTTGCCGATGTCGCTGAAATAGAGACAGCCGTCGGGCCCCTGCGCGGGGCCTTCGGTGAAGTCGCCTTCGGACCAGAGTTTTTCGAGCTTCGCGTCTTTTGGGAAGAAAACGGGCTCGCCGGCGCTGGTTGATGCAGTGATGACAAACAACGCGACAAGAACGAAACG
>JAKEFD010000144.1 GCA_022616245.1 Gemmataceae bacterium
GGTTTGGCGGGACTGGTGCTCATGCTCGGCATGGCCGTCGATGCCAACGTCCTCATCTACGAGCGCTTCCGCGAGGAACGCGAACGCGGCGCTACCATCTCCCTCGCCATTCGCAACGCTTACGATCGCTCGTTTCCCACCATTATTGATACGCACCTGAGCAGCATGTTCACCGCCGTTGTTCTCTACATCGTCGGCAACGATCAGCTCAAAGGATTCGGCGTCTCGCTCACCGCCGGCTTGCTCATCAGCTTGTTCACATCGCTGTACATGACCCGGCTGATGTTCGATTTCTGGATCGCCAAGGGCTGGCTGAAAAACCTGAATATGTTCCGCCTGTTCGCCAAGCCAGATATCGATTTCATGGGCGTGCGGAAATACTGGTTCACCGCCACCGTCGTTTTGACTGTGCTGGGCATCGCCCTGTTTATCGGCCGCTTGCCGCACAACCTCAACATCGACTTTGTCGGCGGCACCGCGTACGGCGGCCAACTGAACAAGAGCATCACGATGACCGAGCTGCGCAAGCTGGTCGATGAAAAGAATCAGGCCAAGTGGCTGAAAGTCGAGGCCAAGGAAGAGCCAAATTCCGGCGGCCGGCAATATCAATTCACCTACACGAATCCCGATGGTTCCAAGGAATTCCGCACCATTCGGGTCGTCAATGAGCGGTATCCCGATCCAACGAAGCCGGAGAAGGAAACCGCCGAGGCGCTAGCCCGTTATGAAAAGGAGCTACAAGCCACCATCGCCGCCCGCGAAAAAGACATCAAGGAGCGCGCCGAGATTTTGAAGGACTCCAGCGTCGAGCAGATCTTCATCCGCTTCACGGACGTGGAAGGTCAGGACACGCCTAACGAGAGCCCGCACTTCACCGTACGCACTTCGGAAAGAGAAGCCGAGCTCGTGCAAGCCACGCTGGACCGCTTGTTGCGCGACGAGAACGGCAAGCCGCTCATGAAAAAGGTCTATATGCGATATGACCCAGTGGCGAATCGGGAGACGCGCTTACGCTTTTTCGAGGGCGAAGAGGCGAAGCAGTCAGGCGCTGCCTCTCCCAGCTTTGTCAAAGCGCTTTTCAACCGTGCTCTTTTGCAATCGTTCAACGTCAAGGACAAAGCGCTAATGCCGCTCGCCTACGAGCTTTTCGGCGAAGGTAAAGCCGGCGCGGACGGCCGTTACCACCTCATCCGCATAAAGTTCGAAGCGGAATTCAAGCAAGCCGACGTTGCCAAAGTCGAACAGGCTCTGGCCCAGACCCAACGCGAATTCGCGGATCGTCCCGCGCCCGACCGCCTCGAGAACTTCGACAGCCAGCTCGCCGTCGAAATGCGTTTGCGAGCCTTTTACGCGATCCTGGCCAGCTGGGTCACCCTGCTCGTCTATGTCTGGTTCCGCTTCGGCAACTGGACTTTCGGACTAGCAGCAGTTCTCTGTCTGGTTCACGACGTATTCTTTACGCTCGGGATCATCACGCTCTGCCACTACATCTACAACTACATCCCGGGCCTGGCTGGAGCTTTGCTCATCAAGGATTTCAAGATCGACCTCACCACCGTCGCCGCCCTGCTCACGCTGGTAGGCTACTCCATCAACGACAAGATCGTCGTCTATGACCGCATGCGTGAGGTCCGCGGCAAGAACCCGGACCTGACCCCGACCATCATTAACGAGAGCATCAACCAGTCCTTGAGCCGCACGATGCTGACAGGCATCAGCGTGTTGCTCGTCCTCATCGTCCTTTATGTCTTTGGCGGCGAGGGGGTCCACCTGTTCGCCTTCGTCATGGCGGTCGGCATGGTGGTCGGCACCTACAGCTCGATCTACGTGGCCAGCCCGCTTCTGTTGATCTTTGGCGAAGGTGCACAGTCCACGCAGAAAACGCTCGAACAACGTGCGGGCGTGAAAGTGGAAAGCGCCCCGGCCTAGGTAAACGCTCGCGCTTCGCACTCGGTCCAATGAGATCCTCCAAGCGATCCGCGCTGGTGTTAGTGTGCGCCCCGTTGCTCTTTTTCTTCTGCTTTCGCGCCGCCGACCAAGTCTCGGGGCTTGTGCTTGACGAGATGGAGCGCCCCGTGCCGCAGGCCCTGGTCCGCTGGCAAGGCGATCCACACGCTCTATGGACGGACTTTCTGGGCCGATTCGAAATCCCATATCGCGAAGGCAAGCGCCTAACCGCTTCGAAACTCGGATGGGGAATAGGCTTCACTTCATCAACGAACTTGACCATCAAGCTGCCCTCTCTTCCCGCTGAGGACAACCCCGACTATCACTGGATCGACCCATTGGCTGATCCGCGCAAGCCCAACAACTGCGGCAACTGCCACGGCGACATTGTGAGTGAGTGGCGAGAAAGCGCTCACGCCCGCGGCGCGACCAATCCCAAATTCCTGGCGCTATTTGCCGGCGGCGACACGAGTCCGACGCGCGAGCAAGGCCGCCAGCCGCGCCGGGAGTGGAACCTATTGGCCGAGCATCCTTTGGGCTCGGGTGTGTGCGCCGCTTGCCATGCGCCGACTTTGCAAAGCCCGGACTTAAGTTACGACGTTCGCGCGGCCAAGGATGTCGCGGCCCGCGGCGTCCACTGCGATTATTGCCACAAGATCCAGGACGCGCCGACCGACAAACTCGGCACCCGTTTTGGACGCGACGGCTACCGTCTCTTGCGCCCCAGCGACGAGCGGCAACTTTTCTTCGGCCCGCTCGACGACGCTGTCCGGCCCGGCGAGACATTCGTACATTCGCCCTTGTACAAGGAAAGCCGCTACTGTGCTTCGTGCCATGAAGGCGTGATCTTCGGCGTGCATGTCTACGGAACGTATTCCGAATGGCTCGAAAGTCCCGCCCGTAGCCAGGGAAAGGAATGTCAGCATTGCCATATGACCCCGACCGGAAAGCTCAACAACATTGCGCCAGGGAAAGGCGGCATCCAGCGCGATCCTAAATCATTGGCAAGTCATCACTTTCCCGGCAGCGCCCTCGACATGCTGCGCCGCTCTTTGAAACTGGAAGCAGCGACGGAGCGAGACGACGCCGAGCTGCGCGTGAAGGTCCAGCTGCGCGCCGAGAACGTCGGACATTTCGTGCCGACCGGATTCATTGACCGGCATCTCGTCCTAGTCGTGGAAGCGCACGATGAAACCGGTAATGAGCTCTTACCGACAAATGGGCCGGTTTTGCCTATTTTCGCGGGCAAGCATGTTGCAGGCAAAGCGGGATGGCTCTTCGCCAAACGGCTTGTGGCCGACGACGGCCGCACGCCCTTACCCTTCTGGCTGCCGCACGAGCGCGTGGTCGATACCCGCCTTGTGCCCGGCAACACTGTTTCGCAGGTATTCGCATTTCCCCCAAGCGCGAAAGAAGCACGCGTTCGCCTTCTGTACCGGCGCTTCTGGCCGCAAGTTGCCGAGCCACTTGGCTGGAACGACAACGAGTTGACGGTGTATGACGTGCATCGTCGGTAGAATATGGGCCTTGACAGTCAACCAGTAATGTGGTCGCGCTCCCAAGATAAGATCCGGCCGAGGATGTCGCACGGGTCGTCGCCGGGAGTGGGGAAGGGCCAGGAAAAGCGCTCGGATGCGGCCAGCTGGCAGGCGGCGCCGTGGTCCGCCTCATAACTCCAAAGGGCAAGAAATCGGCCGATGGCCCGGGCCCGCCGGCACCAATGCGCTACCGCCGGCAGCGCCTTGTCCTCCGAACCTCGATCATGCACACTCTCCTCGCTACGTTCGACAAGCCATTCCACCAGGATGCGCGCCTCGGCGTCCCCCAAGCCGCGCGTCAGATGCTCGTCGTCCAGAATGCGCGTCAAAAACGATCGTGAAACCATTTCTCCCGTAGCGGAATTCGCAAGAATTCCGATCCCCCGTTATTGGCAACGCAGAGAGCGCTTAGGACGCGGAGCCATTGCAATCTGTTGTCTCCGCGACCTCTACATCCTGTGCGTTTCTATCTGCACATTACCCCCGAACCGCTTAACATGTGCAGCTCTGAGTGTCCTAAGGCGAAATCGTTATAAACGCCAATTGAGCGGGCCTCTATAGCGTGAGAGCCGACGTAGGGCAAGCGCAGTTGTGAAGGGTGCGCGGTAAGCTGGGCAAACCGTACTTGACGCGGCTTGGGCCCGAGGCTACTGTCCCTTCCATGTAGCAGTCCGATATGGGAGTCCGCATTGGGAATGCATGTCCCCGTTTGTGTGGCACTTTGGGGTTTCGATGCGGACACCTGGTGGATCACGCCGCTGGTCATCGCGGCGCTTGTAGTCTTGGCCTACGTATTTCGCTATCAGGTCTTGGTTCGCTTTCCGCTCTGGCTGCTGCGGCACACGCTGTATCGCGTCCATGTGCACGGGCTGGAAAACATCCCGCGCGAAGGACCGGCGCTGTTGGTCTCGAATCACGTCAGCCATATCGACGCTCTCTTGATATTGGCCGCGCAAAAGCGCAAGGTGCGCTTCATCGTCTGGGCGCCCTTTCTGGGAGTGCCGTTCTTGCGCTGGATCTTGCGACTCATGCGCGTCATCCCGATCGATAGCCGGTCCGGGCCGCGCGCCATTATCCAGGCGCTGCGGGTTGCCGGCGAGGCCCTTGCCAAAGGCGAAGTCGTGTGCATCTTCGCCGA
>JAKEFD010000145.1 GCA_022616245.1 Gemmataceae bacterium
GCCATCAGCCACGCCATCAGCGTGCCGGGATATTCGATCCTCACCGGCACCAACATCTCGAACGTTGGCGGCATGTTTGTGATCCTCAAGCCCTTTGAGGAAAGGAAAGGAAAGCCGCAATTCGCGGCCAAGGCCGTGGGGAAGCGATTACTCAAGGCGTACCGCGAAAAGATCCTCGCCGCCCAGGTCGCGGTATTCGGGGCGCCGCCGATCGACGGCCTGGGCAGCACGGGCGGGTTCAAGCTGTACGTTCAGGATAAGGCGTCGCTGGGCCCGCGCTTTTTGGAAGGCGGCGTTTCGACCCTGGCCAGCGCCGGCAGTTCCCAGCCTGGGCTGGCAGCGCTGTTTAGCAGTTTCAGCGCCAATCAGCCGCAAATCACCACGCGCGTGGATAAGGACATGGCCGTTTCCCGCAACGTCGCCTTGAGCGAGCTGTACGATACGCTCGGCGTTTATTTCGGGTCCGCCTACGTCAACGACTTCACGCGCTTCGGCCGCAACTGGCAGGTGATTGTGCAGGCCGATCCCGAGTTTCGCCGGCAGATCCGCAATCTGGGCAGCCTCAAAGTGCGCAATCAGAAGGGCAACATGGTTTCGTTGGAGGCCTTCATCAAGGAAGAGCCGACCACGGGGCCGGCCATTGTCAATCGCTTTAGCATGTACCCCGCCGCGGAGATCAACGGCGCCACCAATCCCGGCACCAGCTCCGGCGATGCCATCCGCATCATGGAGGCCCTCGCCAAGCGCGAGCTGCCGAGCTCCATGGGCTTCGCCTGGACCGAACTCAGCTTCCAGGAGATCGAGGCAGCCAAGGACCCCCTCAGCCCGTTCATCTTTCCACTTTCGGTCTTGTTCGTTTTCCTCGTGCTGGCCGCACAGTACGAAAGCTGGTCCATGCCGTTCGCCATCATCCTGATCGTGCCGATGTGCGTTTTGTCCGCCATGATCGGCGTGTGGCTCAACGGGTTGGACAACAACATCTTCACGCAGATCGGCCTGGTGGTCCTCGTGGGGCTGGCGGCGAAGAACGCCATCCTCATCGTCGAGTTTGCCAAACAAATGCAGGATCAAGGCAAGCCACGGGTCGAGGCCGCTGTCGAAGCGTCCAAGCTGCGCCTCCGCCCTATCTTGATGACGTCGTTCGCGTTCATGCTTGGCGTGGTGCCGCTCGTGTTGGCGTCTGGGGCCGGCGCCGAGATGCGCGTGGCGCTGGGTATTGCCGTCTTCAGCGGTATGCTGGGCGTGACGTTCTTCGGCATTTTCCTGACGCCGGTGTTTTATGTGGTCATCCGGTGGATGGTTGAGAAAGGCATGTCCGGACCGGCCCAACCAGGTTCCGCATTGGCCGAAGAAGCTAGACACGGAACTGGCGACGCGGCTCAAGTCGAAGATAAGGCTGCGGCCGCGACGTGACGTGTGAAGAATCTAGTCGGAACGGAAGCGAAAGATGCGAACATGGCGGCAGGCCAGTAACCGGCCTACCGCCAATCGACGCCTCGGCTCACCTGCAGCTTCTACACGGCTCGCACGCTTTCCCCGATCCGTAATGCAGATATGGTGACATCGGCGGGCACAACAGGCACGGAATGCTCTTTTTGCAATAGTCATCCACGCCGCAGAAACGCTGCAGATCCCAGATACACGGCGCCGCCTTCCGGCAATAGTCGTCCGGGCAGCCGCGGCACGATACCGGGATCAACCTTGGGAATGGCTTGCGGCAATAGTCGTCGGGCGAACCGCACACGCTAGGGCAGTCCGACACACGCAACCAGGGCCGCAGCCACAAGCGGAAACCGCAGGGGGCATCGTCAGCAAGCACGGGCCCCGCGCAAGCGACCATCAGCACCAGTGTTGCCACGCCGCGCAGGTTCATGGCTGATCTCCCTTCTGCTCATTTCGGCGAATCTCCCAGCCGCCGCCCAAGGCCCGGTAGACCTGGATGAGACCCTGGGCGATGTCGCCCTCGGCCACGGCCAGCTTGTCCTGTTGGGTTACCAGGAAGTTGGACGTCACAAACGCGCGGTTGAGATCGAACTTCACATCCTTGCTCAAGATCACTGACTCGTCGGCGGCAATCTTCGCCTCTTTGGCGCTTTCCGTGAGATGCTTGACCTGAGCCTGCGACCGCAGAAAGAGCACCACGCCGTCTTCGACTTCCCGGCCGGCCCTGAGCACGGCGCTCTGGTAGTCGAGCACTGTGGTTTGGAAGCGAGCATCTTCAAAACGAATGCCGTTGACCAGCCGGCCATAGTTCAAGATGTCCCAGCGCATATTCGGCCCGATGCTGCCGATGAAGCTCTTGGAAGTGAACAGGTCCGAGAAATTCTCCGCTTCGTAGCCGAGCGTGCCCAGCAAGCTGAAGCGCGGATAGAGGTTGGACGTGGCGATGCCGATGCGGGCGCTCTGGGCAGCCACCAGGCGCTCGGCGCGGCGCAGGTCCGGCCGGCGTCGGAGCAGTTCGGCGGGGATGCCCACGATCACCTCGGGCGGCGTCGGCGGCAGCGGCTGATCTCCCAGTTCCGGCAACAAATCGCGCACGGGAACGCCCAAGAGAATGCACAGCCGGTTGTTCGCCAGGCGCAAGCCGATTTCCAGTTGCTCTTTGAGGGCCTGCGTGTCGGTCAGGTTGGAGCGCATCTGGCCCTGGTCGATCTTGCGGCCGACGCCGCCTTTGAGACGGTCCTCGGCCTGCTTGACGAGTTCGGTCTGAATGAGGATGTTTTCGGCGGCGTACTTGATGCGTTGCTGGAACACGCGAATCTCGATGTAGGTCGACGCTACATCGGACAAGAGAAGCACCAGGGCGTCGTCATAGTTTTCAATGGAGGCGTCCAATTCGGCGTCTGCCGACTCGACGCCGCGGCGGAATCGGCCCCAGAAGTCGATTTCCCAGGCCAGATTGAAGCCCACCGCCGAGTTGTCGAAGAATCGATCCGGAATCGGGTTGGCGGTGCTGCCGCTCAGGCCGTTGCGTGAGATGTCCGCGAAGGCTTCCTGCAATTGCGGGAATAGATTTCCGGCGGCGATGTTGCGCGTGGCGCGGGCCGCCAGTATGCGTGTCCCTGCGGTTCGCAAATCGAGATTCTGGCTATAGGCTTGGTCGATCAATGAGTTCAGCTTGGAATCGTTGAAGACGGACCACCAACGATCCAGGTCGGGCGAGGCAACATTCACTCCCTTGGATTTGCTGTCGATCCACGCGCTCGCGACTGGCGCCGGGGGCTTCTGGTAATTCGGCCCGACTTTGAAGCCGTTGCTCACGTATTCGTCAAGGCTCGTGCAGCCACTCAGTGAGGCAACGAGGCCAAGCGCCAAGACGCCAAGCGCCCAGCGGCTTGCTCGGCACGTCGCAACCAGCAATAGCCTGTGAAACGGGTGAATATAGGCAACCATTTCGCACCCCCGGCAAATCCGGAACAATCGATAATCTTTCGTTTCATCGGCTAGGCCGGATAATCGGCATGAACGAACTCTTCAGAATGGCGGATGACATGTGGATCTGGACAACGTTGTTAGCAACTGCTAGCAGTGAGGTATGCCTGTGCACGAGTTGGCACTCACGAGGATTTTGAGATTGCAAGCAGTTTGCGAGAAACACTTTATAACCATTGTCTTCTTGAGAGAATAGACCGCTCAGGTTGCGCAGGAACTGTTCGCGGGACAGCTGCTCTCTCATGATAGCCTTCATCCGCCTGCTCACGATGACTTGGTGCGGATGCCTCGCGCACTTGGTATAAGCATAACACAACGCCGGCGGCATCGCCTTAGTCGCGCTTGGACAGCGTGAACACGTACGCCTGCCACGGCCGCAAATCCATAAACAGGCCGCGCGCTTGCAAATCGTCGCCGTTCCAGTCGTAGCCGGCAGTGTCGAGCTGATCCTGAAGCCGCCACTTCTTGCCGCCCAGATCTCCAAACGGCAGCCGAATGTGGCACTGGCTCTGGTTGGGTGCGTAGTTCACGGCGACGATCAGCCTCTGCATCTCCCCTCGCCCCTGCGGGGGAGAGGGGTTGGGGGTGAGGGGCGGCCCTTGCCAGACGAAGGCCAGGAAGCAGTCATGCGTCCAATTGCCGTCCCAGGCAGGCATGCATTCGAGCAGTTGCCACTTGCCGTCGCGCACCGTGGGCTGCCGCAGGACGGTCAGCAACCGGTCGTAAAACTCTTGCACCTTGATGTCGGCTGGTTCCTTTGGGCCGCGACCGAGGTGGGGAGAGATGCGCTTCTTGCGGCCTTCGAATTGCCCCTGGTGAAAGAACCGCAGCCCCGGCGACAGAAACGTGATGACCGCGGCCGCCTGGTGAACCTCGGGTGAAAAGGTTGCGGCCGCCCTCGGCTCGTCGTGGTTTTCCAGAAAGCGGGCCAGCTTTTCCTGGTAGTCAAGGCCGGCATGGAAGTGTTCGCGCACCGGCCGGGCGTGATGTTCGCGCAGACGGTCGTAGAGCCGTTTGTCGTAGGCGTAATCGAAGCCCTGTTGCTGCAGCGTCCATTCCAGGTCCCAATAAACCTCGGCCATGAAGGTGAAGCCGGGAACGCATTCGCGGACGCGCTGGGTCGCCTTGGGCCAAAAGAGCGGCGCCCGCTGGCCCCAGGTGCGTTCAAAGACGTCCGGCAAAACGAGCATCGCCATGTCGCAGCGGAGACCGTCGCACTGGCCTGCGATCTTCACAAGTTCGCCGATCATCGCTTCCTGCGTGGCGGGATTGGCGTAGTTGAGCTGCAGGGTATCGGGCCAGCCGGAGAAGTACGGATCGCGGCCGTAGGCGAAGAGCATGTCGCCGCGCTGACGTTTGACCCATATGTAGTTTTGCGGCGCGCGGGCCAGGTCGAGTTCGGCGCCTTGGATGAAGTGCTCCGGATGCTGTTCGACCCAGGGATGGCCGAGTCCCATGTGATTGGGGACAAAGTCTAGCATGAGCTTGAGGCCGCGCTTCTTGAGCCGTTCGCGCAAGCGCGCCAGCGCGGCGTCGCCGCCGAGATTCTGATGGACTGTGTAGCCGGTGATGGCGAAGCCCGAGCCGGGAATGTCCTCGTCGCGCAGGTCGGGCAACGTTTCCTGAAATTCTCTGCGCCATTCCGGATTGGTGCGCGAGACTTGTTGCGCCGCCTGGCCGGTCTGCCAAACGCTCAAGAGCCAGATCCAATCGAAGCCTTTTTCCGCCAGGCGGTCGAGTTCCGAATCGGGAATATCGTCGAGCGTCGCCGCTCGGCCAAGCGTTGCCGAGAGCTCGGTCAGCCACACGCGGGTGTTGATCTGGTAGAGCGAAGGATAGCGAACGCGGGTCACGTGAGCGACTCCTCAGGTTCAAGAGCGATCCGAACTTATTGAATCGTGACCTGCATGCTCCTTTGCAAGTCGATCATCGACTGCTGGCTTACCGTGAGCAGTCCCTCGTGGCCGCGGTCCAGATCGGCGATAAGGAACAACACGCTCGCAAAGGCCAAGACCATGCCCAGCATGGCCGGCGAGCGCCGGGTCGCCGACAGGCCCGATTGGTATCCCATCGCCGTCATGCCCAGTATCGCGAGGCCAAAGAGCATGACCCAGATGCTGAACGGTATGCGATTGCGCGTGCCGATCATCACTCGCTTGGCGTGCAAATCAATCAACTCGTTCAGCGTCACGACAAACGTCGCCGTGATGGGCGTCGGTTTTTTTTCCGCGGCAGCAACAGCGTGCGACCAGAGTTGCTCGTGCAGTTCGTCCGAGCGCTTCAGGATTCGGGCGATGGTCTCGGCGACGTCGCCCTTGCGAAAGTCCGGCAGGCGAACATCGACGTATTCTTTGAGCAGCTTGGCAGTCTCGCTTCGGTGCGGCTCGGGCAAGAGGCGGGCACGAAGATAGGTCGTGCCGATGGCATTGGCTTCGTCGAGCACCACATGCCGCCTCTCTTCGAAACGATTTGCCGCCATGCTGAACGTGAATGCGAGCAAGAACGCCAGCAAGCCAAGGATTGACCCCACCATGGCGCCCACCGGACTCTCCTTTTCCTCGGCGACACGCGCGTGTCGCCACGCGCCGAGCCGGTAGCCGCCTTCCAAGGCAACCCAGCCAAGGCCGAGAGCGGCGAGGAAAAGACCCCACAGCGGAACGACGTCGAGCGGTTCGTGGTGCATTGCAGCCCTTATCAGGCGTTTACAGCCGCGGTCGGCATGGCTGGTGCGGGCGCGGGAACTTCTGCGCGGCTGCTGCCTAGTTGTTCGGCCGTTGTGTCGAAATACGCGCCTTTGCCTCCTTCGAGAATCAGGTCGGCGTTCATGGTCGCGAACAGGTGCAGGGTCCGCGCAAC
>JAKEFD010000146.1 GCA_022616245.1 Gemmataceae bacterium
AACATCTGCATCCGTTCGGTGCGCGGCTGTTGCAGCACCTGACTGGGCGGGCCGTCTTCCAGGATGCGACCGTCGCACAACACCACAACCCGATCGGCGGCGCGGCGGGCAAAACCCATTTCGTGCGTCACCAGGATGAGCGTCAAGCCGTCGCGCTTCAGATCTTCCAAGACGCGCAGCACCTCATGCTTGATCTCGGGGTCGAGGGCGCTCGTGATCTCGTCGCACAGCAAGCCGCGCGGCTGCATGGCCAAAGCCCGGGCGATGGCCACACGCTGTTTCTGCCCGCCGGAAAGCTGTTGCGGCCAGGCGTGCAGGTGGCTGCCCAAGCCAACGCGCTGCAGAAGATGTTCCGCTCGTTCGACCGCATCGGAACGGATCATGCCTTGCACTTGCAACGGCGCCTCAATGACGTTTTCCAGCACGCTCAGGTGGGGGAAGAGCTGGAAGTCTTGAAAGACCATGCCGAAGAGCCGGCGCACACCATGGATTTCCGGACCGTGCCTTTGGCCCGAGCGAATGACGTGTTCGCCGACGCGTATTTCCCCTGTATCGAAGGTGTTGAGGCCGTTTAGACACCGCAGCAGCGTCGACTTGCCGCCCCCGGATGGACCCAAGAGCGCCACCGTTTGGCCTGGCTGAATCGAAACGCTGACTTCGTTGAGCACCAAGCGTTGGCCGAATCGTTTCGTTACATTGGATACTTGAATGGACAGACTCAATGCTTCACCCCCCAACGTAGTTCCAAATAGCGCGACAAATAGCCGAGCGGCACCGACATGGTCAGATACAGCGCCGCCGTCGTCAGACCGATCTGCAAATAGCCGCCGCCGGATTTCGTCAGAATCTGGTACTGTTTGCTCAGCTCCACCACCGCAATGATGCTGACCACGCTCGTGTCCTTGAACAGCGCCACCAGGTCGCTGGTCATCGGCGGCAAGATGACGCGAATTGCCTGGGGCAAAATGATGCGGCGAAACGTCATGGGCGAGGACATGCCGAGCGAGGCGGCGGCTTCCCACTGGCCACGCGGGATGGAGCTGATGCCCGCGCGATAAATCTCCGCTTCATAGGCGGCATAGTTCAGACCGAAACCGAGCACTGCCGCGAGAAATGGATTCAGTTTCAACCCGGGAACGAGCGCCGGCAGCCCGTAGTAGATGAAGTACAAGAGCAGGAGCACTGGGATGCCGCGGAAGAATTCGACGTAGCAAACGGCCAACCAGCGCAACGGCGCGGGCCCATACATGCGCAACAGCGCGATCACCAGACCGATGGCCACCGCAAGCGCGAAACTCGCCAACGTGATGAGCACCGTGACGCCGGCGCCCTTGAGCAACAGCGGAAAATAATCGGCGAAGTGCATGTCTTCGCCGCCTGCGACTATTTCGACCGTTTCATAGAGGCGATACTGGTCGGGGGTCCAGAGCTCCCATTTCTGCAAGATCTTCTTGAGATTGCCGTTTTTGAGAAGATTATCGATGCCGCGGTTGAGCCGGTCGAGCAGGTCCTTGTCGTCCTGGCGTACGGCGATGCCGTAATAGCCTTCCGCGAACGCCGGGCCGAGAAACTTCAAACCCGGCTTGAGCTGGCTGTACTTGAGTTGCTTGTCCGGCGCCGCGTAGTAGATAGCGATCGGCAAATCCATGAGCACGCCGTCGAGCGCCCCTTGACGCAAATCCTCATAAGGCCCCTGCTGGTCGTCATACGTTTTGAGCGACACATTCTGATCCTGAAGCAGCCGCTCGGCCGCAGTCGCCCCGAGCGTGCCGATCGTCATTCCCTTGGCCTTGGCCTCCTCCAGGTTCTTGAATCGTGATTCGTCGGCTCGAACCACCAGCTGCAATTGATAGATGTAGTAGGGCCGGGTGAACGCCACGCGTTTGAGACGCTCCGGAATGATCTCCAGCCCATTCATGGCGACGTCAATGTCGCCGCGCTCCAGATCGGCGAGGAGGCTTTCATAAGTGCGCTGTTCGAAAACAATGGGCCGGCCGATTTCCTGTTCGAGCGCTTGGGCAAGATCCATTTCAAAACCGATGACTTTTTCGGGGTCTTTCGGATCGGCAAAGACATAGGGGAAGCCGCCGTCTGTGTCGCCGCCCCATTTGATCGGCGTCTGTTTTTGCGCCGGACCTTGCGCGAAGAGTTGCGGGATTGTGAAAAGCAAGCCGGCGGCCAGGCCCAACGCCCACCACCGCCAGCGCTGCGATTCCGTGTCCATTCGGATGGCCTCGCGGAGGAAAGAAAACTGTTGGATAGAATTGTTGCAAAGATTCCGCGGACGTCAAGCAATCATGTTCACTTCTCTTTCTTCGGCAACGTCTTCACGAACCTTACCGCTTTCTCCACCCAGGATTCCAGCGAACTGTCCTCCGCGCATCCTGCCGGCTCGACCATCACCCAGCCCTTCATCGGCTTGCCGGTGATGTCGAACTCCTTTACATGCTGTTGCCTGAGCGCGTCGTCCGCTTGCTCCGCCCCGAGCCGCAACAAGAGAAACCTCTTCCACACGCCGACGCACATGTTGCCGCTAAGCAAGAAGCCGATGCCGCCGAACATTTTCTTTTCGGTAATGCCTCTCTTGCGGGCCAGCACTTGGTGAATGCGTTCGGCGAGGGCTTCATCGTAGGCCATGGTTCACTCCGAAGAACGAATCGCCTGCCAAACCGGCAGACTTTGGATAGCATTAGACGAGTTCTGGCAGAGATCCGATGGAAATGCAACTTGGTTGCACCGCCTAAACCACTGAGTTCTATATACTTACAATTCACGACCAAGGAAGGCACAAAACTTGCTATTCCCCGCAGCACAAAGTTCCCTGTTCCGACATGAAACGGTGATTTTCGAGGAGTTGACCATGAAGGTGAAGCCTCTGGGCGATCGCATTGTCGTTCGCCGGCTTGAAGCAATGGAGAAAACCGCCGGTGGCATCCTGTTGCCCGATTCCGCAAAAGACAAACCGCAGCAGGGCAAAATCCTTGCTGTCGGCGAAGGCAAATTGTCCAAAGACGGCAAACGCCTGCCCCTCCAGGTCAAGGTCGGCGACACCGTCCTCTTCACCACCTGGGCCGGCGATGAATACAAAGACAAGGAACAATCCAATATCCTGATCATGCGCGAAGAGGATGTTCTGGCGGTAATGGACTAACCTGGAAAACCCGTTTACGTTTCGCGCTTGCTGTATCCCAGCCGAACCAAGCGATCTTTCGAGCGCGAAACGTAAACTGTCGCTGAAACTTCAATCCGGAATCTGCAATCCCTTAGGAGACAAGAATGGCTGCGAAACAAATCGCCTTCGAAATGGAAGCCCGCGACGCCATGCGCCGCGGCGTCGGCAAGCTCGCCAAGGCCGTCAAGGTCACGCTCGGGCCCAAAGGCCGAAACGTCATCTTGCAGAAATCCTTCGGCTCACCCACCGTCACCAAGGACGGCGTCACGGTAGCCAAGGAAATCGAGCTCGAAGACAGGTACGAGAATATGGGCGCCCAGATGGTCAAGGAAGTCGCTTCGAAAACTTCCGACGTGGCCGGCGACGGCACCACCACCGCCACCGTCCTCGCCGAAGCCATTTTCAACGAAGGCCTCCGCGCCGTCGTCTCCGGCGTCAACCCCATGCTCATGAAGCGCGGCATCGAAAAGGCCGTTGATGACATCGTCGAAAAGCTCAAGAAGATGTCCATTCCGGTCAAGGGCAAGAAAGACATCGAGAACGTCGCTTCCATCGCCGCCAACAACGACGAGGAAATCGGCCGCATCATCGCTGAGGCCATGGACAAGGTCGGCAAAGACGGCGTCATCACCGTCGAAGACGGCAAGTCGATCCAAACTAGCCACGAGTTCGTCGAAGGCATGCAGTTCGACCGCGGCTACCTGTCGCCCTACTTCGTGACCGACCCGCAGAAGATGGAAGCCGAGCTCGAAGACCCGTACATCCTCATCTACGAAAAGAAGGTCTCAACCAACAAGGATCTCGTCCCCGTACTCGAAAAAGTGCTGAACTCCGGCAAGCCGATCTTCATCATCTGCGAGGAAGTGGAAGGCGAGGCGCTGGCCACGCTGGTCATCAACAAGCTGCGCGGCACCTTCAAGTGCTGTGCCGTCAAGGCCCCCGGCTACGGCGACCGCCGCAAAGCAATGCTCGAGGACATCGCCATTCTCACCGGCGGCAAGGCCATCTTCGAGGACCTGGGCATTCAGCTCGAAAACGTCACGCTCAAGGACTTGGGCCGCTGCAAGAAGATCAAGGTCGACAAGGACAACACGGTCATCATCGAAGGGGCGGGCAAGAAGGACGCCATCCAGGGCCGCATCGCCCTCATCCAGCGCGAGCTGGAAAAATCCACCAGTGATTACGACAAGGAAAAACTGTCCGAGCGGATCGCCAAGCTGTCGGGCGGCGTGGCCAAGATCAACGTCGGCGCGGCCACCGAGAGCGAGATGAAGGAACGCAAAGCCCGCGTGGAAGACGCCATGCACGCGACCCGGGCCGCCAACCAGGAAGGCATCCTGCCCGGCGGCGGCGTCGCCCTCTTGCGTGCGGCGGCCGGCCTCAAAGCCAAGGGCCTCGATCCCGATGAGGAAGCCGGCTTCAACATCGTCGTCCGCGCCTGCAAGAGTCCGATCGTCCAGATAGTGCAAAACGCCGGCGAGAATGGCGACGTCGTTGCCAACAAGATCATGGAAAACGACAACGCCAACTACGGCTTCGACGCCCGAATGTCGAAGTACTGCGACCTGGTCAAGGAAGGCATCATCGACCCGACTAAGGTCGTCCGCAGCGCATTGCAGAATGCGAGCAGCGTCGCCACGCTATTGCTCACCAGCGACGCCCTGGTCGCCGAAATACCCAAGGACGAGAAGAAGAAAGCGGGCGGCGGCGGTGGGGAGGACATGTATTAACCGGACGCGCCGCGCGAGCAACACTAGCCCGACGCGCTAGCGAGGGCGGCGGACGTGTCGCCGACGACTGCTCCGCGTAATGCGGTTTCGCATAGAAGCCCGGCCGTTGAGCCGGGCTTTTTTGTTTGGCTTGCGAGATTGGGAAACCGTGGATAAAGTGTGAGCATGGACTTCGAAATCATCGGTGAGATACGAGAGACCGAAGTCATTGCTGTCAATCTTTCCATTCGCGAAGTTTTTGGATTAGGCCGTCATGACCAAACTGAAGACAAAAAATCGATTCGCGGTTTGCATCGCCAACGATGGCTGCGATGACCTGAAGGTTTGGAAGCTCTACCGCGTTCTGCCTGACGACAAGGCCGCCAAGGAGGACTTCCTCTGCGTCGTGGACGAATCGGGCGAGGATTACCTTTACCCTGAAGCACGCTTCGTCGTGGTGAATTTGGACGCGAAAACTGCCAAAAAGCTATTGGCGGCGCCTGCCGGCGCATAGGTCATGATTCACAACGATGGACAACTGGCGGTAGTTCAAGAGCAGCTGGCTCTGGCAGAGCATGCGCTGGAGGCGCTCCGTCGTGAGATTGAACCAAGGAGCAAGCGTAATTTCGAAGTTCATTCTGAAGGATACGTCGATCAATTGGCCGAATTGCGGGCCGAGATCGACGCCTACCAATAGGCCGCCAAGAAAAACGGCAAAGCCGGCGGCAAGAATGGCAAACGCAGCAGACGGAAAGCGTCGTGAGCAGACGCGATGCGGTGTCGCAGACCGCATCGCACCGTGGAATTCGCTGTGTTGCTCTG
Organism: Gemmataceae bacterium; assembly: GCA_022616245.1. GTDB lineage: Bacteria > Planctomycetota > Planctomycetia > Gemmatales > Gemmataceae > JAKEFD01. The sequence continues at coordinate 5,704 of JAKEFD010000146.1, forward strand.
TTATGCTTCAATCATGCCAGCAAGGGACACGTATCATGACGCCGTGCGCAACGCCCTCATCAAGGACGGCTGGACGATCACGGACGACCCGTTCAAGATTTCCTGGGACGACAGGAACATGTACGCGGACCTGGGCGCCGAGCAGTTTCTGGCAGCGCAACGGTTGAATCGGCGGATTGCAGTTGAGATCAAGAGCTTTCTGGGAAAGTCGCTCCTGGATGATCTCGAAAAAGCACTGGGCCAGTTTACACTGTATCGCACCGTATTGTCGCGGATCGAGCCTGACCGCGAAATGATCTTGGCCCTGCCGTACGACGTGGCTGTCATCTTTGATGAGCCGCTTGGCCGTCTCTTGCTCGAATCCAACCTGGTTCGCGCCTTCAGCTTCGATCCGATTGAGGAGGTGATTGTCCGATGGATACCGTAAATCACTATCGCCACATCATCGAGCAAACGCTTTTGGAATTGACGAAAATCCCTTCGCCCGTCGGCGAGGTCTTGCACGAAACCGTATTTGACCGACAAAATGACCATTATCTCGTGGTGAACGTCGGCTGGGGCAAGCAACGCCGGATCTACGGTGCGCTGGCGCATATCGACCTTGTCGGCGACAAGGTGTGGATTCAGCACGACGGCACGGAAGAGGGCCTGGCAAATCAACTGCGCGAAGCCGGCATCCCGGCGGAGCAGATCGTATTGGGCTATCGGATTCCGGAGGTCCGCAAGCATACCGGTTACGCGGTGGCGTGAACCGGCAACGGTCACGGATCGCTGTCGAGCGATTCGTAGGAGGCGGATCACGAGGCCGCAGCCGGGCACGACTTCAATATGCCGACAACAATCGAGTGGGCACTCGGTTAGACAGCACTAAAAAAAGGTGCGGCGTTCTCGAATTCAATTCCGAAAATGGATTGCATATCGCGCCGATTTTGGTGCTTCGCTGCAAGTCGAAATACTGAAAGGACTAGCGCGTTTGCCGCCCGAAATGGATTGCACCTCGGCTCCCGGGGTTGAGATGCAATCCATTCATGCACGGAGGGGGATGTCTGTGTGCGTGTGGCTCCATCTCGATTGCGGTGATTAGCCATCGAATCCGGTTGACGATTCCGTCAGGAAGGGGGGTGGGTGTGTCGCGCGACCAATCCCACAACCTTCTTGTTCTCAAACAAGTTGCGTCAACGGATAGGTCGCGCGGGTCTGACATGAATCTGGCAACTTGTGCTGCTAACGTGCAACTGCGAATCATTGGTAAGGCGAGGTGGAATTCGCTACATCGCTTTGGAACGCTCGGATCATGCCGACTCCGTCGGCAACACCCTGTCAAAATCGGCTCGCCGATCGTATTCTTAATACGACGCCACCCTTCCAGGAAAAACTCATGCTCGCGAAAGCCTTGGGAATTATCCCGTTGTTCCTTTGCGGCTCTACAGCCATCGCCAACGATCATTGGCCGCAATTTCGCGGGCCCAACACGGCCTCCGCGGTCAGCGCTTTGCCGTTGCCCGTGGAATGGGACGCCAAGAAAAACGTCGCTTGGGCCACGCCCATCCCCGGTCGAGGCTGGTCCTCGCCCGTCGTCTGGGGCGACCGCATCTTCCTGAGCGCGGTGCTCAATTACAAAACGCCGGAGCCGCGCCGCGGCTTGTACATTCAAGACCTTGTCGGCAAGACACCGCCCGGCGAGCACGTTTGGAAAGTCTATTGCCTCGATTTGCCCACGGGGAAAGTCCTTTGGGAAAGCACAGTCGCCAAGGGCGATCCCAAGAGCACCATACACCTCAAGAACACCTATGCTTCCGAGACTCAGGTGACGGACGGCCAGCGCGTATACACCTATTTCGGAAACTTGGGGATTTATTGTCACGACTTCGAGGGCAAGCTGCTTTGGTCAAAGGAAGCGACCCCGTACAAGACGAACATGGGCTGGGGCACCGGCGCTTCGCCCGTCTTGCACCGGGACCGGCTCTATCTGGTAAACGATAACGAAGAGAGTTCTTTCCTCGCCGCCTACGACGCCGCGACGGGCAAGGAGCTTTGGAAAACGTCGCGCGACGAAAAAAGCAACTGGTCCACGCCGTTCGTCTGGCAAAACGAGCAGCGCACCGAAATTGTCACGTGCGGCGTCAAGCGTGTGCGCTCCTACGATCTTGAGGGCACGCTTCTTTGGGAACTATCCGGCATGTCGAGCATCGTCATCCCAACGCCGTCGTCCTACGACGGATTGCTCTATGTCAGCTCAGGATACGTACTGGGTCTCCACAAGCCGGTTTACGCCATCCGCCCGGGGGCGAAGGGCGACATCTCGCTCAAGGACAAAGCCACCAGCAACGAGTTCATCGTGTGGTCCAAGCCGCAAGCCGGCGCCTATCACCCCTCGCCGGTCGTTTACGGCGGCTACATCTACGTGCTC
>JAKEFD010000147.1 GCA_022616245.1 Gemmataceae bacterium
ATGCCGCCCAGGATGCCGCCGACGATGGCCAGCGCCGGCACCCACATCCCCGAATAGTACGACGGCGCGGTCTCGGGTTTCTTTTCAGCTTCTTCGCGTTGCTTGTCCTTCTCTTCGATTTTCTTGTACAGATGCCGGTATTTCGCCGCCTGCAGATCTGCTGCCCGTTTCGTCTGCATGACGAAGGCGGTCCCTTGGAATTCCTTGAACGTGGACAAGGCGCGGAAGCCATCGTCCGCGTTCTGGCTGGCTTGTGCGATGGGATCGACCGCGCCGTCTTCGAGCAGTTTCTTCAATTCGGCAGTGGTGAATTTCTTGACCATGAGGTCGCCTCCGCCCATCGGCGTGCGGACATACCAGATGTCGCTGGGAATCTCCACGGAGGACGAAGGTCCGTCGAGCACTTGCGTGGGCTTGTACTTGCGGCCTTCGAGAAAGCGGAGCCGCTCGTTCGTCGCGCTCAGGCTGTCCAGGTCCTGCATCAGCTCGACGCAGTTGGCGTAGCGATACCGCGCTTGCTTGGCGGTCATCTTGATAAGCATGAGGTCGAGGCGCTCGGGCACCTCCGGATTGTGCTGCCGCGCCGGCGGGAAGGTGCCGACTTCCTTGGCCTGGATGACTTCGACAATGGTCTTGCCGGTGAATGGCGGATTGCCGGTAAGCATGCAATAGAGCATGCAGCCCATGGCGTAGATGTCGCAGCGGCCGTCGGTTTCCTTGGCGTTGCGCGCCTGTTCCAGCGGCATATACCAGGGAGTGCCCACGGCGTGGCCGGTTTGAGTCAGGGCCATTTCCTCGTCAAGCGTCTTGACCATGCCCAGGTCGGTGAGCTTCACCTGGCCGTCGCGCTTGATAAGCACGTTGTCGGGCTTGATGTCGCGGTGAATGAAACCCAGGTTGTGAGCGTAGTCGAGAGCCCGGCACACCGCCAAAGTAACGTGCAAGGCGTCGCCCAGATCGAGCTTGCCCAGCCGGTTGATCCACTTCTGCAGGCTGACGCCGTCCACATACTCCATGGCGACGAAGTACCAGCCTTGTTTTTCGTCGAAGTCGAAAGCTTGGACGATATTGGGATGATCGAGCTCGCCCATGACCAGGCCTTCGCGGCGCAGGCGTTGGACCAGCTTGGGATTGGCGGCGATGTGCGGGAACAGCACCTTGAGCGCGACCATGCGATCGTCGCTAATCCTTTTTGCTTTGTAAACGACGCCCATGGCGCCTTCGCCCAGCTTTTTTACAAGCTTGTAGTCGCCCAGAGTACTGATGCCGCGCTTGCTGCTCCCCATGTCCGTGGAGTCTTCGGAGTCGTCGGTGGACGGGGGCTGATCGGGCAAGCTCAAGACGCGCGTCGAGCCCATCGAGTGGAAATTGGTTTCGTCGGAGTCTTCGGGAAATGGCGTGGGATTGCTGTCTTGCACGAGCGCGGCGTCGGTGTCTTCCGGCAAACTGGACGGAACGGGCGAGCCTAGCGGTTTTGGCCGTGGCTGGTCCATGCTGTCTTCAGGATTATCCGGTGCGGGGAGCAACGGCGGCATCCCGACATTCCCAGGTCGCCTCACGGGTCCGCTCCGAATCCTGGACACCTAAGTTTAGAGATCTCAACCCAAACGGAGTATAGCATGGGTTTTGCGGAAGTGGAAGGGCTCCGCTGGGAAACCGAAACATTCCTGCGTATCGGCCGGCTAAACAACTTAGACGTCGTCCTGCGCGACTATTCGGTCGATCGCCTGCAGGCCGAGGTACGCTATTCCGGCGGCCGTTGGCTGTTGCGTGATTTGTCGCGCAACCCGGCGCATCCCACGCTCGTCAACAGCCAGCCGATGGCCAAAGGCGAGCAACCCTTACAAACTCTGGATATACTTCAGTTCGGCAAGCTGCACTTGCGCGTGCTGAGCGTCGAAACCGGGGAAGACCGGGCAAACACATTGACCGTGCCATTGCCCCCGAGCGGCAGCGGCGTCGAAAGTCAAGATAAGATCAAGACGTCCGGCGTCATGGTTCGCGTGCAGGCCCGCACGCAAAAGACTTGGGACCAGGCGTTGGAAATGGTGGCGCTGGGCCAGGAGTTTCAGCCGCGGCGCGGCCGGGCCATGCTCACGCTGTTGCGCGCCAATCACCACCTCGGCCACCTGGGCAATCTCGAAGAGCTCTTGCAGTCGATCCTGCTCGACGCGCTCACGGCTCTGGAAGGTCAGCGCGGCAGCATTCTCCTCGACGATCCGATCAGCGGGCAGCTGGAACTGAAGGCCAACCTGGCGCCGGGGCTGCCGGGACACTTGCAGCAAGTCTTCAGCCGCACACTGGTGCAACGTTGCTACCGCCAAGGCGAGTCGCTCTTGTGCCGCGACGTCAACGCCGACGACGATCTGGTGCATGCTCGGAGCGTGCGGCACGGCGAAATGAGCTCCGTCATCTGCGCGCTGTTGCGCACGCCACGCCGGCGGCTGGGCGTCATTCAGCTCGACCGCGGCCCTTTCCAGGAGCCTTTTTCCGAAAACGATCTATACCTCGTGGACGCTTTGGCCGCCAGCGCCGCCGTCGGCATCGAGTGCGCCCAGCTCGTCGAACAAGAGCGCGAACAGTTCATTCAAACGGTTACAACGCTGGCCCGCGCGGTGGAAATGCGCGACCAGTACACCGGCGACCACACGCGCCGCGTCACCGACTACGCCCTCCTGCTTGCCGATGAGCTCAAGCTGTCCGCCACTGACAAATATCAGATTCAGGTCGGAACGCCCTTGCACGACATCGGCAAGATCGGCATCGACGACGCCATTCTGCGCAAGCCCGGTAAGCTGACAGCGACCGAGTTCGAGTACATGAAGACGCACACGACCAAGGGCGCCAACATTCTCGAAACGATCTACAGGCTAGTGCCCATGATCCCCATCGTGCGCCATCATCACGAGCGCTGGGACGGCAACGGCTATTCCGACCGCCTCGCCGGAGATCAGATTTCACTGACGGCCCGCATCGTCGCCGTCGCCGACGCTTTCGACGCCATGACCAGCAATCGGCCTTATCGCCCCGCTTTCCCGGTCGAAAAAGCGTTCTTCGAGCTCTTGCACCAGGCGGGCAAACACTTCGATCCCATGTGTGTTCAAGCCTTCATGCAGCAAAGGCACAAAGTCGAAAGCATGCTCGGCAAGCCGTGAATTCAGAGCGTCCCGACGAGCGGGGTCGCGTCAGCGCCCCGTGAAACTCATGCAACCCGCAAGCACACGGGGCGCTTACGCAACCCCGCTCCGGTCGAGAACGAACAAGCCGCTACCGGTCCACCAACGTGTTGTAGCCATACGACAAGCGTTTCTCTTCGCCCGGCGCCAGCGTAACCACCCAAGCCACGTCCCGGATCGGGTTGATGTCGGTCAGGCTGCCTTCGCGCGGCGTGATGCGCGGAGCGCCTTCGAGCGGGCCGACGTTGCCGCGGATGCTATAGAGAATGTGCATCTTCACCGGCTGCTTGCGGTGATTGTTGACCAATAACTCGCCTTTGAGATGGATGCGCGTGTAGTCGCGCCGGCCCACCGCCACGCGTTCCGTCGGCTTCGCTTTGTCCTCTTCCTCCAGGCACTGGGTGCGCAGGCTCAGCGACTTCGTGATGCGCAGATTGGTCTCTTCGCCGACATTGGTCCAAAAGCACGTCCGCTGGCCGTTGAACTTGCCGTTCTCAACGACGAGCGCTGGAGCCGTGGTGAGCGGAAACTGGAACGGGTTCTTGAAATGAAGCACGTCCCACATTTCGTCGCGCGATTGGTCGCGGCGGCCGCCGTCGCCGCTGCCGACGGTCCATTCGACGACGCGTTCGTAGGGGGCCTTTGTTTTGCCGACAGTCAGTGAGAGTGCTTCGCCGCGCAACAGCGAGCGTTTGCCGATCGGCTCAAAATGCAGATCGACGCCTTCCCCCGCCGGAATCGCACTCAAGTCGATGCGCGGCCCGGACGCAATCTTTATTGAGTTGCTCGTGAAATTCTGGGTCAAAAGGACATGCTCGGCCCCGCCGCGCTGGCTGAGCTGCTGGAAGAACCGCGTCCAATCCGTGTGCGCCTGCAAAGGCGACGACACGTTGGCAAACTCCACGCTGGGAAAACCGGAAATGAGGCTTACGTCCGCGTTCTCGAAATCGGCCAGCTCATTGCGCAGCACCGTGGCCATTTCGACCGCCAGCGTCTTTGGATCGCTGATGTCCACGCGATAACTGGGCGCCCAGGCCAGCCCGTGCGCGAGATACGAGACATACACGAGCGGTTTTTCTGCCGCCTTTTCCACCGTGAGCGTGAGCACGGCTGTGCGCTTGACCGCCTTGCCGTTGTCTTCGGTCTCCACGGCGGCGATTTCCGAATGGGTGACATAGACGTGGCCTTTTGCAGTCTTGAGGACCAGGAACCGCTCCGCCGTGGGATGGCGCTCGTAGTAGGACACCGACGCCGGCGTCCCATTACGCGGCGGCGCTGGGGCGAACTTGACGGCCGTCCCGGTTACCGGCGCCACTTTGTTGTTGGACAAATGCACTGTGACCTTCTTGCCGGCGAAAATCTCCTGCAGCGATCCCTCCGGCGGCTGATCCGCGGCCGGCTCCAGCTCGCGAAAGCGCAGCGCCGACTCCACCTTGGCGTTGCTCTCGATCCAAAACGTGCCATGGACCGCGTCTGGAATCGACTCGAGCCGAAACGTGCCGGGCTCGGTAATCTCCACGAGCCGTTTGACCACCGCCAGGCCGTTTTTGAACAACCCCACCGAGACGATTTTGCTTTTTGCCGAAGTCTCTTGCCCGAGCACCGGCTGCGTGAAAATCGCCGTCAGCAAGAGGAGCATGCAACCGCGGAACATGGGAATTCTCCTTTGGAATGGAAGCTTAGATTCTGAGCACGTTGCAAACCAGGATACACTTCTTGACGATGTGGCGATGGAAATAGTTGCTGTGCTTCGCGATGAGGCAGTTCGAACGATGTTTATTTGTATGCGTCTTTGCGATGGCGAATTCGCACGATGAACACGACGATCTCGTCATCTTGGATTTCGTAGATAACGCGATAATCGCCGACACGAATTCGAAACGTGTTCTTAGTTCCCTTGAGTTTCTTGCAGCCGGATGGACGCGGGTCTTGCTCCAGTGTCTCAATCGCGTCGAGAATGCGCTCTTGTGTTTGTGCCGGCAGCGCTTCCAAGTCTTTGCGAGCGGAGCGCGCAAATAAGATCTTGGAGGGGTTCACTTCTTGCCATTCTCCTTTCGTTTCCTTTTCAAATGGGACTTAACTTCTTGCAGCGTTTCGCGCGGCTCGTTCCGGCGTTGTTCGGCTATCAACAGGTCTTGAAAATCCTCCCAGAGTCGAAGATTCTTCTTCAAGTCGATTAACACCGCCTGCGGGTTGCCCTTGCTATCAAACAGGTATTGCACACCTTTCATCATTGCTCCTTCTCAAACCGTAAACGCTCTGCTACCACACGCTCATCTCGGCATTGTAACCGATCTTGCTCTGCTGGGACAACGGCCAACACGATCCGATGACTTGCCGCTCCTTGCTCCATTGTGCACAATTCCTTCATCCTTCTCTCACTTCACTCAGGTGCGCATCATGATCTTTGATCGCCGTGATTTCCTGGCGTCGGTGGCTTCCTCGTCCTTGGCTGCGCCGGTTCAACAAGAACAGCCCGGCGGCAACGGCACAGCGCGGCGCGGCAACCGCATTGCCGTGTCCACCTATTCGTTCTGGCAATTCCGCAACAAGGAGCTGCGCAGCATCGAGCGCTGCATCGAGACGTCCGCCGACATGGGCTTCGACGGCGTGGAAATCCTCCACCGGCAAATGGAGCGCGAAACCAACGACTACCTCCAACAACTCAAGCGGCGGGCCTTTACCTTGGGCTTGGACCTGTGCGGCTTCTCCACGCACCAGGGCTTTTTGTCCCCGGACCGCGAAGTGCGCCGCAAGAACATCGAGCACACGATCCGCTGCATCGAATTGGCCTACGCATTGGGCATTCCGACCATCCGCGTCAACACCGGTACGTGGGGTACGAGCAGGAACTTCGACGAATTGATGAAGAACAAAGGGATCGAGCCGCCGCTCAAGGGACACACCGACGAGGAAGCGTTTCCGTGGGTGATCGACAGCCTGGGCCAGTGCCTGCGCGCCGCCGAGCGTTCTGGCGTTATCATGGGACTGGAGAATCACTGGGGGCTGGGCCGGACCGCAGCGGGAGTCTTGCGCGTCGTCGAAGCGGTCAAGTCGCCGTGGTTGCAAGTCACGCTCGACACAGGCAACTTTCTCGAAAACATGTACGAGCAGATGGAGAGCCTGGCCCCGCGCGCCGTCCTGATCCAAGCCAAAACCTACTACGGCGGCGGCCGCTGGTACACCCTCGACCTCGACTACAACCGCATCGCCGGCATCCTCCGCAAACACAACTATCGCGGCTACATCTCGCTGGAGTTTGAAGGCCGCGACAATCCCAAAACCGGCGTGCCGCGCAGCCTGACGATGCTGCGCAAGGCGTTCGCCTGACTTTGGAGTGCGGCGGTTTGTCGCCGCTTTCTTTTTCTTTGATACTTCATGATTTGGAGTGCGGTGACTTGTCACCGCTTTAGGACTTTTGGAGTGCGGCGTCGTCCTCGCAAACGTGGATGGCGTCCTCCTAAAATCCAAAAGCTCGGACGATTTCCAGCACTCCAAAAAAACGTTGCCCGCTTCCTGAGCGTCGTGGTATCCTGATTCTCGAAACAAAAGGGCGTTCCAGCTTATTCGGAGTCCCGCATGTGCAGTTATCGACTCATTGCGGTTGGCTTGACCGCGACGGCACTATTCTGGTCTGCCCTACTGGGCGCGCAATCAAAGTCCAAAGCCAAGGCGGAAAAAATCCTCCCCATCGGCTACGGCGGAGGCAAGATTATCGGCGTGGACGAAGAGGAAAAGACGTTCACGTTGCGCATATTTGGTGCATCACCTGTGATCACATTCAAGCCCGGCAATCCGGCAAGTTGCTGAGGCCGCAACCGCGCGAGCCAGTTTGGCATCACTCTCAAGCCCGAGCACAAGGACGTGGTTGTAACCGTTCTTGACAAAGCCAAGATTCGCACGATGCCTCCGCCTGAGTTCGACGACAAGGGCAAGCCGAAACCCTTGAAGTACGATAAGAAAGACCTCGACTGGAATCTCGGCGGCATCAAGGGCACGCTGAAAGATCTGGCTAAGGAGCAATGGGTAATCGTCGGCTTGAGCGGCACGCCCACGGGCAGCAAGCACGTGACCAACATGATCTGGGTGCTCGGCGAGGAAGAAACGCCGGCCAAGCCGGCGACCAAGAGCCCGAACTCTTCGAAAAAACCTTGACATGAGATTTGGCCTCTTCTCCGGCTGCATCCTCTTCTTTGCCGTCTGCTGCTATAGCCTGTTCGGCCATTCCCAGGACGCGGTGCGGCGGGCCGAAGCGCATTTCACAGCGGATACCATCGCACACAACGCGCAATTTGCATGGGAGCGACGCGCCCTCTTCTGGGCCGGCGCTCTGGTGGAACTCGGCTTCCTCGTCGTCTTGGTATTCACGAAGCTCGGCCGGCGCATTGCGGATGGCTGTCAGTTTTTGAACGGCGGCCTTTGGCTGCCCGCAGTACTTTTGGTCGGCGTCTTCTTTTTCGTCGCCGAAATCCTCTTGCGCTTTCCCATCAATGTCGCTCGCTTCCTGCACTCCACCGCTTGGGGCATGACCAGCCGGCCCATGGAAGATTGGCTCTTGGATTATTCCAAGAGCGTTGGGGTTTCGGCAGCCATCGGCGCGATCGTGCTGGTCGGGTTGTTCCTGCTCTTACGCTGGTTGCCGCGCCTGTGGTGGCTGCCGGCGACGGCGGCGGCCTCGGCCCTGGCAGTCGCCTACGCCTTTGTCTTGCCGGTGGTCATCGAGCCGATCTTCAACACGTTTGAGCCTATCGAACAAACAAAGTGGGCATCGCTCGAGCCGCGCTTCCGCGACATCGTGCGCCGCGCCGGCGTCGAAGTGGACGAGGTCATGGTGGTGGACGCCTCGCGCCAGGGCCACCACAGCAACGCCTACTTCACCGGTTTTGGCGCGACCAGGCGCATCGTGCTCTATGACAACCTGCTGGCCAAATTCACGCCGGCGGAAGTCGAGACCATCCTCGCGCACGAAGTCGGCCACTGGTATCACGATCACATCGTCCTGGGCATCGCCATGGCAACCGGCGGCGCGCTAGTCGCGTTCATCCTTGTGGCGTGTATGTTGCTCTGGGCGCGGGGTCGCGGCAAGTTGTGTCTAACAAGTCCGAGCGATCCCGCGGCTTTGTTCTTGCTGCTGCTCCTGTACGTCGTCGGCCAATGGCTCGCGGCCCCGGTGCAGAACGCGGTCAGCCGGCACTTCGAACGCCAGGCCGACGCGGCGTCGCTCAAATGGGCCAAGCAGCCGGACGCCTTCATCGCCGCCGAAATCCGTCTGGCGAAGGAGAACCTCATCAACGTCGCGCCCCTGCCCTTCAACGTCTGGCTGTTCGCAAGCCATCCGCCGGTAGTGGACAGGATTCAGATGGCGCTGGACTGGCAGAAGGAGAATGAAACCGCTGATGCACGCAGATAGACGCAGATCAGAAAAGTGTGTAAGAAATGTCATCACTCTGTTTCTTATCTGCGTTCATCTGCGTGAATCTGCGGTTCCATAAACTGGAGGAACTTCTCATGCGCGGACTGCTCTCCTTCTCAGTCCTACTTCTCTGTAGTCCGGCCTTCGCGCAGGACAAGGCCAAGAAACCCGACGGCAACCGCCTCGCCTATCTTGACGAGGTCAATCCCTATTACCCGCACAAAGACTTCCCCAAGCTGACCACGCCCATGTGGGTCGGCGACAAGGACGTCGAAGCCGTCGTCATTCTCGCCATCGACGACATGCGCGACCCCAAGAAGTATGAGATCTTCTTGCGGCCCATCCTGCGCCGGCTGAAGGAAATCGACGGCCGGGCCCCCGTCAGCATCATGACTAACCAGGTCAATCCCAAGGACCCGCAGCTTCAGGAATGGCTGAAAGAAGGGCTCAGCCTGGAGTGCCACACCTTCGACCACCCTTGCCCCTTTTTCAAAGGCGGCTTCGACAAGGCGAAAGAGACCTACGACAAGTGCGTCGATCTCATGCACGAAATCCCGAACAACAAGCCGGTCGCCTTCCGCATGCCATGCTGCGATTCGATGAACACCCCCAGCCCGCGCTTCTATGCGGAGATATTCAACAAGCTGACCGCGAAGAGCCACTTCCTTTCCATTGATACTTCAGTTTTCAACTACTTCACATCCGCCGATCCGGAGTTGCCGAAAGAGCTAGTGCTCGACGACAAAGGCCAGGAGCGCTTTAAGCCGTACCTGCCCGCCGACCGTAGCTTCGTCAACACCATCGAAAACTATCCCTACCCGTACGTCATTGGCCGGCTGTGCTGGCAGTTTCCGTGTGTGACGCCCAGTGACTGGCAGGCGCAGCACCGGCAAAAGCCGAACAACCCCAAGACAGTGAAAGACTGGAAAGCGGCGCTTGATTGCTCGGTGATCAAAAAGGGCGTCTTTTGCCTGGTGTTTCATCCGCATGGCTGGATACGGAACGATCAAGTGGTGGAATTGATTGACCACGCGGTGGCGAAGCATGGGAAGAAGGTGAAGTTCTTGACGTTTAAGGAGGCGAATGACCGCCTGACCAAGAACTTACTCGCCGATCATGACTTGAGAGACGGTACGTCATGGATACTGGATGCGAACAACGACGGGAACATGGACGTTGTCATTTACCAATTGCCCGAGATGCCCGCGAAACCTACGCCGGTGATCCTACAACCATCGACTGAAACACGAATATGGGATGGGACGAAATTGACATGGAAGCGAGGGAACTCTTCGCTATACGGGCCGTATGGCCGCAAACTAACCAAGTTCGGCGTACTTTCACCGAAGGGATTTGCAACATCTTTTCGCGACGAGGGCTCAGTTCTGGAACCATGGGTCGCGATTTACGCGTGCCGCTTCGACGGAGACACATGGCGCGATGACACGCAATCTGCATCGCTAAAGCTGCTGGAGATTCACGACATCGATGGCGACGGGATTAGCGAAAGGATTGATTGCTACAACGAAATTGCACGCTGGTCTGACAAGAAAAAGGAATGGGACAAACTACCTTTCAAGCTGCCACCGCTCGCGATTACTTTGGGCCTGCCCGAAAACCCTTCCTGGCTCTTCAAGATGGCAATCCGAGACAACAGAATCGATCGTGGGCTGCGTTTCCTCGACCTCAACCACGACGGCAAGCTCGACCTCGTCTTCTCCAACGAAAAAGAATACGGCATCTATCTCTTCGAAAACATGGAAAAAGGCTGGTCGAAGAAGATCATGGCCGGCAAGCGCGCGGACAAAGACGCGCTGCCGATGATCTCGCGCAAGGGCACGAACAACGGCTTCTGGGTGCACTCCGGG
>JAKEFD010000148.1 GCA_022616245.1 Gemmataceae bacterium
CGAGGGCGACCCGGCCAGCAGCCTGGAGTCCGATACCGAGGCCGAGGAACTGTGGGGCCAGGCCACGGACCTGCCGCCGGAGCGGATCGTGCGCCTGCCGGCCAGGGACAACTTCTGGGAGATGGGGGAAACCGGTCCCTGCGGCCCGTGCAGTGAGATCCACATCGACCGCACGCCGGACAAGAGCGGCGGCAAGCTCGTCAACAAGGGCGACGCGCGGGTGATGGAGATCTGGAACCTGGTCTTCATCCAGTACAACCGCGACGACGCCGCCAAGCTGACGCCGCTCCCCGCCAGGCACGTCGACACCGGCATGGGCTTCGAACGCGTCACCAGCATCATCCAAAACACCAAAGGCTTTAAGGATTTCAATCGCCTTGTCTCCAACTACGAAACCGACATCTTCCGCCCCATCTTTGATGCGCTCGAAAGAATGAGCGGTAAGAAATACCGCTCCACCCTCCCGCAATTCCCGGGGAGCGCGACCGTCCCGGTCGCATCGGTCGGCGTCCCGCCGACCGAATCCGGGGCAACGCCAGAGCCGCGTGTATCAGCTCAAAGCACTCCTCACGCTTCCGAAGCTGTTGCGCGAGACGCGCAACAGAGCGACCGGGACGGTCGCGCTCCCCAACGCGAGATCGGCGGTGCGACGTACTACAAGCGTCGGCTGCCACATTTCGAACGCCCCTGGGCTAAGTACATGGTCAGCTTCTCGACGCGGGAACGCCGTGAGCTCTCCGAGAAGGCGCGCGATATCGTCCTTAAGAGCCTGCTTTTCGGGCACGAACAACGCCGCTATCAAATGTACGCGGCTTGCGTTCTTCCCGACCACGTACACTTCCTCTTTGAGCCTCAAGTCAAGGGGCAAGACAAAGAAGATAAACCGATATTCTGGTCCCTTACCGAATTGTTGCACTCCATCAAGTCCTTTACGGCGCACGAAATCAACAAGCTCGAAAAACAAACTGGCCAGCTATGGGAGAACGAATCATTCGACCGAATGATTCGTGGCGATGCCGACCTCGAAGAAAAGTTTCACTACATCTGTCGCAATCCTTGGGATTCCGGCGTCGTTCCGACAACTGAAGAGTACCGTTGGCTCTGGACTCCAGACACTCCTCCGTCCTCTCCGGGGAGCGCGACCGTCCCGGTCGCATCGGTCGGCGTCTCGCCGACCGATTCCGCGCGAACTTCGCCCCCTCAAGGGACTTCGCCCGTCCCCGAATCTGTTGCGCGAGACGCGCAACAGAGCGACCGAGACGGTCGCGCTCCCCAAACTGCCGAGCAAATCCAAGTCGATATGGCCTTCCGCGTCATCGCCGACCACATCCGCACTCTGAGCTTCGCCATCGCCGACGGCATCCGTCCTGGCAATACTGATCGCAACTATGTGCTACGGCGAATTCTGCGCCGCGCCGTAAGATACGGCCGCTCGCTGGGATTTCATGAGCCGTTTCTTTACAAGCTGGTCGATATCCTCGCCGAGACTATGGGAAATGTCTTCCCCGAGATCATCGCGCAAGAGCAATCGGTTCAAGAGATTATCAGAATCGAGGAAGAAGCTTTCGGTCGGACACTGGAAAAAGGCTTGGCAATATTCGAACAACGGCTAAAGGTGCAGCCCGATTTAGACGAAATTGTAAGGTCGCTGCACGACAGTTCCTTAATTCCGCTCACTCAGGCGGACCTAAAAAAACTGCCTGATGCCTATGAAGCTGCACGTCCAATCCTAAAGCGAATCAGCGACCGATTTCAAAAGCATCTCATTGCGACCAAGACTTCGACAGGCGCCTTCGTGGAGATGCTTTCCATTGCTGGCGAGGCCATCACTTTGCAGGATCTCCTGATCCTTCAACAGGGCAACAAGTTGCGGCAGACAGCCAAGAAATTGGCCGACGGCGAAGGCTCTTTTGAGGAATATCATGCATTTATAAAGGATGCTGACAAAAGCCTGCTTGAGTTCGAAAAAGCATTGATTGAAGCACGTCTCAGTGCAAAACCAGGATTCATTCCAGGAGCCTTTGCATTCATGCTTTTCGACACTTATGGGTTCCCCGTCGATCTTACGGAATTGATGGCGCGAGAGCGTGGTCTTGCCGTTGATGTCGACGGCTTCGAAAGGTTAATGGCAGAGCAGCGCGCGCGCGCGCGTAGAGCCCAGAAGAAACAAGTCATCGAAGTTTCCCAAATTGAAACGACTGCGTCCACTCGCTTCGTAGGTTACGAACAGCTTTCAAGCAAAGGCAAGGTGCTGGATGTTGTGGGCATCAGCGACAAAACGGCCGTACTGCTCGACACAACGTCAGCTTACGCCGAGGCTGGCGGCCAAGTTGGTGATACCGGACAACTGGCGCAAAGCGGCCGACTCTGGCGCGTGGTTAACACTCAAAAGATAGCCAACACCTGGCTGCACTTTATTGAAGAGGGGAACGTCTCGCCGACCGCCGAATCCGCTGCGCGGGACGCGCAGCGGAGCGACCGGGACGGTCGCGCTCCCCAATCAGATTTGGTCCTTCCCGTTCCGGGCTTGGAAGTCGAACTTACCGTAGACCGCGACCGCCGCTACGCCGTCCAGCGCCACCACACGGTCACTCACCTCCTGCATTGGGCTTTGCACGAAGTCGTTAGCCACGACGCCGCGCAAAAGGGATCGTACGTGGGACCGGAAAAGCTGACCTTCGACTTTAATAGCGCCACGCTCACGCCGGCGCAGATCAAGGACATCGAGAAACTTGTCAATGAACGGATTGTCGAGGGCGAGGCGGTGTCGTGGGTGAATGTGCCGTATGCGCAAATCAAAGGCCGTAAGGACGTGATGCAATTCTTCGGCGAGAAGTATGGGAATGAAGTGCGCGTGGTGCAGATCGGTGGCAAGCCGGGCGAACTGAACGGTTACTCCATGGAACTGTGCGGCGGAACGCACACCAACAATACCGGCCAGATCGGATTGTTTCGCATTATCGCCGAAAGCGCTATCGCCGCCGGCGTGCGTCGTATTGAAGCCGTAGCAGGTTTGCGCGCCTACGACAAAGCCCGTCACGATGCGGAACTTTTGGCGTCACTCGCTGGCAAAATCAATTCGCCCGCGGGCGAATTGGAGAAAAAGATCGACGCGCTGCTCGCGCAACAGAAGGACATGGAGAAACAACTCAAGTCCCTCCAACAAAAGCAAGCTGCCGAAATCGCCCGGTCACTCATCCCCAAAGCCCAGATCCTTGGCTCCGTCCGCGCCATCATCGAGAACCTCGGCCCCGCCGATGGCGATTACCTCCAAGCCGTGGCCGATGCCCTGAAGGGCGAGTTCAAAGGCGTCGTCGTTCTCGGCGGTTCGGATGGCGCAGTTTCCCTCGTCGCCACCGTCTCATCCGATCTCACGGCCAAAATCCAGGCCGGAAAGATCATCCAGGCCATCGCCCCTATCGTCGGCGGCAAGGGCGGCGGGCGGCCGGATAACGCGCGCGGCGGCGGGCGCGATGCAGGTAAATTGAATGAAGCATTGACAAAAGCGTCTGAAATTCTTAAGAGTCTTGGTTGACTCGGTTAATAATCAACACAATACGTATGAAAAAACTCGTCTTCTGTTTGACCATCGCTGCGTTCGCCTCCGTTGCATCTTTGCAGGCCGGTGAAGGCAAAGAATGCGCCACCGCATGCTCCCAGGCCAAGACCGCCAAGGTAGCCAAAGCGAGCGAATGCTCGAAGTCCGCCTCCGGGTGCGCCACGGCTTGCTCGAGCAAGAAAGCCAACGCCACCGCCAAAGGCGCGACCCAGTTGCTGGCCAAACGCTAATCCATCTTTAATCAACACGACCCGCCCTTTCGCCAGGGCGGGTTTTTTGTTTTGGTAGGGCGAGGCGTCCCCGCCGAGCCGTTCCCCGGCGCGGCTCGGCG
>JAKEFD010000149.1 GCA_022616245.1 Gemmataceae bacterium
CCTGACCCCTGACTCCTGACCCCTGACTCCTGACCCCTGACTCCTGACCCCTGACTCCTGACCCATGGAACGGAGGAGGCCTATGACTCGTGAGACCAAGGTTGGACTGATTGTGGCCGGCTCGTTCATAGCGCTTGTGAGCGTGGTGGTCGTGTCGCGGCTGCGCAATCAGCAAGAGCCGCCGGGCGACAGCTACGCGCAAGTGAACTCCAAGGGCCAGGAAGGCGACGGCAAGAAACCGACGTTGCAAAAGCCCAAAGGCAACGGATTCGAGCCCGCGAAGTTTCAATTGGAACCTGGGCAGGCGCCGCCTTTGCCCAGGATGGAAGAGAAGAAGAGCTCGGATCCGCTCCTGCCGCCGATACCCGATTTGCCCGCGCCGCCGTCGCTGCCGCCTGTCCCCGGCTTCGAGACCGCGCAGGAGGACGAGCACAAGAAAAAACTGGAGGCATTGGCCAATGCCGTAATCCCGAAGGAGGCCGTCATTCCCGGCAAGCCCATGCCTGAAGCGCTCGCACCGCCGCCTGCCATAAATTCGGGCGGCATCGAGTTGCCGCCGCTGCCCGACTTGCCGATGACGACGAGGAAAGACATTGAGCTACCGCCTGTGGTCACGATCCCGCCGTCGGCGCCGAAGGAAGTGATCCCGAAAACACCGGAGGGTGCGCCGCCGTTGCCGATGGTCCCTGCGCCGACGCCCATGAATCCGCTGTCCATGTCGCCGCCGCTGCCGCCGGTGACGGAGTTCAATCCGCTGCCCAAGGCGCCCGACGTTCCCGTGGCGTTGCCGACGACGCCCAAGGACAATCTGCCCGCGGTCGCCATACCGCCCGCGCCCAATTCTCACGATCCAAAGTTGCCGCCCATAGTGAACAAGGAATTGACCAACCCCGCGTTGCCTCCGCTGGGCATGGAAAACAAGAACCCGCCCAACGGTGCGCCGCCGCTGGGCATGAAACCCGGCGCCAAGCTCCCGGACGTGAAGGACTACCGAATTGACACCTACTTTTGCCAACCGGAGGACACGACTTTCGAAGCATTGAGCCAACGATTCTTCCGCACAAGCAGATTCGCCAGAGCGCTGCACCAGTTCAACCGCGAGCACCCGTTGGCCAAGGACAATGTTCGCACCGACAATCCGCGGCTCGTCGCCGGCCAGGCGTTGTTCATTCCACCCGCGGAATTCCTCCAAAGCCGCTATCAGCAGTTTATCGGCGGCGAGTCGCCAGCCGTGCCATTGGGCAGCAACATTCCCCCGATCGGCAAGCAGCCGGACGGGCCTGTCGGCTTGAAGCCGCCGGTGCCTCCCATTAATACGGAGCCCGTGCCGCCGATTTCCATGCCCAGGCCAGCCGTCGTTCCTTCAACCGATGTCACCAAGCGTTACCGCGTCGGCGGCAACGGTCAGATGATCATCGAGATCGCCCAGCAAACTCTCGGCGATCCGCGGCGTTGGTCGGAAATCTACCGGCTGAATCCCAATCTCCGACCGGAACTGCCCATCCCCGCGGGCACGGAGATCCGCTTGCCTGCCAACGCCAACGTGCCGTAAAGCGGGCTGAAGTCTCACGACTCCAGCTACGAAAACGTCAAGTAATAGGCAACTGCGTGCCTGTTAGCGTGCATTTATTTGCCTCGTTTGACAAAGTAGCGCGCAGCGCGCCGATTTTGCCTGCATTTCTCGCAGCATTCGAAACTTCACAAGTATTCCGGCACGAAATATGCTCTTCACTCACCTATGAGCCAACATCTTTTTGAATACATCACAGATGTAGGGGATCGCGTTGCGCGCGCGCCTGCGATCGTGCTGGGTTGCCACTTTGACGGCACTTTGGTGCCCTTCACGGCGCATCCCGATCTGGTGAGTCTATCTCGGCCGCTCAGCCGGGTGCTCGCATCGCTTGCGGAACGGCCCCACGTCCGCGTGGTTGTCATCAGCGGCCGGGATCGCGCCGACCTGCAAAAACGCGTCGACATTCCCGACGTCATTTATGCCGGCAATCACGGCTTGGAGATCAGCGGTCCAGGCGTTCTGTTGATCGAACCGGAGTCGGTCGTTTGGCAGAAAGCGCTGCCGAAGCTTCATGCTGAGTTGTCCAATCGCTTGCAGGACGTTGCGGGCGCATTGGTGGAAGACAAAGGTTTGACGATCGGCGTCCATTTTCGCCAGCTGGAACCAGACCAGGCCGCGCACGTGCGCCACCTGGTCGAAGAAGTGCTCGCGGAAACCTGGCTGCCCTTCGTGCTTGCCGACGGGGACAACTCGTTGGAAGTGCTGCCCCGGCTGCAATGGAACAAGGCCTCCGCCATGGACTGGATTTTCAAAAGTCAATCCAGCCCCGATGCGCTGGTGATCTACCTCGGCCACGACCGCAGCGATGAGTGTGTTTACCACCACTTCCGGGACGGCATCATGATCCGCGTCGGTGAAGACGGGCCGACCACAGCCCACTTCCGCTTGGATGACCCCGGAGAAGTACTCGAGTTCTTGAACTGTTTGGAAGAGAAGCTGCTGGTCGCCGCGCTAACGGGGCAGCAAGAGCACGAGGTCCAAGTGAACGGCAATGCCTTCAAGCGCCGCGGCGTCAAGCATGGAGCAGCAAGTTAGTCCAATGGAAAGAACGGCAGCACGCCGGCCTTGACCGTGACGTCCATCTCTTTGCCGTCGCGGCGAATGCGGAACACGATCTGGGCGCCCGCTTTGGCTTCGCGCACCAGCCGCACCGTAGTTGGAAGATCGGTTGCGTCCTTATTGTCGACCGTGAGCAGGATGTCGCCTTTCTTCAAGCCGCTCTTTTGCGCCGGGGACCCTTCCAAAGTACTGTCCACGCTGACTTCATCCTTGTCTTTGTGGGCGCGGATGGCGATGCCGACAAAACCCGCGCCTTCGACGCCGCCGGGCTTGCCGCTCTTGTCGCGATTGAAAACCAGCAAGCGGCGGTCCGGTTTGTCCTTCGTCGAGAAATCGAGCGGTCTTTCCTTCACGCCGTCGGCCGAGCGATTGACACAGATCTTCCAGACGTCGCCCTCGATGGCATAGACAGCCTCCAATTCACGCTTGCCCTTCCTGAGGCGCAAGTCCAAGCTCTTGGGCGTTGTGGAAGGGTCGGCTTGCAATTCGGCGAATTCCTCGCCGCCGTAGAAGACTTTGTTGCCTTTGACGATCCAGCGCGCGAAATCGGCATTTGATTCATTGGCTGTGCCGTCTTCGTCGATGGTCGAGAGCTTCCAGGCGCCCTGCAATAATGCGAGGTCCTTTTTGGTTTCTGCTGATTGACCGGCGAATACGAACGAGAGAAAGAGAATTGCTAACTTCATGACGCCTCCTGCGATTGGCTTACGTTTCGCGCTCGAATAGTACTATGGAGCGATGCAGCGAGCACGAAACGTAAACGGGATTTGTCACTTTGCCTTGCCCACTGCCAGCACGATGGGGAAATTCTGAAACGGCGCCTCCACGGCCGTCACGGAGTATTGCCAGTTGCCCGCGGGGGCATTGGCAATCTCCAGGAGGAACGTGCCGACTTGTTCTTCCTCGATCTTCTGGCCATTGGGCCCAGTCAGAGTCAATTTGAGTTTGGCGCCGAGGTTTTCGAAGCCGACGGCAACCTGCAAGCCGCCGCCGGGATGGTTGTGCGTTTGCAGCGGCGTGGATTTGCCCGGCGCGATTTGTATCGTTTTGAGATTCTGGGGATCGAAGCCGGCGTCCAGCATGATCTTCGTCACATTGGACTCGGCCTTGGCGGTCACCGCGGAAAAGACAAGGTAATTGAGCAGCTTCTTTTCCAGGTCGCTGACCTGCGCGGAATTGTGAAACGAGGTGAAGATGACCGTGCCTTCGCCGTGCCGGAACTTCACGAGAAGCGGCAAGGCCTCACCCGACTTCGGCATTTGCATGTTGGCCGGCAGTTTGCCGAAAGGATTGGGAGCGGGTTTGCCTTTGTTCTTGGGGTTTTTCGGGTCGGGTAAGCCCGGCACGCCGCCGCCGAGTTTGTTGATTAGGCCGGCGAGCGGATTGTCCGGGGAGCCCTCCAGGTACGTGGTCGCGGAATCGCGCTTGAACACCGCGGGCATCCAGCCGCCGGCGTTGAAGTGCAACTCGATTTCCTTGACTCCGAGAAACTCACGCAAACCGTCTTCGATCACTTTCGCCTTGAGAGTCTGAGGTATGCCGCCGAATGGCACGACTTCGGCGCGCATCTCGGGGAAGATGGCGAGCACGTTGGTGTATTGCAGATCGGAGGCGTACAGCGTGCCGCCTTTTTCAATGTAGCCGCGAATGGACTGCTGGGCATTGATCGAGCTGCCGCCGCCGCCGCAATTGAGAAACACCACGTCGTAAGCTTGCAGGCGCTCGGCGCTCCAATCGCCCGCCAGCTTGCCAATTCCCTTTTTGTTGGGGAAACCGGCGTTGCCAAAGCCGCCGAAGCCGGCGGGTCCGTCGAGGAAAATGTTGTCGTAAGGGATGGCAAGATCGGTAAGAACCTGGGCGATGTTGTCTGATCCAGAAGGGGAAACCGCGAGCTTCAGCTTGCGGGCCGGCGCGTTTTCCGGCACGCGCAGGCGGCGCACCTTGTACTCAATGCCGGCCACGCGATCGGTGGCGGTTTCGACCGGGATCTTGAAGCGTTTGTCTTCGACGAACTTGCGCCGCGGCGACTCTTCCTTCTTGTCCTCTACGCGCTCGTCTTTTTTCTGGACCGGATCCGCACGCGGCTCGTCTTGGCGCTGGGGCGGATCAGGGCGCTGCTCCACCTTGGGTTCTTTCGGCTGGCCGCCCTGAGACACTTCCGCATCTTTCGTGTCCGGAATCGGCGGCTGGTTGAGCGCGACTTGGACTTCCTTGTCTTTGTCGGTTTCCGATCCCGAATTGTAGAGTTGAATGACAACAATCACCAAACCGGCAACCACCAAAAAAGCGGCCAAGGCGACAACCGCTCTTGGCAGCCAATTCCCGGCCGGCTGCTGTACGTGGGGTATAATTCCGATCTGCCGAGGTATGGGCGCCCCGGAGTTCGCCATCCCGGCGGGGGCTGCGACCGGCGCTGCTTGTGGGGACACCGCCTTGCCCATGGGCGGCACGGCGAGCTTGCGTCCGCAGCTGCCGCACAGCACCACTTTGCCGGCCGTTTCGTCGCGCGCCACGACTTTCTTGCCGCAACTGCACGAAATGCGAATCGGCATTGTCAACTCCATGAGGATACTACTATTTCACACGGACTCTCGGGTGATTGCAACGAGAAAACACGGCAGGCGCGTCCGAGCCCGAGCGCCAAGCGAGGGACAGCGTCATCGCCCCTCGCTTGGCGCTCGGGCTAGGACACAGAATACACCCAGAATTCACGGCGAGTTCGGAACGATGTGCGAAGTGCGGCAGCGAAGACGATGACCTAGGGATCAGGCGGCCAGCGTCGCCCGCATAGATCTGAGCTCGGTCAGAATCTCGCGGCGCAATACCTCGTCGAAATCGGCGACGGCTCGGGCCGCGGTAGCGCCGTCCAGCACACGGTGGTCGAAGATGATGCGCATTTCCAGGTTGCCGTGCTCGTCGAAAAGGCTGTGGTGCAACGTGGTGGTCAAGAGCGGCGTGACGTACAAGAGACCGGCGCCCGCAGAGGCGACGGAAGTGATGCTGAAAGTGCCGAAATTATGGCAGCGGCGTCGCCCGAAGAGGTTGAGCGTGCCCCACATCATGAATCGGCGCAGCGGCCCGAACAGCTTGCCCATCCGGAGCGTGTTGCGGAATGCCTTGATGCTCTCCAGCGGCGCGTTCTTGTAATACCGAACCTTGTCGTCCATGGCGGCCAGCGTGCGGCATTCCGGCCGACGAACATGCGCTTGCAAGATGACTTTTTCGCCATGCCACTCGCGTTCGATGTTCAAGGTCACGATGTTGAAGGGATGCTCGTACAAGCGCGCCCAGGGAAACGTCATGTACGACGTCCGCAATATGGGAGTGTCGCGCGCCACGATCCCGTAGGCCTTGGCAAAGATGGCGTACCAGCTCGGCTTGGCGAAACAGGCATTGCGCGCGGCCAATAACTCGCCCAGGTGCAAGCGGCGGTCGACCGAGCAGCCCGGCACTTTCGAACAAAAGTGCATGAGTTCGACGACCATGCGCCGAAACGGTGTCAGTGCGTAGCTTCGGCCAACGGATTTACTCATGTTGCTTTCCGGAATAGGCCACAAGAAGGGGCGGTTGAGATGGCAATGTGGATGAGATAAAGCATTTCCGTTGGAAATGCAATGCGAAGTGATCTTGGTTGCCCAATGTGCCCAGTTTCGTGTAATGGACTAAGTCATCACTTCTCGAATAGGCTCCGCGCCCTCCACGCCAACCAGTTTCTGGTCCAGGCCGCTGTAGAAGTAGGTGAGCCGGTCCGGGTCAAGCCCGAGCTGGTGGAGAATGGTGGCGTGCAGGTGCTTGACGTGGTACGGATTCTCCACGGCGGCGGCGCCGAGTTCGTCGGTGCTGCCAACCGAGACGCCGCCCTTGATGCCGCCGCCGGCCATCCACATCGTGAAGCCGTAGGAGTTGTGGTCGCGGCCGGTGCCGGTGGGGTATTCGGCGGTGGGTTGCCGGCCGAACTCGCCACCCCAGACGATCAGGGTTTCGTCCAACATTCCGCGGCGTTTGAGGTCGCGGATGAGGCCGGCGATCGGCTTGTCGGTTTCGCCGGCGTGCATGCCGTGGTTGAAGACCATGTCGCCATGGGCATCCCAGTTGGCGTCGTTGTGGTGCCCGCCGGAATAGACTTGCACGAAGCGGACGCCGCGTTCGACGAGCCGCCGGGCCAGAAGACATTGCCGGCCGAACACTTCGCTGCGCCGTTCGCTCATGCCATAGAGGTTTTTCGTTTCCTCGGTTTCCTGCGCCAGATCGACCGTTTCTGGGGCGTAACTCTGCATGCGGTAGGCAAGCTCGTAGTTGGCGATGCGGGCAGCCAGGGCGGGGTTGTTGCCGCGGGCCGTCTGGTGTTCCTCGTTGTATTCGCGCAGCGTGTCCAGGAGGCGACGCTGGCTGGCGTCGCTCATGCCTTGCGGGCGGGCGAGGTCGAGGATGGGCGTGCCCGACGAGCGCATCATCGTGCCTTCGAGATAAGCGGGCATGTAGCCGCTTGACCAGTTCTTGGCGCCGGAGATCGGCCCGCCGCGCGGATCGAGCATGACGACGAAGCCAGGCAGATTCTGATTCTCCGATCCCAGGCCGTAGTTGACCCACGATCCGAGCGCGGGATGGCCCGAGAGGATGCGGCCGGAATTCATCATGAGCATGGCCGAACCGTGCACGGGGGCGTCCGCGGTCATCGAGTGGATGAAAGCGATGTCATCGACGCACTGGCCGAGGTTTGGGAAAAGGTCGCTGACCCATTTGCCGCACGAACCGTATTGCCGGAAACGCCAGCGCGGCTCCACGATGCGGCCGTCGTTGCGATGCCCTGCTCTGCCGAAGGTGCGGACGGCCACGGTCTGATTGTCGCGGCCGTACATCGCCGGTTTGTAGTCGAAGGTATCGACCTGGCTGGGCCCGCCGTACATGAACAGGAAGATCACGCTCTTGGCCTTGGGCGTGAAGTGCGGCGGCCGGGGCGCGAGCGGATTGCGGAAAGGCGTCGTGCCGTCCGCGGCGACCGCTTGCTTGGCGAAAAAGCTGTCGCCCAAGAGGCCTGATAGGGCGACAGCGCCAAAGCCAGCGCCGGATTCCCAGAGGAACTCTCGGCGCGTGCGGCCGCAGAAGTTACGAATGCGTGATTGGGTCATTTTTGGTTTCCGATTCACTTTTTGAATCCAGGTTTCTTTTTCTCCCAGCGAATCCCTTCATCAAAGAATCTATCGAAGCCAGCTTCGATCTTTGCCTCTAGTTTTTGCGAAAGTGGGGACCCGTTTTCGAACGCCTTTTGAAACAGACTCTCCGCCTTGTTCTGGACGACCTGCTCCAAGGCTTTCGCAAATGCCTGTTCCAAGGCTCGTTCAATGATCACTTCAATATCTACCGGCATTTGAGCCTCAGTCCGTTTCCGTTTAGCGTTCGCAGCGTGCCTTGCCGCGGGGGATGACGCGAACGCTAAACGGTCAATCGAGGAACATAAACTCATTCAGATTCAGGGCCAATAGACAGTATAGTCGCAGGGCTTCCGGTGTGGCGATGTTGTCCTGGCGCAAGCGGTCCATGAAGCGAACGCCGCGCTCGATTTCTTTTGCAGTGGGTTCGCGCTGGGTAACGCGCCAGAGGATGGCGCGCACCTGGTCTTGCACGTTGTTTCCGGCGTTCTTGGCCGCGTCCTCTGCGAAGATCTTGGCCTGGTCGTTCATGAACTCGCCGTTGATCATGCCCAAGGCCTGGGTCGGCTGCGTGGTGGTGAAACGAACCGGGCAGGTCGCATCGGTGTCAGCGGCATCGAACGCGGACAGAATGGGCAAGGGCAGCGAGCGCTTCACGTGCACGTAAATGCTGCGCCGGGCCGCTTCCTCCGGCGACGACTTGCCCCAGCCCAGACCCGGCTGCGATTGGCCCGCGAGAACCTCGGCAGGAATCTTGGGATAAATACTGGGGCCGAACATCTTCTGGAGGTTGATGTTGCCGCTGGCCGCGAGGATCGAGTCGCGCACTTCCTCCGCCGACAGCCGGCGCGGATTGAAGCGCCACAGGAGGTCGTTTTCCGGGTCCTTCGCCAGCGGCGTTGTCCCCTCACCTCCGACCCCTCTCTCCCCTTGGGCGAGGGGAGGTGATGGATGCGCGGACATGCGATAAGTGTTGGACAGGACCATCAAGCGATGCATTGGCTTGAAGCGTGCGCCCGTGCTTACGAATTCGCTCGCCAGCCAATCAAGCAATTCCGGATGCGTGGGCGGCGTCCCCTGATAGCCGAAGTTGCTCGAGGAGCGGACGATGCCGCGGCCAAAGTGGTGTTGCCAGAGCCGATTGGCGATGACGCGCCAGGTGAGCGCGTTGTCCTTGCTCGCGATCCACTCGGCCAACACGCGCCGCCGGCCGGACGTTTTCGCGTCGGCCTTCGGCGTCGGCAGCGCCGGAATCACGTCGGTCAGCACGGCGGGGAAGCCGGGTTCGACCTTCTCCCCTTGCGCCTGCGGATTGCCGCGTGCCAGGACGAATGTCTCGCGCGGCTCAGGGCCAACCTCGGTCACGCACAGCGCCTGGGCCATGCCGGTCGGAGCGTTTTTCTCCAGCTTTTCGCGTTCCAGGCGCAGCCCTCGGTATTTGGAAAACGTCTCGAAGCTGATCAGGCCGCCGGCGTGTTTGCTGATGATGCCAGGCCGATTGGCGGGGAACTTGAAGTCGTCTTTCTCGCCGCCTTCCAGCTTCGGCTCAATGTCCATCTCGATTGCTTCAATCCTCTTCGCGAGCTCGTCCAGCTTTTGTTTATGCTGGGCAATCTTCTTCTTCTGAACCTCGGCTTCCTCCGGCAATGCGATGGGCCTGAGCGACGCCGCCGCCACCGTTTCGAACGCGCGGACGCCGTAGCGGCGAATGCCGTGGAAAAACGACAGGAAGCGATAATAGTCCTTCTGTGGCAAGGGATCGATCTTGTGGTCATGGCAACGGCAACAATTGATCGTCAATCCAAGAAAGGTCTGGCCGGTCGTGGTGACGATGTCGTCCAAATCGTCGTACAGCGCGAGTAAGGGATCAGCCGGCTCGTCGTCCCAGAGGCCCAGACGGTAATAACCGGTGGCAATGATCGAATCGGGCGTCACTTTGTCTAACTCGTCGCCGGCTAGTTGCTCGCGGATGAACTGGTCGTACGGCTTATCTTCGTTGAGCGATCGGATCACATAATCGCGATAACGCCAGACGAACGGCTTGGCGCCGTCGCGCTCGTAGCTGTCGGTTTCGGCGTAGCGCACCAGGTCGAGCCAGTGCCGGCCCCAGCGTTCGCCGTAATGCGGCGAGGCGAGCAGGCGCTCGACGACTTTCTCGTATGCATCCGGTGCATTGTCCGCGAGAAATGCCTTCACCTCGTCCGGTGTCGGCGGCAGGCCGATGAGGTCGTAAGTCACCCGGCGCAAGAGAGCGATCCTGTCCGCGGGCGGCGACGGCTCAAAACCCGCCGCTTCGAGCTTGGCCAACACGAACGCGTCGATCGGGTTACGCACCCACGCCTCTTTTTTCACCGCGGGCAGGTCGGGGCGCTTGACAGGCCGGAAGGCCCAGAAGTTTTTCGCTTCGGCATCGACCTTGGGCGGGCCGTGGCGCACCACCGCTTTGTCGGAATAGGGCACACCCATCTCGACCCATTTCGTCAAAACCTCGATCTGCGCCTGCGGCAGCTTGCCGCGCGGCGGCATCTTCTTGTCCTTGTAATGAACAGCGCCGAGGAGCAGACTTTCGCCTGGCTTTTTGAGATCGATCACTTCGCCATGGTCGCCGCCTTCCAGCAATGTGGCCCGGCTCGTCAGATTGAGGCCGCCCTTCAGTTTCTTGTCACCGCCGTGGCAACTGAAGCAGTGTGCCTGGAGGATCGGCTTGACCTCTTTGTCGAAAAACTTCGCGCCAGCCGCGTCCGGCGTGGGCTGATCGGCGCGTGCGGACAACAGCCACAGGCTCGCGCAAAGTAGGGACAAACCAAAAAGCTGGCGTGGAGAAAGCACAAGCTACCTCAGCGGGCAACGATTGGTCGTGACTGCGAACAATGGCACGTCGCGTGCCAGGGAGGCTCTTTCCTAGTTTATCGGGATTTGCGAAAAACGAAAGCAGTTTCCGCGTACCGCAAAGTAGTAGGCACACTCCGTGTGCCGTTTGCTACGGCACACGGAGTGTACCTACTACTCAAAGGGCATCGCGCGTGAACTGCTTCTCGTCGAACGTGGGATTGAGCTTGATGTCGCGGAACCAGTACTCGGCGATGAGATTGCCTTTTGCGTCCTTGAGGATTGAGCCGCTTTGCAGCCAGGTTTCGCGGTCGACGTAAAGGATAAGCTCGTTGACGCCTTCTTCTTCCACCGGCGCATAGGGCATGCGCACGAACTTGTAGCATTGCCGATTGTCCAGCTCCGGCACCTGGAACAGCCCAACGTAACGGACGTGCAATGCGCCGCGGGCCTCGGCTCTCTGCATCGCTGCGACCGTGCGCTCTGTGCCTTGCTTCATGCCGAACTGGGCTATGGTGTAGCGGCCGGAGCGCTTAGCGTCGGGGCCATCAACGTCCTTGTCCCATATTCGCAAAGCAAGCAAGGGGCTCTTGGGACGTGCGAGCAGTTTGCCGTTGTTTTCGCCTTCGACGTAGAGCGCCTTTTTCGCCAGGCCGCTGCCTTCGAGCCAGTGCATGTGGATGCTGAATGGCTGCTCGCGAAAGTGGCATTCGATTTTCTCAGCGTCTTGCATCTTGCCTTGAACTATCTCGCGCTTGTGAAAGCGCGTGGTGTAGCCTTTTACCTCGCGCTCATAACGGTCAAGACACATTTGCAAAAAGAGAATCGGATGGTATTGGAGCAGCATCTCCAAAGGATAAAGGTCGTTTTTGCCGATCTCATACATTCCTACCCAGGGCAGGGCTGCGGGAAACTGCTGGCCCATGTCCAGCGCCATGCCGGCGAGCAATTGTTGGCGCATGAGCGCGCTGCCCTTGATCAGCGGGCGCACGGGGACGACGGCAACGGCTTCGGACTGGAACAAACGGGGGGTCTGGGAAAGAGGACGCTGATCCTGCAAGATCAGGCAGATAGGCAACAAAAGGACAAGCCAGCGAAGCATGGCGAATTCCGATGTTCCCCCCCTCGCCCTAAGGGGAGTGGGGTGGGGGTAAAGGGAATTGGACGCGAACGGCCCCCAAACGACTTTCCTCAATGTAACGAACCTACGGATTAGGTCAACCGCGCTCGGAAGCGAGTAGTGGGTCAGTTTGGCAAATCCGTGGGGCAGACATTCCTGTCTGCCGGCAGACAGGAATGTCTGCTCCACCGAACTGACCCACTACCCGGAAGCGAAGATCGTGCGGCGGCTATCGCTCAAAACCTGGTTTCTCACTGTCAGTCTCGTCTTTGCAGGGCTGACCGCATTAGGCTCGTTTGGCTGCGCGCTCCGGCACCGCGAACTGATCGTTCCTAAGACGCCGATTCCGCGAGATGGGGTAGTTTTCGCCGCCGACGGAGCGGGCAACTTTCAAGCCGCCTCGAAGAACTTCCGCGCCGCCGTCCAGAAAAGCGACGCCCCGCTCGACGTCATCACCGTTCCCTGGTCGCACGGCGATTACCGAATGGTGGCCGACCAAATCGACGAGGCCCATGCACGGCAGCAAGGCGCAGAGCTGGCGGCGACCATCGAGAAACTGCGCGACGAGCAGCCCGGCGCGCGCGTGCACCTTTTAGGCCATTGCGCCGGGTCGATGGTCATCCTCGCGGCACTCGAGGAATTGCCGCCCGACAGCGTCGAGTGCGTGTTTCTCTTGTCGCCGTCGGTGTCGGCGCGCTACGATTTGCGACCGGCGCTACGGGCCGTGTCGCGCGGCCTCCACGTCTATTACAGCAAGTTCGACATGACATATTTGGGCTGGTACACCGGCATCATCGGCAACGCGGACAGGCGCTGGGGGCCGAGCAGCGGCCGGATCGGCTTTGAAGTTTCGTTCACGCCCGAGGAAGTGGACCTGGTCGCCAAGCTGCACCAGCACCCGTGGAAACCCTGGTACATCATCCTGGGCAATAACGGCGGCCACTTCGGCAACTATCAACCCGAGTTCGTGCGAAAACACATCCTACCATTGGTGCTCAAGCCATAAACCTGTTTACGTTTCACGCTCACTTCTACCTTCCCACGGCATGTCTTGCTCCCAGCGCGAATCGATGAATCAGTCCGCGCGGCGCCGCGCCCACCGGCGTGCAATCAGCACCAATCCCAGCCCCGCCGGAATGCCGACAATCCACAGCCAGGGCTTTCGGCGCGGCACGTCCCAGACCACGATGTCCTGGCCGGGAGACTCCATATCCCAGGATATGAGCGTGCGGCCGTCGTTCGAAATGAGAATAATCACTTCATTGCTGACAGGGACGCGGTCCATCACGCGGCCCGTGGTGATTTCGACGACGTGAGCTTCATAAAGTTGCTGCTTGTGCCCAGCCGGCGTGAAAAATCGTTTGATCGTCTCCCAGATTCCGGAGGAAGGGGCTTCCGCCGGCAAACGCACCGGAACCGCCAACCAGTCGCCGTTGGCCGATATCGACACGATGGCAACCAAGCCTTCGTCGGACTCCGGGATAAAATGCGCAGTTGTGCCGTCGGCCGCGTCGAGGATTTCCAGCGGTCCGGTGCCAGGCACGGCATACCACTGGCGCGATTTGGCAAGGAAGCCGGACGACACGTTCATTGCCGTTCTGAATGTGCGCTCCCAGAGTTTGCGGCCGGTGCGCACCTCTAACAAGGTGAGCCGCCCGTCCCAGCCGCGCCAGAAGCTTTCAATCTGAGACTCGACCAAGGCTGTTTTCGAATCCGGGGCGAACAAAATGGCGGGCTTATCCATCGATGTTTCGGAAACCGCGAGTTTCTTGCCGGTTGCCGTGTCATGAAACTCGAAAACTGCTTCCCGCTTTTCTTTGACTTCCGCGGTCAGCGCCAGCACCTTGCTGTCCGGAGAAAAAGCGCGCGCTGCCCTGTCCGGCAGGGGCGCGTCGAACTGGGCAATCTGCTTCTGGGACGGAAGATCCATCAAGAGAAGCAGGCGCTTGTTCATGCGCTCGTGTTCCGCAAGCACCTTGGTCCCGTCCGCGGAGATGAAGAATTCGGGGCCGGCCTGCTTCAGGGCAAGGACGACCGCGCGCTTCGCCATGTTGTAGAAACAGAGCTTGCTGACGCCGTCTTCCTCCATCGCATACACAAAAAACTCGCTTGTCGGCGAAAACTGGGAAATGGTCCGGAACTGAATGGTGTCGATGATTCGGCCGTCCGCGGTTTCGATCAGTGCGACTTTGCCGTTCTCAAAGGAAACTGCGAGGTAGCTTCCGTCCGGCGACAACTCCAGATTTGTCACTTCGTCTTTGCCCAGATCGACGACCCATTCTTTCTGTTTCTCGAAATCGATAATGCCTGCCTTCGATCGACCCAGCCATGCCGCAAAGAATCGGCCATTCGAGGTGCGCGTCGGGTTTTGCAGAATTCCCTGGTCACCCCAGAAGACGGCCACGTCTTCGCCGGCGACCGGGTCCCACATCTTGACCGGTGTTTGCGATTGGAATCGGTCTTCGCCGCGACGAGCATGGCCGCGCAGAACGAGATGTGACTTGCCGCCGGTTTCGACAAGTTGGATCGGCTGCCAGGCGCCGCTCAGCACGTGCCGCGGCGGGCGAGGTAGGAAGTGCCAGAGGACATACCCCAGTCCGCCCAAAAAGGCGAGAAATACGAACCAGCGCAGAATCGAGCGAACGTTTCGCATGACAACATTGCGCGTCGGTTTTCCAGTTCTGCCGCCTATGGTAGACTGGT
Organism: Gemmataceae bacterium; assembly: GCA_022616245.1. Lineage (GTDB taxonomy): Bacteria > Planctomycetota > Planctomycetia > Gemmatales > Gemmataceae > JAKEFD01. Next base: position 14,435 of record JAKEFD010000149.1, read on the forward strand.
GCGTCCTAAGTTTCCAGCGTAGCGATAATGGGCAACATCCACTGGGGCGGCGTGAGCGCGGTGATCGTCATGTACGCCGCCTTCCTCTTCGTGGGCTGGCTGGCCAAGCGCAAAGTCCGCGAAGGCACGGCGGACGATTTGCTCGTGGCCGGCCGGTCCATGCCGCTCTGGATCGCCGTCATGACTATGACCGCCACCTGGGTGGACGGCGGCTATCTGTTGGGCACTGCGGAAGGGGCCGGCAAAAACCTGGCCATCGCCCTGCAGCCCGGCGTCGGCTATGGCATCAGCCTCATCCTGGGCGGCCTGTTCTTCGCCCGCACCATGCGCGCCCGCCGCTTCACCACCCTCATCGACCCCTTCGACGCCCGCTACGGCAAACGCTGGTCCGCCGTCCTGTTCATCCCGGCGATGTTGGGCGAAGTCTTCTGGAGCGCCTCGCTCCTCGTCGCCATCGGCTCGACCTTTCAAGTGATCTTGAACCTTGACAGCACCACCGCGATCCTGCTCTCCGCCACGGTCGTCACATTCTATACGATGCTCGGCGGCATGTGGTCGGTCGCGTATACGGATGCGTTTCAACTGGTGCTGATTCCGATCGGGCTGTTCGCGGCGCTGCCGTTCGCGATTGCCACTGCGGGAGGACTGGAGCACATTCTAAACGTATATGGCGCAAGCCATCTCTCCCCTATCCCACCATTTGTTCCCGAACCGGAATCTGATTTCATACCCAGTTTCATGGGTTATCGATGGAGCAGTACCGCGATTATTCAATGGTGGGACATGACGGCAATGCTGGTGCTAGGTGGTATTCCATGGAATTGCTATTTTCAGCGCGTGCTTTCGTGCGATTCGCCCGACACAGCGCGATCGCACTCCTTTTGGGCGGGAGTGTGTACGATGGCATTGACTATTCCGCCTGCACTTCTTGGGATGGCTGCATTGGTTCACTTTGCTTCGGATGTAGGGTTTGAGAATCTTGGTCATCCTATGTTCGAAGAGCCCGCTCTGGCTTTGCCGTTTCTCCTTCGAGACATGGTCCCTTACTGGATCGGCGTACTCGGCCTGGGCGCTATCATCGGCGCGGTGACGTCAAGCTTCAGCTCGTCGATCCTCTCTGCCGGGTCGATGTTTAGCTGGAACATCTTTCGCCGGCTGTTTTATTCCAACGCTTCCGTCGCCGCGCTCAAAGCAGTGATCCGCACGTCGATCGTGCTGCTGGGCGTGGCCGCTGTCATTATGGCCCTGAAGGCAAAGAGCGTGCTCAGCCTGTGGATCTTTTGCAGCGACCTCGTTTTCGTCCTGCTTTTTCCGCAGTTTTTGTGGGCTCTGTATGACCCGCGCGCCAACCGCATCGGCTCGATCACGGCATTCTGCGTCTCATTCGTCTTGCGTCTGGGCGGCGGCGAGCCGATCTTCGAACTGGACCCGCTAATATCGGGTTGGGAGAACCTGCCCTTCCGAACCATCGCGGCGGCGGCGGGCATTGTGCTCTTACCTGTGGTCTCGCGGCTCACGGCGCGCTGGGACCCGCCTCGCCAATTGGAAAACCCAATTGCAAATTGAAAATGCACGGGCTTGGGTTTTTCAGTTTTCAATTTGAAATTTGCAATTTGCAATTTGCAATCCGACGCTGCACAAGTCTTGAATTCAATTCTCAGTTTTCCATTTGCAGCTTACAATTTGCAAGGATTCGCAGCCGAGGATTCGCTTGACACACGAAAAGCCTTCCGCCCGCCGTCGTTTCCTTGCCTGGTGCGTGCATGCCTACACGGCGCTTGGGCTGGTGGCGGCGGCGTGGATGCTGGTCGCGATCCTGGAAGGCACGCCGGACTCATTTCGCCGGGCTTTCTTGCTCATGTTGGTCGCCACGCTGATCGACGCCACCGACGGCACGCTGGCGCGCCTGGTCAAGGTCAAGGAAGTGTTGCCCGGCTTTGACGGGCGGCGGCTCGACGATCTCATTGACTTTCAGACGTTTACGCTAATACCACTGCTTTTGCTCTGGCGCGCCGGTATCGTCCCCGAAGGTTACGAAACCTGGCTTCTGGTCCCGCTGCTGGCGAGCGCCTACGGCTTTTGCCAGACCGCCGCCAAGACGGCAGACGGGTACTTCCTCGGCTTTCCCTCTTACTGGAACGTGGTTGCGTTTTACCTGTATGTGTTGCAGCCTCCGCTCTGGGTCACTCTGTCGATATTGGTCTTCTTCGCCGTGCTCACGTTTGTGCCCGCGCGCTATCTCTATCCCACGCACCCCGGCCGGCTCAACCGATTGACCAACCAACTTGCCGCACTGTGGGCGCTGGTAGTGATCTGGATCTTGGTGCGGTTGCCGGGTGAGAAAGTCGAGGGCCGCTACGCCGATCCCACGACGCTGTGGCTGGCGATTGGATCGTTGCTTTTTCCACTGTACTACTTGATACTTTCCTGGTGGATCACATTCCAGATCGTGCGCCGCGCGCGCCGGCAACACGCGCTGGCCGCACAGCATGCGGGCAAAGGAGCGCTGCCATGAACCGCCTTTTTTGCGTCGGGGTCGTCGTGTTCGCTGCGGCTGTTTTCACGAGCGGCTGCGGCGGCTCATCCGTCACAGTTTATCCCTTTAAGGGAAAGGTTGTGTATAAAGGCAAAGGCATTGTGCGTCAGCTCGCCGGCACCTTGATCCGCTTGCAATCGACCAGCGACGCGAAACTGACGCCGATGGGAACGATAGAGGACGACGGCTCGTTTACGATTGGGACCATCATCGACCAGAAAGATCTGCCCGGCGTTCCGGCCGGGCAATACAAGGCGCGGCTCGAGCCGCTCGACGATGACGACGGCAATCCGCGCCTGAATCTGTTCCACAGGAAGTACTTGGAATTTGAAAAGTCGGGATTGAGCTATACGGTGCCTGTGTCCGGGGAAATCACGATCGAACTCGAACGCTGAGCGGCCACGCGCTACTTCCGAAGTCCAGCAAATCCGGCCACGCGCTAAAAATCCAGATTCAGCACCTGCCCGTCCGCGGGCAGCCCGAGCCGAGTCAAGGTCAGGATGTCGGTGCTGACCCGCACGCCGCGTACACTGCCGTCGCCGAACAGAAACTGGCAAATGCTCGGATGCCGGCTGCCGAATCGCGCGTTGACATTCGGACCACTCTGATCGAGTGGATCGGCCACAAGCGGAAACAACGTGGTTGCATTTCTTTGCCCGATAAAGCGGCGAAAATTGTTGGCGTTGCC
>JAKEFD010000150.1 GCA_022616245.1 Gemmataceae bacterium
CGCCCGACGCGGGCCGCTGGATGCACCAGACGAATCTCGCCGTGCCGATGCTGGAAAAACTTGCACAAAGCGCGTGATTCCACATACAAAGCCAACGCGTCTGACCTCCTGTCGTCCGGGCTATGCCCGTGACCAAAGGAGGTTTTTTGTTGCGCCGACCGCGATTGTGGCACGCTAAACCGCTTTGGGCACGCTACAATAGATGATGAAGATGGAAAGAACAGACCGGTGTTTGGAAAGGAGGTAACCGCACGAGCCGTTGCACACAAACCTCAAACCGAAAAATGAAGAAAGCCGGCAGGCTTGATTCCCTTCTAAGAGGAACCTGCTCATGAATCCCTATGGCTCCTTGTGTGACGATTTTTGCCTGTATGTCTACGTCAACACCAAGATGGAGCTGCCCAACCGCCGGGAAACGGTGCTGCATTTCTTCGATAGCTTGCAGAAGTCCATTCCGACGCTCACTGATTTCGATTGCCGCGAAAGCGGCGAATTCGTGCTCGAAGAAGACCGCGAACTGGGAACCTACCGCTGGGTCAGCCTGGAGAAAAAGCGCGTTTGCTCGGGATACGTAAATCCACCTACTGTGGAAGCTGCCGACATCCATCACGAGCGCGTGCTCGACGTCGCTCCCTTCCATCTCGATTTCAGCCCGCTCGATTGTGAAGCATTGGACGTGCTCTTTGCATTCGACTTCATGTACTCCGGCAACCACGACGAGGTCGTCGCCGAAGCACTGGGACTTCCCTCGAATCTGGAAAGCCTCTTGCAAGTGCCGGACGCGAAGGTGCTGAATTACGAACCCGCGCTCATGATGTCGCTCGAAGACGGCTGCCGGCTGCAATGCCGATTGAATATTGAAACGCGGACCAACGCCTTTCAAATCCGCACCGGCCAATTCCCCGAAGCGCCGATCAGCGTCTATTTCACGGTTCGGCAATACTGGGGCCGGCAAGGCGGCAAGAGTTTCATCGAGTCCTACCGGCTCCAACGCGCCAAATGCCAGGAACTCGTGGAGAACCACATCGTTCCGTCCGTAGTGCGGCCTTTAGCCGAAGCGATTGCCAATAAACAGTAGTCGGTCTCCGTGCCGTTTAGCGTTCGCAGCGTGTCCTGCTGCGGTGAGGCATTCCGCGAACGCTAAGCGGATCTCGTCCCTTGTCAGCCGCCGGCCAGCACTTAGAAAAGCTGGCATGGCCACATCACTCTCCTTCAGTCAATTCGCGCGCGGACTGTCCACCGAGACTGCTTTCGATGTTTTGGCGGTTGCACGGCGTCTCAAGGCGCAGGGCAAAGACGTCATCGAGCTGCAAATCGGCGACAGCCCGTTCAATAGCACCCAAAGCGCGCTCGACGGCGGCATTCAGGCGATCAAGAACAACCAATCGCACTACTGCCCGTCGCTTGGTTTGCTGAGTTTTCGTGAAACCGTCGCCGGGAATTACGCCAAGGAATACGGCATCCCGATCAGCGCGGAGAACGTGGTGGTCGGCCCCGGCGCGAAGGTATTCGAGCAGTTCTTCTGCGAAGCGTTTCTCGATCCAGGCGACGCGGTGCTCGTTTTCAGTCCGCATTTCCCGACGTACGGGCCGAATATCGAACGCCGCGGCGGCCAGATGGTTTTCTCTTCACTCAAGCAAGAGAATCAATTTCGGCCCGACTTGAACGATGTCGAAAACTTCGTCAAGAAGCACCCCAAGGCGCGTGCGATTTTTCTTAATTCGCCCCACAATCCGACCGGCGGCGTGGCGACCGAGGCGGACCTGAAAGGCATCGCGGACCTCATTCGCGGCCGTAACATCGCGCTTTTCAGCGACGAGCCCTACGATCACATGGTCTGGACCGGCAAGCACTATCCGTTCCTCGCGCAGCCCGGCATGCTCGACCAGGCCGTCGCGTGCTACACATTCAGCAAGTCGTACAGCATGAGCGGTTGGCGCCTGGGCTATGCCGTCAGCAGCAAAGCGATCGTCGAAGCCATCGGCAAGATGATCAACACCGCACTGTCGTGCGTGCCGCCCATCGTCCAGCTCGCGGGCGAAGCGGCCTTGAAGAATGACGCCGCCGAGCGCGACCAGGTAATGGCCCGCTTCCACAAGAAGGTCCAACTCCTCGTCGATGATCTGAAGCAAGTTGAAGGGGTGAAAGTATTTATGCCAGCTGGCACGTTCTACGTCTTCCCGAATGTTGCGCCGATTTGCCAGAGGCTCGGCATCGTCTCGCACGGCCTGGCGATGTATCTTTTGGAAGGGGCCGACGACAAGAAGGGCGTCGCTTGCCTGGGCGGTGAGTGCTTCGGCCCGGCAGGTCAGGGTTTCTTACGCTTCAGTTGCGCCGAGCCAGACGAACGGCTGCGCGAGGCGGTCGCGTTCTTCAAGGAGGCGATCGGCCACGCGGACCGAGTGAAACGATACCTAGAGGCGAATCCGAAGTATCGGATCGCGGGACGGATTTAGTGTTGCTCCATCGTCGCTACTCGTTCACAATTGTTCTATGAGCCTCGCGACCATTGGCGCCCCGGTGCGCATTCCAAGTTGGGTCGGAGATCTAGCCTCATTCCGGCGATGGGCGCGATCGCCTGCGTTTCCCACCCACGGTTGGATTGCCCACCTCAACGATGAACTGTGGGTGGACCTGAGCATGGAACGCGCTTCGCACAACCAGGTCAAGGGAATCACCAATTCGCGATTGACGCTTTTGACGCATGCGGAAGACCTCGGTTTCTACTTCGCGGACCGCATGTTGCTTACGAATGAGGATGCAGGTCTTTCTACCGAGCCGGACGGAATGTTTGTCAGCCATCTCGCAATTGCCAAACGCCGCGTTTTTCTCGACGAGGGCGATCAAACTCTTGAAGTGCACGGGTCGCCGGACATGACCTTGGAAGTCGTCAGCGACTCTTCCGAGGAGAAAGACCTAGAGATACTTCGTGACCTGTATTGGCGCGCTGAGATTAGCGAGTATTGGCTTATTGATGCGCGCCCGAAAACCCCCGTTTTCGACATTCTGCGCTACACGGCTGCCCGTTACGTGTCGGTTCGCAAACAGGACGGCTGGTCGCGTTCGCGGGTATTTGGCAAGTCCTTTCGTCTAGGGGCCCGAACGACTCGCGCGGGCATCACGCGCTATACACTTTCAATTCGCTAACTTCGTCAACGTCGCGGCAACCCGCAGTGCAGCAAACTCGAAACACTAATGTCTCACTTCTTGCTTTCTTCCAACACTTTCTTGACCTGAGCTAATGTACCCGAGTTGAACACGTCCTTTTTTTCCAACCAGCCGCGCCGGGCCACATCGACGCCGTAGCGCGTGAAGGCGATCTCGGCAGTGGCATGCGCGTCCGGATTGATCACCAACTTTACGCCGAGCGCCTTGGCCCTCTTGCAGTGGATCCAATCCAGGTCCAGGCGATATGGGTTGGCGTTGATCTCGACCATGGTGCCGTGTTTGGCCGCCGCCTGCAGTATCGCCTCCAGGTCCACTTTGTAGCCGTCGCGCCGCAGGAGCAGCCGTCCCGTGGCGTGGCCCAACATCGTGACGCGCGGATGCGCGATCGCCTTCAGAATCCGCTGCGTCATCTCCGCCTCGGGCTGGTTGAAATGGCTGTGCACACTCGCCACGACATAGTCGAAACTTGAGAGAATCTCGTCGGAATAATCCATTTTGCCGTCAGCTAGGATGTCACATTCGATACCTTTGAACAGGCGGAAGTTCTTGAATTTGGCGTTCAAGGCGTCGATCTCCTTGTGCTGCTGCTTGACCCGCGCCGGCGTCAATCCATTCGCCACCGTGAGCGACTGCGAGTGATCCGCGATGCCGAGGTACTGATAACCCAACGCGCGCGCCGCCTCGGCCATCTTTTCCAAAGTGTCCGCGCCGTCGCTCCAATTCGTGTGGCAGTGAAATACGCCATGGATATCATCATTTTCAACTAGATTGGGCAGCTGATGCCCTTCTGCGGCGGCGATTTCTCCGGTGTTTTCCCGCAGCTCCGGCGCCACGTAATCCAGATCGAGGGCCTTGTAGAGGTCCGCCTCCTCCTTGCACCGAATTGGTTTCTTGGCCCCGGCCAGCTCGTATTCGTTCAGCTTCAGGCCGTATTGAATGGCCCGCTGTCGCATGGCCACGTTATGCTCTTTGCTGCCCGTGAAATAGTTGAGTGCAAACGGATACTGCTCGTCGGTCACCACGCGCAGGTCGGCGTTCATCATCACGCGGGTGTTGCTGTAGTCCACGGCCGCCACTATCACGCTCGACTTGGTTTCGCCGTGGCCAACCACCTTCTGCACGAGCGGCATCTTGACGAATGCATCCATGATCGGACCGGGGGCGTCGGAGCTGACCAGGATGTCGATGTCCTTGATCGTCTCCCGGCGGCGACGCACACTGCCGCACAACGCGATCCGCTGGATGCGCGGAGATTTCTTCAGCAAAGCCAGGACTTGCTCGGCGATTAGCAATGCTTGATCCAAACGGACGCGTTCGCCCATCTGACCGATGAACGCGATCCCCTCGAGGATTTTGTCTTGGGTTTTTTGGCCGAAGCCCTTGAGCCCGGCAATGTCGCCCTTTTCACATGCCGCCTTGAGCTTCTCCAACGAGTCGATGCCGAGCTGATCGTAGAGCAGCTTTACCTTTTTGGGTCCGACGCTCGGCAGCCGCAGCATACCGAGCAGACCGGGAGGCGTCTTGCTCTTGAGGTCTTCGTAAAACGGGAGATGGCCCGTGGTGACGAGAGTGGTGATTTTGTCGCGCAGCGTTTCACCGATGCCGGGAATCTCCTGCAGTTGGCCGGCGGCAACGACATCGCCGATGCTGGTTTCCAGCTGTCCGATGGCCCGTGCAGCACGCGAATAGGCGTTGCAGCGAAAGGGATTCTCGCCCTGCAATTCCAGCAAGGTGGCGATCTCTTCCAATACGGCGGCGACTTCGTGCTTGTCCATTACCGGGTGCCAAGAGTCAGAGGTCAGGGGTCAGGAATCAGGAGTCAGGAGTCAGGAGTCAGGAGTCAGGAGTCAGGGGTCAGGAGTCAGGAGTCAGGAGTCAGGAGTCAGGAGTCAGGAGTCAGGAGTCAGGAGTCAGGAGTCAGGAGTCAGGAGTCAGGAGTCAGGAGTCAG
>JAKEFD010000151.1 GCA_022616245.1 Gemmataceae bacterium
GAGGCCATCCGCGCGCTGGGTGCCTTCACGGAGACGCAGATCGCACAAGTGCTCGGCATTCTCGTGTACTTGGAGCCGCCGTTGCCGGATGATTGGAAGGCGGAAGCCATTGCCGCCCTGGGCAAGCACGGCACACAGGCGGCGCGCGATCGGCTGTCCGACTTTGTCGAATCAAAAGAGATGTCGCTGCCGGTGCGCCAGGCCGCCGTCGCCGCCCTGTCCGGTTCGCGCGATGGCACGCAATGGCTCCTAAAGCAAGTCGGCGACAAAGGCCTTGCCGGCGATCTTGAGTCCGACCTGTCGCGCCTGTTGCGCAACAGCCCCTTCGCCGACCTTAAAAAACAAGCGCAGAAGCTACTGCCCGCCCCTCCCAAGCTCGACCCGAAAAAGCTGCCGTCGATCCCCGCGCTCTTGGCGCGCAGAGGCAACCCCGAACGCGGCCAACAAGTCTGGGCAAAGTCGCAGAAGAACGACGCCGCCTGCATGAAGTGCCACGTCATCAACCCGACGCGTGAGCGAGGCAAAGACAACGAGTTTGGCGGCAACGTCGGCCCCGAACTCTCCGTAATCGGCTCCAAGGCCAGCCGCGAAAACCTGCTCGATTCCATCCTCTATCCCAGCAAAGCCGTCGCCGACCAGTACATCCAGTGGATTGTCGAAACGAACGGCGGCGTGGTGGTCAACGGCTTGCTCATGGAGGAAACGCCGGACCACCTGGTGCTGCGCGACGTCAACGCCAAGGACCACAAGATCAAAGTGAAAGACATCGCCTCGAAGAACAAAGCGCCGACCTCGCTCATGCCGGACAACCTGCTGTTATTCATGTCCGAGGACGATCTGCTCGACGTGGTGGAGTATCTCTACAGCTTGAAGAGCCCGGCGCTCGCGCCCTTGGCAGGTCGTGACTGATTATGGAGTGCGGCGACTTCTCGCGTCGGAAATAGTTGCCGGCTTGACGCCACTGTTCGACGCCTTGGCCGCCCGCTTGGAGTCCGCGCTCGCGAAAGGACGTTGAGAGGTTTTGCCATGCCGAAAACCAAACACGTGCCGGCCGTCGTCGCCCGTCTTGGCGTGCTCAGTCTGCCCGCGGATGTAGAGCACGTCGGGGACCGTCGGCGCCAGCTGGTCCGTGTCACGTTTGGTCCGTCAGCCGGCCGGCAATACGCCGTCGTCGGGAGGCATGACGCCATTCTGCAGGCGCTACAGGACTTGCGCGGGTCGAAGACGGCAATCGAAGTTGCGGATTTGCTTTACGTTCAAGGCTTTACTGTCGAGAGGGTGTGACGTCATGGCGAAAGCAAAGAAACCCAGAAGCGTCACTTTCAATTTCGGTGCGAACGTGAAGCCTCGCGGCGGAAAGAAGAAGAGCGCCGGCAAACGCAGCGGAGGCAGCGGCAAGGGCGGTTCGTTCGGCTCGTAGCGGTCAAGTAAACCGTTGCCCTGTCCGCGCGGCACACTGGATTTTCCCACGCGGCATTGTGGCCGTGCAATCGAATGACACCTGAGACACCAGCTTGGGTCAAATGGTCGATTTCAAATCCATGTTGAAGCCCATCGACTTCACCCGAAAGCGCCCGGACGAAGTCCCGACGCCGCACACGACCAAGAGCGCCAACCGCCGGCTTGCCGCGCTCCGCGAAGCGCGCGGGATCCTCACGACGATGCCCGGCCCCGGCGAAGCATTGCACGCGATCATGAGCGGTCGATACGACCTGACCGACGTGATAGAGGCGATCCTCGAACGTGTCGGCGCCGTCGCTCATTTGCGAATTGCGACGCTGTCTTTCAACCGGTGAAACGTCCACCTACTCCGCTCTTGGGTGGAAAGCGGCCGGGCGCGCCAGCTATCGCTCTTGTGCAGCGAATTTTTCCGCGAGCACAACCCCGACATTTTCGCGGAGGTATTGGAAGCTTTGCCCGGCCAGCGCATCGCCGCCGGCAGGAACCATTGCAAGGTTGTCTGCATCGACGCCGACGGCGGGAAGTTTGCCATGGAAGGTAGCGCGAACCTGCGCACGAACAGCAACCGCGAGCAGTTTGTCCTTGTGAACGACGCGGCCCTGCATGACTGGCATGCCGCATGGATAGACGAGGCGACCAAATGAGTGAGAGGAACCGTGCAACACGATCAGAACTGAGAAGCCGCTTAGAGGACACCTTGCGCATACTTTTGCTTGGCGGTTCCACTTGGGATTTACGCTCGTTTATGCTCGAAAAAGGCGTCCAACTGAGTGACGCGCAATTGAGGCGTTACATCAGAGTGGCCATGCGGCGATGCGAGAAAATGGCGGAGAAGTACCGCGAGAAAGCTTTCGCACGCCACCTGATGCAGCGCCAGCATCTTTTCGCGCGGGCCATGGAAAGCGGCGACCTGCGCACGGCGCACGCCCTACTTCGCGACGAAGCCGAGTTGTTGAAGTTGTACGACGGCGACCTACTCGCACGAGTGGCAGCACTTGAAGCGCGACTTGCAACAAAGGCGAAGACAAACGGAGTTCATCGCCATGGGTTTGCATCAAAGAATTGACCGGCTGGAAAGAGCCGTCGGCATCGTCAGCGACGTGCCCCAGATCCAGCGCGCAGTCGATGACGTCACCGCGTTGCGGACCTGGCTTGCCGACCGCGGCTTTCCGGATGCCCAGGCGGCAGTCGCCGCCGGCGAACGCGGACCGTCGGGCTTGGCGGTTGACCTGTTCGTCTTGGCGGCCGTCGAGATTGAAGTCGAGCGGCGCATGGGCGAGCGCGTCGAAGTGGCGGGCCCGGTCCCGATTCGCGTTATTGAATTCGTCCAGCCGGAAGAAGCCGCCAAATACCGCGCTCTGTCTCTGGAAGACAAGCTTACGTTGCGTCGAATTCGGGCCAAGATGGACGGCCAAGTTCCGCCGGAGTTGCCCAGCGACGAGGCGGACACGCCGGACCACGAAGGCGAGCTATAGCGGCGACATTGTTCGCGTCATGAGTATGGGCGACACCGAAGAGGAAGAGGAAGAGGCCCGCTTTCGTGCCACAGCCATTATCGTGAGTGCAATCCGCTGGGGACCGATCCCCGCTCAAAAATGGATGGTGTCTTATTGGTTTGCCGGGCAGTGGAGAGCGGCAGAAAAGCTTCAACGGCTGTTCTTCGATCCGATTCACGGAGGCGGTTACGATCCATTTGATGGTTGGAATTCATTCGGGAAATGAGAACCAATGAGCAACACAAACGACATCCCACTGTCACAGCATGCCGCTGAGCTTCGCGAAGTCTGCCGCCTGCAGCGCGAGATCATCGAGCAGGGCAACGTCATTACCGTCGATCCGCATTCAGGGTTGGCCGTCGTCATCCGGGAGTGGCACACGCTGCCAGAAGAGGCCCGCGACGCCATCATTTCGATCATCAATACCTGGCCAAGGAGCGAGGCCCAATGTCCACAAGAAACGTAACGGTCCGGGTGAAGCTGGACGCCGTACCCGGTTCGTTCAAGGCCGGCATCACCGCTTCGCGTGCCCAGCTGGCTGCGATTAAACAAGCACAGATCGAACTGACCAAGCAACACGTTGCGCGGCAGGAGATGATCGACCGAACCGGCAGTTTTGGCCGACGCGCCGCCGGCTACGGCAGCGCAGCTATTTTCGGCGGAGCGGCCGCGATCGGCGGCGGAGCACTCGAGACGTTGACCGGAAGCGCTCGACTTGCAGCTGGCGAACTGGGGATTGCACTCACGCCGGCAATCATCAAAGTCTCTGGTCTCTTCCAAGAGGCGGCCGGGGTCATTCGTTCCATAAATGCGGCAACCGGAGGATGGTTGCCGACGCTTGCATTCGGTGCAGTCGTGACCGGCCTAACGACGGCCGCCTTTTCAAAGCTTGGCGGGATGGCCAATGCAGCATCGCTGTTCATCGCCAAGAAGTCGTTGGCCGAAGAAGTGGCAACAGGTTCGTTGACCAGACTCTCTATTTCGGCCAATGTCGCCGCAACGAGCTTGCAGACAGCCGGCGCCAGCGCGTCGCTATCGTCGATTACATCTTTGTCGTCGCTTGTTCCACGCGCCGCTGCCTACGGCGCTGCAGCAGCTGGAGCTGGGGCCACTGGGACGCTTCTTTCGCGCGTTGGAACCGGTCTTGGCCACGTCGCGCGGGCCTTGCCTGTCATCGGCGCCGTCGTCGGCATTGGCGCGACAATCTGGGCGCGTTGCGCGCAAACCGAGGCCCTGATCAGACGGCCATCTCTCTCGGTTTTCAGTCACGGCAAATCGCCTTCGGTCAGGAGCATGCCGCTTTTCAAGCCAGCATAGTTCGCGACCCATTGCAGCAACAATTGTTCGCGCAGCAGATCCGCGCTATGCAGGCGCTTCGCGAGGAGTTGGAGCGGGCGAGGCAGGATCAACCACGAAGTGGCAACTGGCAGTATGGACCTGCGTACTAAAGGATGAAAAGATGCCAGAGTATGAGCCTATAAAAATCCGAAACCAAGCGCGGCGAACACGCGTGCGCGAAAAGCACGACTCGCCCAACTACTCATTTGCCCTGGACAAAGGCGGCGGTCGATGCAAGCGCACGTACTACCTCCCATGGTCCAAAGATAACGATCCGGAAATCACTGTCTTTCTCGCCGGCTTGGATTTTTTGGGGTATTCAACCCTTCAGTTCTACGGCCCCGGCAAACAATACCTTTCGCGCAAACTCGCGCACGAGCATCCTGTCAACCAGAAGATGCTTGCTACGACGATCAGCGAAATTCGCCCCACTTTTGGCGTCGGAAAAGATTCGCATGGCATAGGGATGGGCGACGAAGCTGAAATCGATGTTCTGTACGAGTGGCCGCGTTATCAGGTCAGAACGGATGAAGAGGTTTTTCAACTAGCCGGCATCAACAATCCTGGGCAGCCAGGCCCCGCGCAAATCGCGGCCGGTCTCGAACAGTTCTTGTTGAAGTACTTCCGTTTCAAACTGGAAACCGGCGGATACTGGCAAAACCTACCGGCCCTCGCGCCGTTCTTTTGGACCGGACCGCCGTTCGTCAACGGCGATCTCCGCGCGCCGGTCGCGATGGAAAGCCGCGTGCTGATTCCACAGGGCAATGTGTACTTGGAGTGGATGCAGGTTCCTTTCCAAGTTGTTCAGAAACTGATCGAAACGAACTTCAACAACTTAATCGGTAAGACCAACAGTGCGGCCATCGGACATCCGCAGAGCATCGCGGGCATTTTTGCAGCAAAGACGTTGGTTTGCGGGATGCCGAAGATCGAATACTATCCGCTGCCGGACGGGTTTTTGGCGGCGGACATCACGTACCACTTCACCTACTATCCGCATGGGGCGAACGCGCACTATCGCTGGGATGCAATCGCGACGGCCGGTCCGAACGCCGGTCAAAGTGTTCCAGGGTACCAGGGTGTAGCGAGGCCCGGCACGGTGAACCAAGGTCCATACGAGGCCGACGCCTTCGCCGGCCTGTTCGATTACCTCTGACCAGGTAAACGGCCGACTGCCAAGAGGATTACGCCGCTTCCAAACGCAATAGCGCTCAACCAGCCAAAACGACGATGATGACTCGACACGGCTTCTTCGTGGAGCATCGCCCGATTCTTCAGAAAAACATCGGTCGCAACAATGTCGTGCTGAAAGGCGGAATGGCCATCGTCAAAAGCGACTTGGCGAGGCGGAAGCGCCGCACATACCATTGACTGAGCGCGCTCTGCGGCAGTTGCTTCCGCGGCCTAAGGATGCAGCAGTTCCCTCTCCGAATACTACCTAGCTCGCTCCTCCCAAGCCGTCTTGGTAAACCGGCCGATAAACTCCGTATTCTTATCCGCAGCGGCATGCGAGCGCAGGACTTGGAACGACGCGTAATCAGCACCTACGACTCGCGACGGCCCACAATAGTAATACTCTCCGTCGCGCGCCCAGCCGGTTCCCGCAATAACCGGCTGTTCCTTAGACACTTCAATGCCGGCAAATTCGTCGCCGTAGGCGTTTTGGAAAAGCCTCTTGTCTTCATAGGTATACTCAAGTCCGTCACCGCGGACCGGCACCGGTTCAAACTTCTCAATGTGAGCCACGTTCATCGGCAATGTGCCACAATACACCCTCGTCGCGTCGCGACTATAGAGCGGTCGAATCACCTTGAAGGACCGTGGGTCGGCGCCACGGATCTTGTGCTGAAGCAAAAAGACGTGATCGTTGTCCTTCGCGTAGCCCCTCGTCGAAAGCAGCCGAAAGCTTGCGGCATCGGCATCTTGAATGGCGTTTCCCCAAAAGTATGCGCGGTCCTTGTCCTTCGCGTAGAGCGTCATCCTAATCAGCCGAAAGGTTGCGGCATCGGCACCTTGAATGCCGTCTCCTCTGAAAAATACTTGGTCCTTGTCTTTCGCGTGCATCGCATCCGCAAGGACTTGAAAACTGCCCGCATCCGCATCAATCTTGCGCACCGATGGACCATTGACGCTGTAAGTGACATACGCCCACTGTCCATCGACCTTTCTGTATCCCTTGTAACCAATGAAGAGCCGACACATCCAGCGCAACTGGTCGCCGAGCGCTGCAAGGATGTTCGGCCATCGTTTCCAGTGCATGAGTCGCTCCAAGGAAGGGCGCCATCTCAGGGGCTAACGCCCACGCTCAGCAGCCGGGCCGCATGGGTGGAAGACCACAAGTTGACAACCCTGCGATGCTGCTTGCCGGATGGCATCAACAGCACGACTCAGGTTGGCCTGTGGGCAGCCTGGTTCTATCAGGATTTGTCCCATTCCGGCCCGGTAACTGCTCATGTTTTTTCAATCTCAAAGTTGGCCTTCAGTGGCTCTTGCTGGTGTTTCGCTTCCGTCTCGCATCATTGCCCAGGCAATCTGATCTCAATCCCGAACTTGGGAGCGATGGCCAGCAGCTTTTCGATTTCTACTTTCGTCGGCGGTGGGGCGGTCGTTACGCCTTGAGGCACCGGAACGCCGACTTCGAAGAACATTTTCTCCAGACCGGCAGGGGCGACCAAGATCAGCATCTTGGCCGGTTTGCTGCTCTCGTTTTTGAACGAGTGCGGGGTGCCGACCGGCATGTTGGCGAACATTCCAGCCGTCACAACCACTCGCTTGCCGTCAATCGTGAACGTGATCTCTCCCTCAAGGACATTGAAGCCCTCCTCTTCCCGACTGTGGACGTGTGGTGGAGGCCCACCGCCCGGAGGCACGATTGCTTCCAAAAGGGCATACTTGGCGTTCGTTTCCTCGCCGGTCGCCAGGAAGCGATACACGTCGCCAACGACGGCGATGGTGCGGCCTTGAGCCGGATTGCGGACGACGGGGTTTGAAGGGTTCCTCATATGCTCCTACTCCACTAAATGGCTTCCATCCGGTCGATCAGGGCGCCAGCACCGTGTTCAACGGCTTCGCCTTGACGATGACGGTCACCGGCCGCCTTGCTTCCTGGCTATACTACGTACAAGCGAGGATAATTGTGATGCGTGCCATGATTCTTGAGGCACCCGGGGCCGGCCTTCGCGAAGCGAACCTGCCCCGGCCGGAGCCCGGGCCGGACCAGTTGTTGATCCACGTGCACGCCTGCGGCGTTTGCCGAACCGACTTGCACGTGGTGGACGGCGAACTGCCTAACCCGAAACTGCCGCTGGTGCCCGGCCACGAGATCGTTGGCACCGTGATCCAGAGGGGCGAACAGGTGGACCGGTTCCGCGAGGGGGACCGGGTGGGCGTGCCGTGGCTTGGCCGCACCTGCGGCGCCTGCTCCTACTGTATCGGCGGCCGGGAGAATCTCTGCGACAGTCCCGGCTTCACTGGCTACACCCTCGATGGCGGCTA
>JAKEFD010000152.1 GCA_022616245.1 Gemmataceae bacterium
CGGAAAAGTGACGACGTGGCTGCTTGTTCATGACGAACCTCCGATTGGGTTATGCTAACCCGAACGGAGCGATCTTCCAGATTCGACTGAGGCGGAACAGAACTGCGTGCCCGAAAAACTTCCCGACGGAAGTGCTGACATGAAATTGTGTTACGAGTTGTACGAATGCGAATTGGGTGGCACCTACTGTGTGCGCGGAAAACTGCTGGAAAAGCAGTATAAAGGCGTTTACAAGACTCTAGAATGCCCGAAGCCCGGTGGGGAAGAAGGTCCGCAGAAGTAGCTTCCTGGTTCCTTCCTGGGAGGAAGCCCGAATACTCCGACATCGACAAACGATCAGTCGGTAGATTTCGAGAAAGTGGGGTGTTTCAATGCACGGTTCATTGTTGCTTTGTTGCGCATTGGTCGGTCAAGTCCCGCAGGCCGAGCGGATAGACTCGGAATTCTTGAAGTATCGAGAGAGAATCAAGTTCGGCAATTTGACGATGAACGTTGAGGTGAGCCGTCCGAATGAGAACTTGGTGGAAAAGTGGCACACGGAGATTTGGTTTGCGGACGGGCGATATCGTTGCGATTATAGGTTTTTCGATAACCCGAATCAGTCGAGACGCGAGGTCTATTGTGAAAACTGCGAGCGCAGCGATTATTATGTTCACTTCGATGAAAAATGCCTCACGCTTCAAAGAATGAAGCCGCCAGGAGGAGGGGCTCGTCTCGGTGATCGCTTGAAGTTCGACCCAAGAATCCTCGGAATCTGCATTTCTTCACCGTACACATTCGATTCCATTCGCCTTCACGAAATGGTCGGTAGGAGCGATCGCAAGAATGTGAGCGTTGAAAGTGCGGATTGGCAAGGGAAAAAGAGTTGGCGCGTGTCGTACGAACTAGCCAACGGGGCGCAAGTATCGGACTTGTTCGTTCCAGAGATGGGTCATTGCCTTGTCGAGCGGCACTGGGCGTATAGTGTCATGCGAGACGGTGGCAAGGTCGAGATGCTTCACATAGTGAAATCCGAACCGAAAGAGCAGGGAAAGGCAAAACTGTGGTTTCCGCACAAGGTTGAATGCCGAAAGCTTCAAGATGGAATGGTTGTCGATGAATCTCGAATGACGAGCATCGAAGCCAACTTCAATGAGCCGGTTTCAGCCGAATTGTTCAAAGTCTCAGGCATGAAGGTTCCGCCAAAAACCCGCGCAAGCTATTTGGTCCCAGGAGCGGAAGGCAGGTACTATTGGGACGGCAAAGCATTCGTCAAAGAGCAGATCGCGCGAATTAGCGACGTTCCATCGAAAGATCCAGGGAGCGGAGGGGGTTCAAAGTGGCTTGCCGGTGCTGCGATTTCGCTCGCGTGCCTGAGATTGGGTGCGTTCGGCGTTTACTGGCTTCGTCGCCGTGCGCTCGCAGGCCGAAGAACCGCGTGAATCTTGGACAAATACCTGGTTCAGACCAGAGCCGCGCGAAATGAATTTGACTGGTCGATTCCATGACCGCGAACCGGCGCGCATTCACCTTGATTGAACTATTAGTCGTGCTGGGCATCATCGCTGTCCTTGTAGGATTACTGTTGCCGGCCGTGCAGAAAGTCCGATCGGCGGCGGCGCGTCTCCAGTGCGCTAACAATCTGCGCCAAATCGGTCTTGCCCTCCATCAATACCACGATAGCATGCGCTCATTTCCGCCGGCCGTGACAATCGACGACCCCCAAGACCGCTATTACCACCTCAGCTGGCGCGTGCGGATCATGCCGTTTTTGGAACAAGATGGCTTTTGGCGGCAAGCCCAACAAGAATTCACTCTGAATCCGTTCCCCAACATGCCGCCCTATCACAAGAGCGCGGAAGTGGCGTTTCCGGTCTTTAGCTGCCCCACGGACAGCCGGGTCGAGGTGGCGCAGCCCTACAAACCACTGCCAGCTATTGCACTATCCTCATACATCGCGGTCGAAGGCATCGATTACCAGAAACCAAACGGAGTTTTGTACAAGAACTCACGCACGCGGATGACGGACGTGGTCGACGGGACAAGTAACACGCTCTTTGTCGGCGAACGTCCGCCCAGCAACGACTTCCGTTACGGCTGGCTTTACTTTGGCAGCGGACAGGCTATGACCGGCTCTTTGGACCATTGCCTGGGTGTTCGCGAGATCGCCACCGAAACCACCGGCTGCCCGCCCGGTCCGCATCACTTCCAAGCGAAGCGGCTTGGAATTCCATGCGCCTTCATGCACTTTTGGAGCCTGCACGAGGGTGGCGCCCATTTTCTATTCGTCGATGGCTCAGTTCAGTTCTTGGCATATAGTGCCGATTCGATTTTGCCCGCACTTGCCACGCGCGCCGGCGGCGAAGTCGTTTCACTTCCTTAGAAGCCGATATTCAACTGCACAAAGCCTTCCACGTCGAAGAAACGCGGGCCAGTCACCGGAGTCGCCAAGCCGAGGCTCAGCGCGGAGCTGCCGTTGCCCAAGCCCAAGTGGACACCGGTAGTCAGCGTAACGAAATCCGACGCGACGACGGCGCCGTTGCCGTCGCGGTGATTGAGCGGCGTGGCGACATGCACCTCGAAGTTGGGCGCGACATAGGCAAGCCCCCTCACCCCGAACCCCTCTCCCCAAGGGCGAGGGGAAAAGATGTAACCGGCGCCCAGATCATTGAACAGCAGTGTCACATCCTCCGAGTTGGTCGGGAAGACGATGGAGTGGATGCCTTGAAAATAGAAACCGCCGAATGTGCGGATGTAGCCGAAAAAGGGCTGCAGCAGGGTGGAATTGATATCACCCGCGATGGTGTCGATGGCGGGCCCGGTCGGCGCGGTGACAGCCAGGCCCGCGGAAAAGACATTGCCGGTCAAGAAATCGTTGATGAGCGCGAATTTCAGGATCACAGTCAATCGCCGAAGTCTTGCGCGCCGAAAGAGCCGTCGCCGCCCTCGGACTGAAAGAACGGGAAGCGCATTTCGATGGACGCGTCGCCGCCCAGGAACGTCTTCTCGAAACCGATCAATTCGCGATGAACGTTGACGGAACGGCCGGCGACAAACGCATCCGGAAGGTTGGTGAAAATACTCGTGTCAAGAAACTGGGTCGCGGCCGTGCCTGGGATGAACACAGCGGTAGTCGAACCAGGCGTGAAGCCGCTTTGGCCGCGCAGATTGTTGAAATAGTTGTACGTGAAGAAAAAGCGGTCGAGGGGCCGTGGGCTCTCATTATCGGCCACCTTGAACCCGGCGCCGGCGCGCGACACGATGGGATCCTGCACCAACACGCTTTGTAAGACGGTCTGCGTTGTCGTGTTCGATTGCACCACGATGGAAGGGGTGCCGGGAGATACGTCCGACAGCAGCAACGTCGTCGTCGTCGTTGTCGTGACTGGAGTCACAACAACCCGGCGTGCGGAGTAGCCGAAGTAATCGCCCATCATGTAGGGCACGCTGGTGAACGAGTCGCCCAGAGCCGCCGTGGTCACTGGTTGCAGTTGCGGCTCGGGGACGGAGTCCATTTTCGGCGTCACGCCGGGCGTTGGCGGCTTGTCGTAGTCCTCGATGCAAGGCGGGCAGGGCCGGCTGAACAAACGCCCTTGCGCGGACGCTTCCGGAGCCGGGAACGCGAACGCCGCGAACGCGATCACGCCACCAATACTCGAAGCTCTCCATGAGATCATTCTTGGTCCTCAAAAAGGCTCTAGAGCGGTTTCCACGTTGGTGTAGCGGAACTCGCCAGAGTTCCGATGCTGAACCCGGCGGAATTCTGGCGAATTCCGCTACAGGAATCTGCAAAGGCGCACTAGAAGCCGATGTTTAGCTGCACGAAGCCTTCGACGTCCATCGTTCGCGGATGGGTCACGGGGACGGCGAGGCCCAGGCTCAGCACGCTGCGGCCGGCGCCCAGGCCGAGGTGGACGCCGCCCGTCAGGGTGACGGTGTCGTTCACGAAGACCGGGTCGTTGCCGTCGCGGAAGTTGAGCGGAGTCGCGATATGGGCTTCAAGATTGGGCGCGACGTAGGCGAACAAGCCGCCCGTGGGAATGACATAGCCCGCGCCGAAGTCGTTGAAGAAGAGCTTCACGTCGTTGTCATTCGTCGGGTAGACGATGGAGTGGATGCCCTGGAAATAGAAGTTGCCGGCCGTGACGATGTAGCCGACGAACGGCTGCAAGAGCGTGGAGTTGATGTCGCCGGCGATGGTGTTGATGGCCGGCCCGGTCGGCACGGTGACTGCCAAGCCCGTGGACAGGACGTTGCCGGTCGCGATGTCGTTCAAGAGTGCGATCTTGGTGACGAAAGTCATATCGCCGAAATCGTCGGCGCCAAACGAACCGTCGCCGCCTTCGGTCTGAAAGAACGGCACGCGCACGCCGATGGAGCCCATGCCGCCAAGGAAGGTTTTTTCGAAACCGAACATTTCGCGGTGGACGTTGGCGACCCGACCAGGGACGAAGGCAGACGGAATGTTCGTGACGATGGTGGCGGTGGTCGGAACCTGACCGACCGGTGGGAGGACGAAAGTGCTTGTCGAGCCGGGCGCCGAACCGCCGCCGCCGCTCAGGTTGTGGAAGTAGTTGTAGGTGAAGAACACGCGATCCGTGGGCCGCGGGCTTTCGTTGTCGGCGACCTTGAAGCCGGAGCCCGCGCGCGAAAGGATGGTGTCGCGCACGATCACGCTTTGGAAACTTTGTATGGTGCTGGTGGTCGTGGTCGTCGACGGCGGAACGCCCGGAAACGACGGCGGACTGCCCGGCGTGCCCGGATTGAAAATCGTCGTCGTGATCGTCGCGGTCACCGGCACCGACACGATCCTCTGTGCGGAATAGCCGTAGTAGTCGCCCATCATGTAGGGCACGCTCGTGAAGGAATCGCCCAGCGCCGCTGTGGTCACTGGTTGCAGCACCGGCTCGGCGTCTTTCTTCTTGGGATCGACAACGGGCGGTTTGGTCAGGTCCTCAATGCACGGCTCCGGGCAGGGGCGGTGAAACCGCAACTGCGCCTCGGCGCTTGAAACCGTCCAAAACAAAAAGGCAGCGCTCGCCATAAACCCACGCACCACGGCTTTGTTCCCAAACATCGGCGCGGTCCTCCCA
Organism: Gemmataceae bacterium; assembly: GCA_022616245.1. GTDB lineage: Bacteria > Planctomycetota > Planctomycetia > Gemmatales > Gemmataceae > JAKEFD01. The sequence goes on from JAKEFD010000152.1 coordinate 5,073, forward strand.
CGCAAAAGGGCCTGAACTTTCGGAAAATCGCTTGTGATTGCTTTCGACCGTAAAGCAGACAGGATTCAGGGGAAAGCTACAATCGGCAAGTTAGGCGAATGTGGGAATGCCGGTCGTGCTGATTGCGAAAGGCGGCGGGAGTTTAGGGGGACTTTTGAAATGCGCGCAGATAGGCTTGCCGAGCTGTTTCGCCAGGCACGTACTTTTCACCGCAAGGGCAGACCCAACCCTCCACGGGCTGGACTTGGGTTTCAACCGGGGCGTGCTTGAAAGTCAGCTGAGTTGCCCCATAGCGCAATTTCGCCCCGCAGCGCGGACAGATGTCAACTGGGGGGCCTTTGTAGTGGGCGTGGCCGGATTGGTCGATGATCACCGATCCCTTTGCGACAGGCAACTTCAGGTGTGACGAGATCAATGAGAGTCGATTGGCGTCGGCCGTGTTCCATAGGAAGTCATCTTCGAAAACAGGGGCCGTTAGGTCGAACTGGCGCAGAATTGAAAACACGTCCGGCAGGTCCTTTACTAAGGCTCGATGTTTTTCAAATGGCTCCACCACGACCATTTTCGTTCCAAACGCTAACAGCGAATCACGGTGCAGATTGAGAATTCGGCGCTGCTCTGCCGAAAGTCGCGAAAAACCTTCTTTAACGAATACGATCTCGGGCAAAGCTTCTCCGCCTTCGACATGTTCAATATGATCCTGAATCAACGTTGGTTGCGCTGCTTGGCCGCCTAATCTCTGTAGCAGGAATTGAAAGTTTTCGGTGCTTGCCCAAGCAAGAAACATGGCCGGAGCTGGGGTTTCGCGCACAGCCCAAACCAACCTCGAAACCGCGTTATCGAAATCTAAGTCCGCCAAATTACACCGGGAGTGGTTCATGAGCGAGGAGCGGTCGTACGATGGGATGAACGGCAAATCTCGTCCAGTCACCTTGGTAACTAACGATCAAATTGCGCTCCAACAGCGGGATCAATCCTTCCTGGCGTGTGATGCGCTTGGCTGTTAGCAACTTCTTCAGCACTGTAACGTCTTCCGGAGTCAGGTAGAAACTATACTCCTGCCGCCGCTGCTCAACAGCCGCAATTACCTCTTGCTCGGTCACCGACGTTTTTGCGGAAGTGGCAGCCCGAATACAAGCCTGTTGCGCGAGTGTCATAAGATCACGATAAATTCCGCCACTTTCCTCGACAAGTAATTCGATCGCTCGCCACTCAAACGACTCATCCCCCGCCCGTTTTGTCACGACTGATTTGAGAAGTTCGACACCAATTTTGTCCATTCGGCCGTCTTCATTCAACACCGATATGGCAGGCAATGGAACGAGACGATCCCATTCTCCAATGCTCGAAGCGTATTCATAATCGAGGGCGACGCGAATGGGCGCCGCCAATACTACCGAGCACTGTAATCGCGCGAAAAGTCCAATGACAACTTCGAGATCCTTCGCCGGCAACCGCTCACAACCATCAAGAAGCAAATTTGGAGAGTTCTTACAGCGATCTCGAAATCGCTCCACGAGTCTGCCCAAGAGGGAAGACGGACTGGCGTCGGCGGATTTGTTCTGAACATATCGCGCCGGAGCGATCTGAATATCAGACTTGAATTGGGGCAATTGCTCGTCGTTTCGCAGCATCGAATCGGCAAATCGATCGACTAATGAATACAGCAAGTCATTCAATTCGTGCAAAGGAAACCGAGTAGCAAATAGATCAACTTGAAATGTGTTCCAATAATGCAATTCACGACGGAGTCGATTCAATTCTGTGGACTTTCCAACTCCCCTTTGTCCGATCAGCAAGACGTGCAAAGGTGATTCCGTTAGCTTCAATTCCTCTGCTAGAATCCCGACTGGGTCTGAAGGCCGTTTTACGTAGAACGGCAAGGGGTCATCCAACGGCTTCGCTGGATCCAAATTTCGGTAAACAACCTTAAGATCCAGCATGGAACAACCCATCCTTTTCCAAGCGCATGATGAAATCCCAGGCCGCTTCGGGCGAGAAACGAAACCGTTTTAGCCCCTCATCCGATAACTCATCGAAGACTTCCATGCCGTTGCTTTCATGAAACGCTTCGGATTCTGCGAGTGCTTCGCAATGCACGCGGCCTTCGTGATCGTCTTCGAGGCTTCGCAAGATGGCAACTCCGACGAGTAAGCTGCCGGCTCCCTTGTAGCGCAACTCCGGCGGACGATTCCATGGCGCGGTCGAAACGCGCAGCGCATGTGTTCCGTAGACGTCGACTTCGTCCTCGGAGACTTCAAGTAGCCGCAACCCCTGTAACGCACCTGCCGCTTCCAAGGCGTAGGCAGCGAAACGTTCAGGCATCAGCAACGACCAATCGATGAAAGCGTCCCATTCCCAATGCGCGTCTTCCGCATCCGGCGGCAATTTCTCGTGCCAGTGTGTCCAAAGAATTTTGTCTGATGATCGGGCGGGCCGTATAATGCCGCTGACCTGCGCGCCTGTCTTGCGCTCGATGATGTTCACTTTCCGTTCGAGAGCCATAGCGCTTGGGTTCTCTTGGTAAAGCTCATCGGCCAGCGGATTATAGCAGATACGTCGTCAACTTCACAGTTCATCCTTCCAACACCATGCCACCGTATTGTACTTGTCATTTCTCTGTGCCCGACACCGCCGGGTTGATCTGCATCCTCAATCCGGTCGGGTGGTAGGCCATGAAGTGGTCGGATTGATACCGGGCTTGCAGGATCGGCAGCAGATTGTCCAGGAAGGTCGCCTTGTGCATGTCCTTTTCCAGTTCCGGCAGCAACTGCGGTTTGTTGGTGGTTGTCTTTTGGATGAGCCGGACGAGGGCTTGGCGGTAATCTCGGTCCAAGAAGGCCCCGTCGCGCGACACATTTTCCGAGTTCAAGTCCAGAAACATGGCCTGAGCGCCGGTGAATTGCGCGAAGTGGTTCGTCACCAGGTCATTGAGCGCGAATGCTTTTATCGGCCCATTCGGTCCCAGCCGGGTCTCGCTAGTCCAGAAAAAGCGGCCGCGCGCGTTGATAGTTTCCTGACCCAGGTAGTAAACGATGACCACGTCGTTGGGCGAACCCCGCGCGGCGCGTTCGCGCAAGTAACCGCCGATGCTGTGCAGCAGGCTGTCGACGCTGTAGTAAGGCACTTCGCCGGTCAGCTTGTGGATTTGCACCTCGTCGAAAATCTTCGTTTGGTATCGATTCGGTCCCAATTGCCGCGTCGTCTGGAGCGCCTGGGCGATGCTGAGGTTCACGTCCTTGTCGTCCTTGAATCCCGGCGCAATGAGCACGACGTGCAAGTGCTGGCCCGTTACGCGTTTCGCGCAGGCCACTTCGCATTCCTTGCGACTCTTGGATTCCAGTTTGAGGCTGGGCACATCCACCTCGATGCTGTTCACATCCAGATTGAGAATGAGGCGCGCCTGAAACGTGCGTTCCCAAGGGTTTTCGGGCGAAATCGGTCCCAGTTTCGCCGGCACTTGCTGGAAGCCGTTGACAAAGACGCGCACATCGCGCGCTTCCTTCAGGATCGCATTGTCTTGCGGGGACCAGCGGACTTTGCCTTCGAGCACGACCTGGCCGTCGGGCACCTTGGGGAACTTGTCTTTGCCGTTGGACAGTTCCGGCGTGAAGGTCTTCGCCTTGGCCCCTTCGGTGCGCAAACGCTCGATCTTCACGGCGACAGGGTGCTGCGGCACCGACAGCGCCAGCATTGTGTCGCTCGGTCCGCCGCCGTTGACCGCTTCGATGCGCATTTGGTTGACTTTCCATTCCAAGGGCAGCTTGCCGGCGTTGAACTCGTAGACCCCGGTCTCCAGCGCTTCAGGAAACTTTTCCGGGCGATACACGACTTTGTCGTTGAGGGTCACTTCCACGCGCTTGAGCGGCTTTTGCGATTTAACCCTGAAAACCAGGTTGACCTCCGGCGCGTCCAGTTTTTCCGAATCCGTGCCGGGCGACACAAGCACGATTTCCGGGCGCGGCGGCGGCGGATCCTTGTACACGATCGCGGCGACTTGAGATGGCGCTGATTGCTCTTCCTCGTTGCTCACGAGCAGCACGATTTCGTTCTTGTGGATTTCCTTGTTCGCTTCGAGCGCGAGCGGCACCTCCTTGACATTCACCGTCCAACTCTTCCCTGCCTGCTTGACTTCGGCCTGTGCGTATCGTTGTTCCTTGCCGTTGACGAGCACCTGGATGGAATCAGGCAAGAGTTTGGTTTGGGATTGCACGGTTGCGACCAGGTCCACGAATGGTTCTTTGCCCACGAGCTTGGTCTCGAGCGCGGCGACTCGAGGAGGCCGGACATAGCGGGTCTGGAACTCGGCTACTTGCTGAGTGCCCTGCCAGTCCTGACCGTAGCTGAGCGCCACCTGGACCTTGTTGATGCCTGGCGTCAGAGTGATCTTGCGCTCCGGCAAGAGGTCCTGGGTCGAATCGAGCTCGATCGGTTCGCCCAATGGCTTGCCGTTATGCACCAGGGTCGCCTTGAGGCCGAATTTCGGGCTGGGCACGGCCGGCGGCAACAGTTTCCCCGAAACGGTTATTTCCGCCTTGTCCTTGTCGGCTGTTTCCCGGATCAGCGGCTCAGGCGCCAAGAGCACTAAACGCGGAAGTTGCGGTTGATACAAGAGCTTGACGGTTTCCATTCCTTCCGGACTCTTGGCGGTCTTCGCGAAGATGCGCACGGTCTGCGGGCCGGGCGTAAGCGCTACTTGTTCGTCAAAGGGGAACGTCGTCACGCCCGGCTTGAAACCAGCTAACAGCTTCCGTTCCGACATCTCGCCCATATCCCATTCAGCGGCTGCCAATTGGGCCGGGGCCGATATGGTGCCCTTGATCCGGACGCGCGGGACACCGACGACGACTTGCTGGTTTGGCTCGAACGATTGAGCCTTGTCCTCGCCCATGACGGCCTCGATTCTCCCGATGGCGATGGTCGGAGCGTTGGGCCGAAAGGCGACTTTCACAGTCAACGAGTGGCGCTCCTCGGCTTCGAACTTTTTCAATGCGGCTTGGTTCTCGGCCACCAGTTTGATCAGATTGTCGCCTTCCTTGAGCTTCAGTTTCTTGCTGATGGCTTGCGGTTTGTCGGCGCTGTCAACCGGCCACTTGTAGATCGGTTTGGCTTCGTCATTGAGCCACAAGGAAACCTGCGCGCCGGCGACAGGCGCGTGCACTGTGCCCTGGAACACGAAATCGGCGGCCGTCGCCACGTCGTAGGCACTGTCCTTTTGATATTTCAATGTCGGCGGCGGCGGTTGATAGCGCACGGTCCATTCTTGGGCGGAAAGCGCAGCCGGTTTGCCGGCCTCTTTCAGCCACAGCTTCAGTCGGACGGTATGGCGCTGGCCCTGTGCCGGCAGCTCGGGCAACGGCATTGACCAAAGGTTGCCGGCGGGCGGCTCAAACGTCTGTGGTTTTTCGTCGTTTAGTTGCCAGGCGATGGTGTCATCGGGCATAAGCGTGAAGTCTTGAATGGGGACTTGCAGCACGGTCTTGCGCTCGCGAACCAATAGGTCGCCATTAGGCGCTTTGTGCAGGCCGACCGGGTCGTCGATCTTTGGGTCCGGGCGGGGCGGCGCGGGCTGCTTGTGTTTCTCGAGCGCCTGGGGCAACGAGCCTTCCGACATCAAGAACTTCAAAATGTCCTTCTTGAAGAACTCGTCGCGGTATTGCTTCAAAGCGGCGAACTTGGTCGGCTCCTCCGTCTTGCCCGTGTTGAAATGCCAGCCGACGAAGTTCTCGGCGGCGGTGCTGCTCGAATCAAACGGGCCCACGAAATTCCAGCCGAGCCATTCGCGCTTGCCGTCCGCGCTGGGGCGCGTGATGAACAGCGAGAACAACGGCTTACGGTCGTCCACGCCCTGTTCCGCGTTTACCGCGACGTCCTGGGTCTTTTTGCCGTCAACGATCCGCAAGGTGACGGCGGCGCCGGGCTTGACGGCCCAAAAAGCTTCGTAGAAGTCGCGCGGCGTTTTGAACGGCTTGAGCTCTCCACCATCTACCGTTCCATTGACGCTCGTGCCTATGGACAGTTTACCCTTGGCCGAGCTGTCGTCGTCCATCTTTTGCACGACCACGTCCTTGTCGCGCGCCACAACGGTAACGCTGTTAAGGCCGCCGTGCTTGTCGAGAATTTCGCTCACATTGCTCAAGCTCCAGACGGCGACGGTCTGGTCGTTAGAAGCCGAGGCGAGCAGTCTGCCGTCCGGCGAAACGGCCAGCGACTTGATCGGCGCGCTGTGCCCGGTGAAACGGCGAAAATGCTTGCCGGCGCCGACGTCATAGAGATCGAGCAAGGGTGTTCCGGTCCTGACCAGGTAGGAAGAGACCGCCAGCAACGGTGTCTTTCGCGCGGGAATGGGCGGCAACAACGCGTAGGTCTCCAATTGCTGATCGGCGGCCAAGCTGACACGGCTTCTTATCTTGTTCCCTTCCGCAAGCTGCAGAATCGTGGCATTGTCCTTGACGAATTCCTGGACACTCCAGGCGCCGACGTTGGGCGTCGTGGCCTTGTAGTTTTGCACTTGCTCCGTGAGCAAGCGCTGCTCGAAATCAAACACGAGGTCGGCTTTGCCTTTAGTCTTGCCGAGCAAAAGGCCCAGATGAGATTTTCCTTTCTTTTGCATTTCGACGAACGCGACGTGGCGGATCGTCTCGCCGACGCTTTGCAACACTTGTGGATGGAACTTTTGCTGTAATAGGTCGTCCACGGCGTACACCCGGATGGTGTGATCGGCGTTGCCGGCGACGGCGATATGCCGGCCGCGCGGTGTGGCGGCCATCACCGCGCCGATGGTGCTGTTTTGCCAGAGCGGCACCTGCACACGGGATTGGCCGAAGCGCCCGGCCCGCAAATCGATCAAGTGCAGGGCGTTTACTTGCCCAGCCGGAGTTAGCTGGCGCACCAGCAACGCGGCGTGATCGGCCGCCTGCTTGTCCTTTACCGAAAAAACCTCGACGCCGTCGGGGAAGTAGTACGCCTTGGCGGGCGCGGGCAGCCCCGCTTGCTGCTTGACGACCGGCGGATTGGCCGTCAGGTCCCACGTCTTGAGCTGTCCCGCGGGCATGGCGAAACTGCCGGCCAAAACGCTGGTCTCATCGGGCAACATGGTCAGCGCCGTGTTGTAAAAGCCATCCACGAGCTTCTGCAGCTTTCCTTCGGGTAGATCCCAGATGCGCATGTAGCCGTGGCTGCCGTTCGCTGCCTGATGCTTGTCGCCCCATGCAATGGCGACGCGAATCTGATTCGGATTGGCCCCGGCGCGTGATGCGGCCAGGCCAGGAGCACGCGCCTCGACAAACGGCCGCGGCAGCCCGCCCAGATCGCCTATCGATTCCCCCTTGGCCACATCCCACACCCGCGCCTCGCCGACAACCTGATTCTTGTCGAAGTCCCAGCCCTGCGCGGCGGAAACCAAAATTGGCGGCTGATCCTTTCGCTGCGGGGCGAACGCCAGCGATACAATTGGCCCGCGATGGCCGCGCAGCATCTTCACGTCCTGGCCGTCTGTCGCGAATACGTAGATGAGACCCTGGTCGTAGCGCAGCTCCGGCTTCAAGCCCGCGGTGGGCCAGAGCCGTCCGGAATCGAAAAACCCCGCCGCCACGCGCACGACGCCCAAGCCACCGACCGCCAGCCACTTCCCGTCCGAGGAAATCGCCATGGCGTTGATCGCGCCCTCCGTGCCCGGATTGATCGGCACGCGAAAGTAACGCTTGGCATCCAGTTCGAACTTGCCGGCATTGAGGCCCCAGACGCGCACGACTTTATCGAAACCGGCGGCGTATAGCGTTTCGCCGTCCGGGCTGAACACGAGCGCGGTGACGTTGCTGGTCGGGCCGCCCGCCTCTAGACGCAAGAGCGGCTTATTGTCGCCCGGCGGAGGCGGCGCTTGCGCCGAACTAAAGAGGGTAGTGGCCATCAACAAGGAGAAGGAAATCGCGACGATGCGGCCAAGCATGAGGCACCTGCTGGAAGGTCTGTTCCGGAAGAGAATGGCGATGCGATACTCTTTGAGGTTAACACCAGCCCGACGCGCGAGCAAGGTACTGTTGGCGGTCCCTCGCCCGCGCGTCGGGTTAATGTTAAAAATCCCTCGCTCGCGCGTCGGGCTAGTGTCAACGCGGGCGTCGTTGAGGATGGCAATGGAGCGGCGCGCAGTACGACGCTTGCTAGCAGCCCCTTTCGGGGGTGCTTATAGAGTTAATGCATTTTGGGGTGGCAAATCGGACAAGCGTTGGCCAAACATTCCTGATGGATCGCACGGATGGGAACGCCTAGGCCCTGGCATGGGTAGGACCAACTTTTCAAATGGCAAAAAAGTGAAAAGTAGTCTGAAAATTCACAAATCATTGTAATGACAACCTTTACATCGGACGACTACCCCTCACTTTTCAGATTGGCAAAAAAGAGAGAAAGTGAAAAGTCGCTTGTCAGGCCGTCTCAGGGAGGCGGAAAGCCGAACGTGCCGAACGGAACGATGGTGACCCCGCCGGTTATCGTGGGGAATGGCGAATTGCTGCCCAATGTGTCCTCTACTTGGAATGAGGACGCATTGAACTCCCCGATCCCAATTGGATTGACGCTCGTGTTCCCCAGCAGTTGCAAATTAAGCGAGGAGGTCTGCTGGCTCGCGATCCGAAACCCATCCGGTCTGGATGTCCCAACGAAATTGTTGGCGACCTGAAACACACCAGTTGCTTCCCTAGCCGTCGCCAGTCCTATACCCGCCCCCGTCGCACTTTCGACAATGTTCCCGTTGACGAAGACCCGCGCAAAGCTCGTGTCAGGGGCCAGAACGAATATTGCGGAGCTCGGACCGGAATTGATCTTTGAAAGCTTGTTGCCGGTGATGTAGACCGTCCCCTGGCTTGTCCCTCGGAACTCAACATCGATAGCTTCGATTCCAATGCTGGCAAGAGTATTGTTCGCAATCGTCGACGTCCCGGAGACGTTGACCAAAAGAATTCGGCCCAGTCCTGGAGCTCCGTTCGCAAGAATCCCGTTGGTAAGAACATTGCGATTGATGTTCACGTTTGCGGTGTTTTCTCCGACAATCCCAAGGCCAAACGGCCTATCGATATGTAACCCCGACACCTCCGTGCCGCTGGCAATCGTGATGGCAGGGACGTCGGAGCCAATTTCGCCCGATCCCGGGGCATTGAGGATGACGGGCAGCGTGGTCCCGCCTGTCGCCTTGGGCAAGAGAAATGTTCCCTGCTGCGCGAAGAAAAAGTGCGGAATGCCCTCGCCCAGAAAGCGCTGATTCGCCTGCAAAGCAATGCGCTCACCGGTGAATACGCTACCGGAATGCGCGTACAGGATTTGCCCCGCTGCGCTGCCGGCCTGGAGCTGGGCTAATGTCTGGAACGGTCTTTCCACCGAGCCGTCGCCTCCGGGCGCTGCCTTGCTATTGGCGTGCCGCACTTCGATCGGCTGGCCCGTCGCCGGGTCGATGGCCAATTCGCGCGATAGTGCATCTTTGCGCTGAATGACAATGTTAGGATCGCGCACCACGCGCTCACCCAGTTTGGCGGCCAAGGGATCGACTTGACGGTCGACAGTGCGCACACCGCCCCAGTGCAGGCCAACGCCGCCGGTCACCGTCGTGTCGAAGACCGCGTCGTTTTGCACCGCTAGATGCAACGAGACGTTTTCGCCGATCCAGCCTTCCAACCTTCCGCGGACACCATTGGCTGTTTGCACCAGGTCGTTGGAATAATGATAGAAGCCCAGGTAGGCCGAATTCCGCACCGACGCCAAGGCTGCCGGCAGTTGCCGCCCGAGTTCGATGTCGGCGCCGCCCATGGTCGATTCCAAGCGCACAACTCGGTCAAACGCGATATTGGTGCCGACAAACTGCGGCGTGACGGACCCCGTGCTGCCGAAACTGAAGCGCTGCGGCCCGACAGGGATGTAGACGTTGCCGCGCAACTCCCAGGCACGGCCGAGCAATTCCCAGCCCAGGCCGGCCTGGTGATACCAGCGCAGGTCCGTGTTGCGGCCGTCGTAGAAGGCGTTGACGCCAGCAACGAAGCTGCCGGCGACGAGCCAACGCGCGCCGCCGCCGAGCTGCGCTTCCCAGAATTCGCCGTGATCGTAGTTTAGAACGCGCGCGTTGCCAAATAGGAGCGAACAACCGGGTTGCTGGGCCAGTGGAATGAACCCTTCCACGAAGGTGAAACCGTCCTCGTAGCCGACGCCGTCCCCGAACGAGCGCCGCAGCGAGAAGCGCGGCGCGATCTGGGCGATGATCGGCTCACAATGGCAAGCCGGCGCTTCAAGAACGATGGCAGGCTTTTCCCCTAATTCGGCCGGCGCGGCTACGCCGATCTTCAAAGGCACCAGCACCTGAGGCTGGTTGGGCTGGTTTTGCCCAAGTGCCGAATTGGCGGCAATCATCGATCCAAGCGCCAAGATGTATACAAGAGCTCTTGAATGGAGCATGCGGCACTCCTGGCGCGGTATGCAGACGATGGGAAAAGCATCGGCTGGATGGCGTCCCTACATCACACTGACTCGCCGATTCCCACGTCAATCGAACCACTTTCGCGCTGGAATCAGCGACAGTTTAGCGACTTGGAAATATGGCCGGTTTGTGCAAGATTTCGCCGACCATGAGAGTGTCGTAAGTTGGACATTCTTGTCCGTCTGTCGAACGCGAATGTCCCCAACCCCACTTGTTCCTTCAAGGGCAGAAAGCCGCCCAATCCGATCAAGAGCGCATGGTCGGAAACTTGCACGGCGGCGATCCGGCTGCCTGGCAGCGGAAGGTCGAGAAGGAGGCGACTGAGGACGCGAGGGAGTTCATCCCGACCGGCATCGAACCCAGGATTGAATACTGGCTCTATTACGTGAAGTTCTTCGGCCCCCAGCAGGTGCTGCGGCTGAAAGACGCCGACCACAAGGTGGCCCTCTTGGACGAGGAGGCCAAGATCGGCGGCCGTGCCGCGGTGGGCGTGCAGGTCACCGGCCCGCGCTGCAACCAGAAGATGTACTTCGACAAGGACACGCACCTGCTCCTCAAGGGCGTTGGCAGCGACATCCTCAGAGAGGTCACCTTCAGCGACTACAAGACGTTCGACGGCATCCCGATTGCCCAGAAGGAACACGATGGCCACTTCGAACCCAGAGTCACCGACTTCCGAGCGGTGGACAAGTTCGACGCCAAGTTGTTCGAGCAACCCTGAGCCTATCAGAGCGGACAATAATATGGTGCGCCGGCTTGGACCGTCCTTGCGCCTCGGGTATCATGTGCTGAGGAAGCTAATACAAAGGTGGATCGGCCATGGTAATCACTCTCTCGCCTGATTTGACGGCAGCCTTGAACGACCTAGCCCGCAAGCAGGGCGTTGCCCCCGACATCCTGGCCCTGAACGCTTTGCGGGAGCGCTTTCTTGCTCCCGCCTTGAAGATCCAGCCCCAGGATGAGTGGGGACGGGGCTTGCTCGCCGCGGCGTCCGACTGCGGCATCTCGCTGTCCAATGAGGCGGTCAGTAGCGAAGGGCTGTATGAGTGATGGCGTATTTGGTCGATACCAGCATTCTGGCCCGCCTGGCCAACACGGCCGACGCCTTGCACGCAGTGGCCGCCCGCGCCGTACTGGAGTCTTGCGGATCGCAACAAGCGGACGCTGCGTTGGGCGCTCGCGCAGTTGCGCATGGTGGCGAATTCCCCGGCCGGCGTGTTGGTTCTCAATCAGAGCCGCAACGTGCATCGCCCACTGGCGGGAGATTCCCATACTCTGCAAGGAGAAATCATGGTGATTGTGCGATAGTGCCAGATCCTTGCGGGTCGCTTGGGCCAGATGCACCGGTTATCATCGCCTGCCGCAACAGACGCGTCAACATGGCCGCAACTTGGCAGAGCCGAACGTCGGCCCAAGGCTTGGAGTCGCTGGCAGGCGGCGCCGACCGCGCGTCGATATCTGGCGCCGCGTGTTCGCGATTACGCCTTCTCAATCTGTTCGATGACGGATTCGAGCAGCTTTGCCTGGATGAACAAGGTCGAACGGTCCGGCAGGGCACGCAGCAGGTTGAGGACTTGTCTCTTCGTCCTTTGCTGTCGCCGCAAGGCACGCACGATGACGCCAATCGTTCCGTGAACCTCGTACTCCAAGCGCTCGGC